>PLPU01000340.1:24218-39982 GCA_003159975.1 Acidobacteriaceae bacterium
TCCGACTTGAAACGTCCACGCAGGTTCTGAAAGACGAAAATGTATCCATCGGCGATCAGAGGGCGAAGCGGACTGTCTTTCGCGGTCAGCCCTGCCTGGTTTTCCGGCACACCATACGGAGTGCGCGTAAACAGAATCGGCAGGTCTTCACTCACTGCAAGCGGTGCGAAGATCACCGTCTGGAGCCGCGTTCCATCGCGCATTGGGATCATGACGTCAGTTTGCTTGAATTCGTCAGGCTGCGCTTTCCGTGCCGCTTGGCCTGCGCTCTGTGTCGCCGGTATCGCAAGAAATAGCAACGCGAACACCAGGGCGCTCGTCGACTTTATGTTTTTCATCATTCGGACTCCTGCCTCGCAATGCGGCGTCTACTTGTCTTCGTCCCCAAATTGAACGATTTCGTTTTCCGCGGGAATCTCGCCATGCACCGCCCGCTTCGAGGTCAACCAATCCATTTTTGCCGCATCCCCGTCCAGGCTGCCTTTGCCCAGGAGAGAATAAGACGGATACGCGAACGGAAGCCCTTCCCCGCCCAGCGGAGAACTCCGATCGATCAAGTGAAAATGCAGATGCGGCTCCGTTGAATTGCCGGAGTTGCCCAGCAGCGCGAGCACCTGCCCCGCCTTCACCCGGTCTCCCACCTTTACGCGTAAAGAACCCGGCTGTAAATGCGCGTAGAACGCATACACCCCGTTCCCGATATCGAGGATGATGTGATTGCCGGCCACCGTCTCCAGCGTAATCGGTACAGCACGCGAATCCATGCCCGGTACATTCTGCGGAATCCCGTCCTTGACCTCGGTGACCACGCCATTCGCAACCGCGTGCACTTTTTGCCCATAGCAAATGTAGCTCTCGTTCTTCTTTTCGTCGCCGGAAAATGTCTTTCCGTTCTTATCCACCTGAACCCAGTCGATCGCGAACCTCTGCGGAACGCGCGCCGCTCCATCCAGCGGAATAATCCCGCGCCGATGGCCAGACGTATTCCCCGGCCCGTTTCCGGCAAGCCAATTGGAGCCGCGCAGCGGTGACTGGATCACTTGGGTCGCCGGCTTCACCTCGATCGGCTGCGTCACAATCCGCAACGTGTCGGTCCCATCCTGACTGCGCAAAGTCAGCGCATGGCGGATCTCCGTCGGGGGCTTCGAACCATGCGGAAGATCGACCCACGCGTAGAATACGACCTGTTCGGCCGGACCGATCACACCCTCTGTACCGGCTGCCGGCGGTGTCTTCGTCGAGTGCTTGAGAGCGGCAACCAACGGAGCGCCCGACTGATCAAGCAGGTCCTGCGTCCCGGTCAACACCTCGACCCGGCTCAGCTCCACCGGTGTCGAGTCCATGTTCACGATGTACAGTTCGTAGCAGAGCGTATCGTGGCCATCGATCCGCACCACCGTCGGCTCGATGCTGGTGACAACCGACGGGAAGACCAGCTTGGAGAGCGGCAAGTGATTGATCGCCTCGCCGCTCAAAGCCTGCGCGCGCGTCAGCGGCACAGCGGCCAGAAACAGCATCAGGAAAAGACAACACCTCATTGTTGCGCGCATCGAAGACCTCGTGTGGATTCAACGGCTTCGCGCCGTCGTGAATCGGCGTAATTGAGTGCTGGCGTTTGTCCGTCCACGGAACCGAAACATACGTTGCACGGCTGGGGAATCCAGGACTGGCTGCAAACACTTTCTCAATGAAGAGGCATTCTGTCAATCAAAAAGCTCTGAAGAACGCACCGGAATTCAAGCAACTCAAAAAATAGTTCCGCAACAAACGTTGAATTCGGCTATGCTGCACAATTATGACGCTCACTAGCCGTGGCATCCTCACTTATCTGCTGCTGGTCTTCACGCTCAGCCTCGGACCCTACTTGCTTGTGATTCACGCGCAGCACCTGTCGGTCGGCTTCGGTCTTGTCGTCGGCGTGCTCATGTGGATGCCGGCCACAGCGGCATGCCTCACCTGCCGCATTCTCGGAATCGACATCGCATCGCTCGGATGGAACTGGCGTCCCGTCCGCTTTGAAGTGCTGGCTTACGTCCTGCCTATTCTCTACGCCCTCCCCGTCTACATCGCGTGCTGGATGCTGGTCCCGCATTCCTATGCGTTCCCAGCCTTCGCTTCCCAACTGGGCACAGCTTTCGGGTTCCCTGGGTCGCCCCTTACGGCGACCTTCCTGCTTGGCCTGCCCGTCTTTGCCACGTTCGGCATCGTCCGCAGCATCGCATCGGCACTGGGTGAAGAGATCGGCTGGCGCGGCTTTCTCCTTCCCCGCCTTACCGGCAGATTCGGCTGGCGCATCGGCTGCCTCATCAGCGGATGCATCTGGGCAGTGTGGCACTATCCCCTGCTGCTGTTCGCCGACTACAACTCCGGCACGCCCAAGGCTTTCGCGCTGACCTGCTTCACGCTGATGGTGATCGCCGACGCTTATATACTCGGCTGGCTCCGCCTGCGCTCAAAGAGTCTGTGGCCCTGCGCCATGCTTCATGCAACCCACAATCTCTTTATCCAGGGCATCTTCGACCGCAGTACCGTTCAGAGCGGAAGAGCGCTTTACATCACCACGGAATTCGGCTTCGGCATGGTTATCACCACCGCAATTACCGCATTCATTCTGTGGCGCAACTCCAAACCGGAACAGGATTCCACATTGTCCGAGGCGGCGCTGAGCGCAGAGGATAGCGAAAGGCTCAACCCTCAAGCAGGAGCAGGCGCGCGGGATCGATAGTGATGCGCCATGGTTGCGGCTGCGCGCTCAGCACCCGCCAGGCTTCCTTGGCAATGTCGGCTTGCAGATGGGGCGGTTCACCCTCTTGCGGCGCCGTGTGCAGGCGAAGATAGAGCGTCATCTCATGCGGCGCTTCGCTGGAACTCACTAGCCAGCAGGTAAATGTGTTCTCATTTTCGGCTTCCTGCTGGAAAATGATTTGATGGGAGCGGACGCCGATGTGCGTCAGTAAATCGGATACCGGCGCTGCCGATCGTAACTCGCAATTCCATAACTCAACGCTAACTCGGTCGGCTGCTGCACGACGCGCGGGAACAATGTTCTTGCAGCCCGTCAGCCGTGCGGCAACCACGGTTTGGGGCCGTTCGAAGAGTTGGCGCCGCGGTCCGGAAGCGATCACGCGTCCTCCGTCGATGACCAGCAGATCGCTGCAAAACCGGAACGCCTCCTCCATATCGTGAGTTACAAAGAGCACAACGCCGCTGTAACTCGCCAGTGTCTCCCGCAATTGCTCTTCCGTTTGCCGCCGCAGATGGGGATCGAGCGCAGCGAAGGGTTCATCGAGCAGCAGGACGTCCGGTTCGATGGCCATGCAACGCGCTATGGCTACCCGCTGCCTTTGCCCTCCGGAAATCTCTTTTGGATAGCGTCCGGCGAGCTCTGCGATGCGCATGAGCCTCAGCAGATTCATGACGCGCAATCGGCGCTCCTGCTCAGGTATTGCACTCAAACCGAAACCCACATTTTCAGCCACGGTCAGATGCGGAAACAGCGCGTAATCCTGAAAAACCACACCGATTTTCCGGCTTGCCGCGGAAAGATTTGTACCGGCCGTGCCGTCGAAGAGAACGCGGCCATTGAGGACGATGCGGCCACGATTCGGCGTCACCACGCCGGCAATCATGCGCAGCGTCATGGTCTTCCCTGCTCCGGATGCTCCCAGCAATCCCAGCGGGCCGCGGCCGGTGCGAAACGCCACCTGCAGATTGAAGTTCTCGAGAGCCTTCTGAATGTCGATCTCGAGCGCCGCTGCCGTCTCGTGCGCGGCTGCTGTCGCGAGTGCATTCGGCTGGCGAACCGTAACAGCAAGCGGCGCATTCGAAACTTCGTTTGGTAACTGAACCGGCCTTCGCGGCAATCTTTGCGCGGGCCCCCGCACATTCAGCAACCGGATGATTGCCAGCGATAACACGACAATCAAAATCACCCAGACAAAAGCCAGATGCATGTTGCCGTCTTCGGCCGCGGAGAAGATGGCGATGGGCATGGTCTGCGTGCGGCCCGGAATATTGCCGGCCAGCATGAGGGTCGCGCCGAATTCTCCGAGCGATCGCGCAAACGCCAGCACCGTTCCTGCAATCACGCCCGGAGCAGCCAGCGGCAACAACACTCTGCGGAGCACGGCCCACTCTGAAGCGCCCAGTGTTCGTGCGGCTTCAAGAAGCGTTGGATTGACCTGCTCAAACCCGGCCAGCGTGGTGCGATACATGAGCGGAAACGCCACCACCGTTGCAGCGATGACGGTGGCCGGCCACGAAAACACAATAGTGATGCCGATGTGCTCGAGCGCGACGCCGAGCGGGCTTCTGCGCCCAAAGATCAACAGCAGAAAAAAACCGACGACCGTGGGCGGAAGAACCAGCGGGAGTGTCAGGATGCCGTCGATCCACGCGCGCAAACTGCCGCGAACCCCGTACATGGCCCTCGCGGCAAGCAGGCCCAAAAAGAAAGTGGCCGTGGTTGCGGCACACGTGGTGGCCAGAGAGATGTAAAGCGGCGAGGGATCGATGGGCAGCGTCACGATGACGCTATTGTAAATCCACGTTTGATAAAGATTGCTTGCGCGGCAGGGCTGCCAAGAAACTCGATGAACTTGCGTGCATCCTCGGGATCGCGGCTGCTTTTCAATACCACAGCAGGATAGACGATGGGGTCATGAGTCGATTCCGGAGCCACGGCCACAACACGAACCTTCCCGGAGGTCTCCGCGTCGGTCGAGTAAACCAGGCCCGCATCGGCATTGCCGGTTTCAACGTACGTCAAAACCTGGCGAACATCCTTTCCTAACACGAGCTTTGCGCCGATCTTGTCGAAGAGATCGAGAGCCCGGAGGGTTTGACGTCCGTATTGGCCCGCGGGAACGCTGCCCGGATCGCCAAGAGCGATAAACCGGATGGAGCGATCCGCGAGTCCCTTGAAGTCCCGCAGCTTCGAGTCCTGAGGCGCAATCAGCACCAGTTGGTTGCGCAGCAGATCGTGGCGCGTTCCCGGCGCAACCAGTCCTTTCGCGTCCAGATCGTCAACGGGCTTTGACGCAGCGGCGAAGAACACATCCACCGGCGCACCCTCCTCAATCTCGCTCGCCAGGGTTCCCGATGAGCCGAAGTTGTTGCGAAAGTCGATGGCGGCGTGGCTGCGGTTGTAATCGGCTTCAACCTCGACGATGGCATCCTCGAGGCTGGCTGCAACCGAGAGCGTGAGTGTGGCGCTCGGCGGCGCATGGCAGGCCGAGAGATATACCGCCATGACCATCATCGCCAGGCAGAAGCAAATCCGCCGGGCAATTCCTCCTGCTTTTGGTCGGAGTTTCATCGATTCTCTCTCACGTAAGAATAGATGATCTCAAAGCGGTTGATCGCTCTTATGCGCGTCGCGCCAGATGCAAAGGCCCGAATACCTTGCGCTACAGCGGTTTCGATTCTGCTCTTTATAGAAAGCTTGAGGCCAAGTGGCATTTTCCCCAGGAAAATGCCACCTCGCATGACCTTCAAAGGTCAACAAATGAATCGAAACCGCTCGAATCCGGGCCTTGGCTGTGGTGAGCGCTGCGGCCTACTTCACCGTCAGCGATACTTGGAACGTCGCTTGGGCGCAGGGCAGCACGGTTGGGTTGCCTTGTGCTGGATTCGATCCGGGGACCGTGGCGCCACAGGGCTGGGTCTCTGACGTATTGACTGAGCCCCCTGAAACGACGAACGGGTCAGAATTGGCATACACGGTAACGGTGCTGCTGCCGGCCGGAGTCGCGTACTGAATTCCGTTATTGCAGGCCATCAGACCGGTTGCGGAAACCGCCAGCAGGGCCATCCCGATCAGCATCGTCACCCCTCCCCAGGCTCCGCGCATCGCCCGACGGCGGACGAAGAGCAGCGCTAGTCCGGTCAGGCCGCCCATCCACCACAGCATCGAGCTAACCAGCGGCGAATTGGGCGGGTTGTCTACAATCACCTGCAACGTTGTCGTGGCCAGGGGATAGGAATTGGCTGAGGTGCTGGCATTCAGCGTCACCTGTCCCGGCTCGAAAACGCAGATTGCATTGGCAGGCAGCGAAGAAGCAAGGCATTGATAGCCGATGACGCCGTTCCAGCCGCCATAGCTTGTGTTGGTAAATGTAATGGTGCTGCTGCCGCCGAGACCACTGCTCATGGTTGAGCCGCTGGCAGTGACCAGGACCGAACCGATTGCAGGGCCCACATCGAACGATTCGGACCCGCTGGTGGAGGGGTTGAAGTTGTTGTCGCCGCTATACGTGGCGGTGAATGAAACCACATTGTAGGCAACGCCGGAGGCCGGAGCCGGTGGAGTGAAGGAGTACGTGGCCTGGAAGACGCCGCCGCTGGCCGCCGCCAACAGCACCGTTTGCGGAGCGATGGTCTGGCCGCCGGAGTCGGTGATGTTGAAGGTTACCGTTCCGGTTGGAATCCCGGCGAACGTTGAAGCGACGGTTGCGGTGAGGGCCAGCGCTGTGCCGGCGGGCTGGCTCGGTGGGTTGATATCGAGCGTCGTGAACGAGGTCGTTGTAGTTGTGGCGACGGCGCTGACGATGACGGTATCGACCGCCGATTCGCTGCTGGCGTAAATGGTCGTTACGGTTTGAGAGCCGGAATACACCGCCTGGAATGTGTGGGTGCCACCGGAAAGGCCATTGTTCAGTGCGAATGTCGCTGTTCCGTTGCTGAGCGTGCTGGTGGCGACTTGAGCATTATCCACCAGGAGAGCGACAGTACCGGTGGGAGAGCCCGCGCTTGAGGTTACCGACGCGCTCAGGTCGATCGCCTGCCCATAATAAGGAGTGCCAGTCGGCGCAGTGACTGTCAGGGTGGTGGTTGTGGCTTGCGTGGCTACGCCGACGCCGGTCAAATTGATTTGCGGTGCGCCAGCCGCATTGCTTGCGAGCGCAAGCGTTTCGTTGAAGGTGCCGGAGCCAGGCGGCGTGAAGGTAGCCTCCACGGTGCAATTCGCGCCAACGGCAAGAGAGTCCGAAGCGGCGCAGGCATTGGCCTCTGAAGTGTCCAGCACAAATGCATTGGTGCTTCCGGTGGCCTGATAATACGGTGAACCCAATTTCAATGTCTGATTGCCGGCACTCTCCACCTGGACCGAAGTTGGATTGCTGGAGCTTAGAGGATTGATGTTCCCAAACGAAAGCGTTGGACTGGTTCGATTGACCACATAAACCGGACCGCTCGCGTCGTTGAGATTGCTGATATACAGATTGCCGGAAGGATCGATTGCCAGACCGTCGGGGTTGGCGATGCCGAAGCTGACTTCAGCAGAGCTACTGGTTGCCAGGGTTCCGGCAATATTGGGAATGCGCACGACTTTTGTGTTGCCCTCGTCGACGACATACAGATCTCCCGCTGCGTCGGTTCTGAGCGCCGATGGACTGTTGAAGCCCGTTGCCGCCAGGGTCATTGGGGCGGCCGCGCTGGGATAGGAAATGCTGTAAACCTTGCCATCGCCTGAGTCCGCAACATAGATGAGCCCCGAGGCTGTGACGGTGATGGCCAGCGGACCATTGAAGCCCGATCCAAGCGTGGAGGCCTGGCTCAACTCCCAGCCACCGCTTTGCGGCAGGAAGACAATCCTGTTGTTCCCGGTGTCGGCAATGTAGAGGTTGCCCTGCGCATCGACGGCCAAGCCCGTAGGATTCTTCAAAGTGGCGCCGGCGATACTCGCGGTGCTTGAAACCAGCGTGATTTGCGCTGCGGCGCTCAGTGCTCCGTTGACCACGGGAATTTCTACAATCTGGTTGTTTTTGGTATCGGAGACATACACGTCGCTTGCGCCATTCACAGCTACGCCCGCCGGGGAATTGAAACCAGTTGCGATGGCAGCCGGCGTGACGCTACCCGCCGGAATCTCCCAAACCGTTCCGTTGCTGCTATCGGCGACATACAGGTTGCCGAGGGCATCCAGGTCCACCGCTGTTGGCGTGACAATTCCGCTTCCGGTCGCGGTGGGTGTGCCGGGGTCAATCGTCACCCCCGCGCCCAGTCCTACGCCGTAGAGATTCGCTGTAGCCAGGGTGCCCGCTGAATCCGACAGCACCAGGGCGCCTTTGCCAAGTCCGGCAGTCTGAGGCGAAAAACTTGCCGTCACAGTGCAGGTGCTCCCAGCCGCTTGCGCTGTCTTGGCAGCGCAGGTGCCGCCGCTTGCCGACAAAAAGTCCCCACCAGGGGGAACGATTGCGATCGATGTTGGCGTTACCGCTGCATTGAAGACCACGTTCAAGGTCACATTTCCGCTGCTGGACACGGCTTGCGAGCCAAAATTGGCGTTGTTGCGGGTCACTTCAAAAACCGAAGAGGTGTTGTTTCCGTAGAAGAGATTTCCCGACGGGTCGGGCGCGACGGCGTTGGCAAGGGTGAGAGCCGATCCGGTCGCCACAATGTATTGATCGTTCGGATTCAAGGCAGAGGTGCTGCCACTTGTCTCAAACGGAATCTCGAAGATGGTGGAACTGCCGCTGTCAACGACGAACAGATTGCCTGCACTGTCGAGGCTCACACCGACCACCGTCGTGTATCCCGAGCCATAGGCAATCGGGGTAGCGCCATATACGGCCTGGGTCGATGTCGTGGCCGGAGTGGTGACGGGCAACTCATAGAGTGCACCGCCGGAAACGTAGTAAATATTGTTGCTGGAGTCGACTGCAATCGAAGTGATGGGGTTGGCCAGCGAAGTGACTCCACCCAGCAGGGTTGTGCCAGTCGTGTAACCGGTCGAACCGTACTCCTCGACCAGTTCGTCCACCGGCGCACAGCACGCAACGTTGGTTCCAATGAACACATCGCCCGCTGAATCCGTCGCCACGGCAGAACCGTTCCAGTAATAACTGAGCGCACCAAGATTGCCGACGACGTTGCTAACTGTGACCTTGGACGCCGGTTGCGGTACGCAATTCGTAATCGGAATCTTATACAGACTTCCGGTCGTACCCTGGAGAATATACAAGTTGGCTTTCGCAGCGTCGATCGACAGCGGCGCAATATCGTAATTTGCGCCCCCCGCGGCCAGGACAACCGTAATTGCTCCGCCTCCAGCGGGAATCTCATCCACCTCTCCGCCGTATTGCTGGATCGCGTAGATATTCCCGCAGGAATCCAGAACCACGTTGGACTCGTCGCCCGCCAGTCCCGTCGCGGAGACGGTGCTTACGGTGGAAACCACGGTCCCCGGCACGGAAGAACTGGCCGCGAACATTGCCGGGGACGCCACCAGGAGCAGCGCGGCAAGCATCGTCAGCCATTCGATGCGCCGGGTCCAACCGTTCATCCAATCAATCCTCAACATTTCAAGCCTCCAAAATCACTGCGGTTTGCCGCATGCTGCTTAGTTTCCTGTTCCGTCTCTCGGATTCACCTGCGCCGTCGCCACAACCCGGCCTTCATTCAGCACGCGGGAGGGGAACCGTATCGATACCCATCCCTGCTACTTAGAAGTTGTACTTGACGCCGAATTCAACTATGCGCACCCCGGCTTTATACGGCGTGAACCCGAAACCCGCGT
This sequence comes from Acidobacteriaceae bacterium, assembly GCA_003159975.1. Taxonomy (GTDB): domain Bacteria; phylum Acidobacteriota; class Terriglobia; order Terriglobales; family Acidobacteriaceae; genus Telmatobacter. The sequence goes on from PLPU01000340.1 coordinate 33,736, forward strand.
TCTCCAGCTTCATGCCAGCCAGGGCTGCCTGCTCCGAGTAAAAGCAACCCGCGCCCGTGCTCACAGTGCATGCCGGATCCTCATAGGTAAGATCCAGCGCTACCAGGTTGTTGTTGTTGAACGACGGGATTGGATGGTTGAGGAAATTGAAGCCGGAAGCGCGCAACTGAAGGTTCTGCCGATCGTTTATCTGAATGTCCTTGTAGATGGAAAGATCGGACTTGAAGTACGCCGGACCGTGCACGTCCGGCAGGTTCCACCAACCCTGCGTTCCCGGTGCCGGAATTGCAAAGCAACTGCCATTCACATATTGCCTGGACGCCGTGTTACCGGACAGGACCTGCGAGTGGAGATTTGCCTTCGGATTGCACGTGACCGTCGGCTGAAGCGTGTAATCGGAGCTGCCCAGCCACTCCTGCGCCCCGACTGGGATGCTGACGGCTGTGGTCGATCCTTGAGCCACCAGATAGCTGGCGCCCGCGGAGAATCCGAAGTTTGTGCTCCCATTGACAATGGCCAGATCCGGGCCGCTGGTAATGGTGGTGATGCCGGAACCCTCCCAGCCATTCAGGAACCATCCCAGTTCCCGATTACCGTGAAACTTTGTTCCCTCCTGGTAGGAGTAGCTGAAGTTGATCACTTGCGGGCGGTCAAAGGAGACAATGCCGTAATCGTGATGAGGATTCACGGGGTCGCCGATATTACCCGTGTCGTAGTTGCCGCGCACCCCCATCGCCTTTGACCAGGTGTAGTTGACGCCGAACACCAGAGACCCGCGCTGCTTGTTCAACGAAACCTGCATCGCGTTGTAGTTGGACCAGTTCGTGTGGGCGGGAACATCCACCTGCTGATAGTTGGGATAGGGCCGGTAGTCGTTCACAATGCTGTTGGGAATGTTGTACGTCGGATTGGTTGCGCCGGTCAGCGGATCGGGTTTGAAGAACGCTCCCAGCGGGATCACGTTCTGGTTTTGCAGATTGCCCAACGTAGAGAGTTTGGTGCTTTCATTGCCCACATAGGCAAGTTCAAACATGATGCTGTGCCCCAACTGCTGATCGAGCGTGAAATTGTAGTTGTAGGTGACCGGCTGCTCGCTGTCATGCGGGTTGTCGGCGGCGATGCTGCCTACCGCGCCGGTGCTCGTGAACACCCCGGGCGTCGCGTCAAAGGCCGGCGATCCAGTGTAGGTTCCGGTAGCCGCGGTCCCGGAATACGACCCGGTGTAGTATCCGCATGCAACGACTTTTGAACTGAGCGGGTAATTGCTCAGCGGTGTTGAAACCGGAGCCGGATTGAACAACTGGTCGAGCGTGCAACTATCGGCAAAGCTGGTGTTGATGGTGTAGTTGATCAGGTTGGTGGCCGTCTGAATCGCGGCGCCTGTTATGTTAGCGGAGTCTCGCGAACGATATACGCCGAAGCCGCCGCGAAAGACGCTCTTTCCGTTCCCGTACATGTCATACGCAATGCCTGCGCGCGGTTGATAGAACAGCGGGCGCGAGGCCCAGCCGGCCACTGGAATGCTTGAATTCAGCGCATGCCAGGAGATGCCGGGCCAGGTGGTGGCGCTTTGTGTCATGTTTGTGTCGAACGTGCCGGGCGCAATCGGATTGTATTTCGTCGGATCCCAGACTGCGGCGCCAACACCATGCGCATCGGACCACGGTGGAAGATGGGAAAGCCGGATGCCGAATGTGAGCGTCAGCTTCGAATTCACTTTCCACTCGTCCGTTGCATAAAATTCAAGGGTGTTGAAATACAAGTCGGTAGGCGGATTCGAGTTAGCTTGGGTATAACCGCCTGTGCAGCCGATCAGGAAGTTGGCCACGGTGTTTCCCATGCCGGAGGCGCTGGGATTTGCAAGCGTGACGTCCCCGGTTGTTGGATTCGTGCTATAGCTGGGCGTTGTCTGATTTGGAATGCACCCTTCGTAGCGATCGAAGAGGATATTTCCGTTCGCCTGGCTTCCGAGCGGGACATTGTTGTTTCTGGCCTGCTCTGCGTAGACGCCCGCCTTGATGGTGTGCGTGCGATAGACCTTGGTGAGGTTGTCAGTCACATTCCAGGAAGACTTTCTGAGGTATTCGCTGTTAGCAGGCACATAACCAAAGGAAAAGTTGGGAACGCCGATCCCCTCCCATGAGTAAATGCGCGGCAGTTGGTTGATTCCGTTCTTCAACGCTCCTCCCGAATAGCCCGCAGCGGCCCACGGCGTGCCGGTGTCCAGCGTGGCGGCGCGATCCTGAAACTGCTGGGGCTCATCGAAGTAGAGACCCGCCAGAACAACCTCGTTGGTAATCGAGTTCCCCAGGGTCTTGGTCAGGTTGAGCGACGCATAATTCGAATCCCCGTATGAATCCAAAGGCGTGGGATAGGGTATGGTGTTGGGCGGGTTGTAGTAGATGTTATTGAGAGGCTGCTGGGTGTTGATCTTCTCCCAGTTGTAGGTTGCGTAGATCTTCAGCGTGTCCGACACATTCTCATCCACGCGTCCGTGAAGCTGGAATCCGTTGTTTGTGGCCATCACATTCTTCGCCCAGTTGTATCCCGAAGATGCGTACCCGTTTTCCGGCTGCGGCGTGATGTTGGGTTTCGGGTAGAGCTTGGTGAAGCTGGCCATCGCCGGGTTGATGGTATTCAGCATGCCCCCGTTCACCGGCGCGCCGTTCTGGTCGAGGGTCCCGTTTGAGGGAGAGAAGCAGTCGCCGCCGATATTGGAAAAGGCAGACGACTGGCTGTAGTCTTCGGGGCAACCTGCGGCCAGATCGGCGGCGTTCACATTGAATGCCGAAGCGAGCGAAGTCTCGGAAAAATTGCCCCCCAGCATCGATGCGGTCGGAATAAACGCGTAGGTCGGGCCGCCATAGGTTCCGTTGGTGTTGTTCAACTGGTCGTAGTACTCAAACCCGGCCCAGAAGGTGAGCCTCTTGCTCTCATTGAAATGAGTGCCCGGGATCATGACCGGACCGCCGATGGTGGCGCCGGGATAGTAGTATTTCGCGGGTGCCTTGGTGACGCCGGAGTTGTTCGACAGCCAGTCGTTGGAGTTGAAGATGTGGTCGCGGGCGTACATGTAGAGCCCCCCGTGATAGACCGCGCCGCCTGACTTGCCAACCGCGTTGATGACGATGGGCCCCTTGGCCTCGTCGGCGCCGAAGTTGGAGGTTTGCACCTTGATCTCCTGCACCTGGTCCATGTTGATATTCGCCGTTGTCGCTCCCATATCGCCGGGATCGGTAACCTGCGCACCATCGGACACCACGTTGACCTGGCCCGACTGGGGAGCGGAGCCGTTGGCCCCGTAACTGCCCAGGTTGCCAGAGTTGAAGCTGGTGGTGTTGTAGTCGGCCCCCTGGTTGTTCAGCCCGGTACCCGCATTGAGAGTGAAGCCGGGCAGCATGCTCACCAGTTCCAGCGCATCGCGGCCGGTGGTTGAAAGGCGCGCAATATCCGCGGAGGTGATCATCGTGCTGTGTTCGGGCGAATCCAGGGTGACGCCCGCAACCTCGGCTGTCACTGTCACCGATTCCGCGATGGCGCCGACCTTGAGATTGATTTTGGGCACGGTCAGGCTATCCCCCGGATGGACTTCAACTCCCGTCACTTTCCAGGTTTCAAAGCCCGCTCTCTGTACACGAATCGTGTAGGTGGCCGGCTGCACGGCAAGAAAGTTGAAGAATCCCTCGCCATTGCTGGTCGTGTCCCGGGTCGCCTTGCTCGCTTCATTGATCAGCGTCACCTTGGCGCCGGGAACAAGTGCGTCGGTCGTATCGCGAACCGTGCCGGAGATCGATGCGGTGTTTTGCGCCCAGGCAGTGGAGACCAGCAGTAACATCGCGATGCAAAGAATGGAGCACCAGATTCGCTTCTGCGTCCGCGATTGTGCAAACCCCATGCGGAGAGGTTGGATCATTGACTTCGACAAAGCATGCCTCCAAATTTTGAGAGCCTTCGTATCCGGCTCAATGACTAAATCGATTCTTTGCCTGGGCCTGAAAAATGCCCGCTCTGGCATTGTGTCCTGCGGGCAAATCCGGTCCACGCTTGCTCTCTCCCTCACTGTGAAGCGGTGAGTTGAAGCACTTCTGTTCCAATTGGCTTTGGAAACCGCGTGAGAGAGAAAGGGCAATCTCCGTAAACGATTTCATCGTGGATCAAATTCATAGTCGGTGCCTGTCTCTCCCCGATCAACCCCCACACCTCAATCTCGCTTCACCATCCCGTTGCCGGCGCCTGTCTTCGCCGCCAGTTCAGCACCCCGTGTGATCCGATCCCGATCCTCAGCCGCCACCCAAAAACATCCCAACAGGGTTCGTGCGCTCGAAGCAGGCTCGACAACCGACTGCGAAACCTTATGTTGGGGCGAGAACGATGCGAAAGGTTAATCTTGTACGGTCTCGTACAGCAACGTTTCATGAACAATGTACGGTCATGTACGTTATTGATTCTCATCGAGATGGCTGCATTGTTCCGCAAGCGATGCAGATTAGGTTGCAATTGCGTACAAGGGGCCACTATCATCAGGCTCAGCAGGGACTATCTCTGCCGGCCGGAGCGGAAAATGCTGAAAGACCAGGTTTCGCCTTCCCAGGAGGCGGAACGTGAGGAACTCGTTACGGTTGCGGAGGCGCTGTCACGGTCTCCACGCCTGTCGCGTCTGCTGCGCTACCTGGGCGAAAAGTATTTTCAGGGCGAGATCGACCAGCTTCACGAGTACAACATTGCAACCGAGGTCTTTGGCCGGTCCAAGACCGCCTTCGACGCCGGAGAAGACGCAATTGCGCGGGTCGAGGCCCACCGCCTGCGCAAGAAACTCAAAGAGTTTTACGACACCGAGGGAAAGAATCACCCCATCCAACTATCAATTCCGTCAGGAACCTACGTTCCGGTGTTTACCCGCCGGGTGGACCAGGCTCTGTCAGTGGCGGAAGTCCCCGGCTCAATCGAACAGAACGGCGGATTTCGAGCGGCGTCCGAGCCTCAACCACCGGCTGATCGCGAAACCAGCGGGAACGAAGTGGTCCGCGCCCGGCCTTGGAGCCGGGGATCGCAGTACGCCCTGATGGCTGCCGTATTGCTGATCGCCGCAGGTGGAGTCTATTGGATCTCTCATGCGGGCGCGCTTGCCAACGGTGGGAGCGGCGGAGCCGGTCCTGCAGCGGCCACTGTGCCGGCGTCCCTGCCTCAGCCGGCAGTCGCGGGCGCCGCATCCCTGCCGATTCGCATCCTTGCCGGATACACCGGCGAGCCGCAGATTGACAGCGCCGGCGCCGTCTGGGGGACCGACCGCTTCTTTCATGAGGGGGGAACCTGGACCCGTCCCGCCAATTTCATCGCCCGGACCAGCGATCCACTGCTCTTCGAGCAATGGCGGACAGGGGATTTCTTCTACGACATTCCCCTGCAGCCGGGCGTTTACGAGCTCCACCTCTACTTCGTCACCGACCGCGCCTACGACAACACCTCCACTTTCAGCGTTGCAATCAACGACACGAAAGTACTGGCCGGTTTCGACGTGAACTCCGACGCGGGGGGCGAAAACATCGCCGATGAACGAATCTTTCGCGACGTGTCTCCCGCCAGGGACGGGTACCTCCACCTTGCCTTCACAAGCGAACGCGGTGCGCCGGCCTTGAATGCGCTGGAGATCCTGCCTGGGATTCCGCATAAGCAGCTTCCCATCCGCATCGTGACCCAGCCAACTTCGTTCACCGATCACAATGACAACGTTTGGCACTCGGACACGTACTCCATGAGCGGCCGCCTCTCCACGCAGCGTCAACAAATTGCCGGATCGCCCGATCCGGATTTGTTCGGCGCCGAACGCTATGGGCATTTCACCTATGCCATTCCGGTGGATACACGCGACCGGTATACCGTGGTGCTGCACTTTGCCGAGTTTTATTTCGGTCCACTCGCATCCGGCGTCGGCGGAACGGGTAGCCGTCTGTTTCGCGTCATGTGCAACGGCGCCGTCATTCTCAACGACTTCGATATCTACAAGGAAGCGGGCAGCCTGCATGCGCTGACCAAGACCTTTTACCACGTGAAGCCGACGGCGCAGGGAAAGATCAACCTGACGTTTGAGCCGGTGGTGAACAACGCAACGGTCTCGGGCATCGAAGTCCTGGACGAATCGCAGTAGCAGCCTGTGGTGAAAGTCAGGTTTTGAAAGGGCACGACTTTAGTCGTGCCGCAAACGATTGATTACAAACGATGGGCTTTAGCCCGCATATCTCACAGTCGG
>PLPU01000058.1:0-17128 GCA_003159975.1 Acidobacteriaceae bacterium
ATGCGGTCTGTATCAAAAGCCCAGAGTTCCTTGATCAGCCGATAATCCAATTCGCGCTGCCACTTCCTCGTCAGGAATTTGACGATCTCTTCTCGACCAGTAGCGAACTGAGCGCGATTGCGCCAGCGGCTGTCTATCGTATATGCCAGAGCAACCTTCTGCGGATCGCGCGAGTTCCATCCGTCTTCAGCTTTCCGGACTTTCTGCACGGCTATCTCCCGGGTGAATGGGGGCACCAGGTTCAGGATCTGCTGCGCGCACATGACATTGTCCCTCTGCTTCTTGTGACGTTAACTCAAGAACATACCGAGGATGCTAGCGCGGATTCACTAGGGCGCCAATTATATGTTGGTATGAGGCGCGCGCCGTTTAAGTCACGCTGAATTGAGTATCCTGCCCCGCTCCCAGCCGTGCGCTGCTCCAGATGTCAATCGCCCCGTCTTGCGCATAGCGATCAATCTCATTCAGCTCTGAATCGGTGAACTGCAGCGTCGTTAACGCATCGAGCGAGTTGTCGAGCTGCTCCACATTTCGCGCCCCGATCAGTGCCGAAGTTATCCTTGGGTCGCGCAACACCCACGCAATCGCCATCTGTGCCAGCGATTGTCCGCGTCCAACCGCAATTTCATTTAGAGCACGCACACGTCGAAGGTTTTCCTCACTCAGGAACCCTTTCTGAAATGAACCTTCCCCCTTTGCCCGCGAGTTCTCGGGCATCCCCTTGAGATACTTGTTCGTCAGCAGTCCCTGGGCCAGCGGAGAGAATGCAATGCAGCCCACCCCCAGCTCCTCCAGCGTGCCGAGGAGTTCTTTCTCCACCCAGCGGTTCAGCATCGAGTAGGACGGCTGATGAATCAACAGCGGTACGCCCTCGCTCTTCAATATCCGCGCCGCTTCGCGCGTCCACTCCGGGCTGTACGACGAAATACCAACATGCAACGCCTTGCCTTGCCGCACTGCCTGCGCCAGCGCGCCCATGGTCTCTTCTAGCGGGACATCCATTGTCGGCCGGTGGGAGTAAAAGATATCTACGTACTTGAGACCCATACGCTGCAGGCTCTCGTCCAGGGATGCAAGCAGATATTTGCGCGAGCCACCCACGCCGTAAGGCCCCGGCCACATATCCCAGCCGGCTTTCGTCGAGATCACTAGTTCGTTTCGGTGACCGCGAAAATCCTTTCGCAGAATCTCCCCAAAGTTGTTCTCAGCCGACCCATATGGCGGGCCATAGTTGTTGGCAAGATCGAAGTGTGTCACACCTCGATCGAAAGCCCGCCGGACCACTGCACGGCCCGTCTCGAAAACATCGACATCGCCAAAGTTCTGCCACAACCCAAGCGATATCTGAGGCAATACCATCCCCGATCGTCCGCACCGTCTGAACACTTTTCCGTCATACCGTTTTGCATCCGGTTGATAACTCATCTGGATAAACTCCTTTTCTCCTTCAGACGTGAATCGTTGTTGTTAGCCGTCGGCCCGCACCTGCGTCAAATTCAAGTTGACTTCGCCCCAGAAATCACCGGGCAAATTCACAACAATGGGTTCAGAAGTGCTGCGGACGACAATCCATTGGAAGGGAATGTCGCTCGAAGGGTTGATTTCCTGGTGCGGAAGCCGCGCCGGCACATAGAGGAAGTCGCCTGCTTGCAGCGTCGCATCAAATTCTCCGCGCTCGCCCCACCGAACGTAAGATGAGCCGCTCAAGACATAGGCGATTGTGTTTTGCACTCCATGGTGGTGAATTCCCGTGCGGGCTCCCGGCTCGACCACGAAGAGACCACCCCACATTGACGATTCTGTGCCGTCCCCAGGATGGACAGCGGCAAAGCGCCGCGATCCAGGAGTTTGAGCGGTCGCGGAGTCTAGCTCAGTTGGACGGACTACGTGAATGGATTGATATTTCATGATTCCTCCTTGTATGCCGCTTTCGCCGTGCTGCGTCAGTGGTGATGACCTCCCACATCAAACGCATCGAGTGCGCGCCATTCCTCCGAACTGTCTGCTGCAAGAGCAGCTCCTTTTCGCTTACAGCTTTGGAAGGCTGACTGTTGTCCAGCCCCCGCCGAGGGCTTTGATCAGAAGTACAGTGGCATCCATGCGGCGGCGCTGAATGTCGATATCGTTGCGTTCATTCTGGAGCGCAGTAGTCTGCGATGTGATGACCTGCAGATATGTATCCACTCCGCCCTGGTAGCGATTGTTGAACAACGTCAACGATTCTTCGGCGGCGGCGGTGGCCTGGTGCTGTTGTTGTGCCTCGGCGTCAAGAATACGAAGGGCGGCAAGGTTATCCTCAACTTCCTGGAGAGCGGTGAGCGTGGTTTGTCGATAGTTAGCCACGGTGGCATCGTAGTTTGCCAATGCCATCTGCGAAGAAGCGCGACGGCGGCCAGCGTCGAAAAGTGTCTCTGAGAAGGTGGGACCTACCGACCAAAAGCGGGAAGGCCACGTGAGCCAGTTCAAGGCTGAAGCCCCTTCAAATCCGGCCTCGCCGCCCAAACCAAAAGTGGGAAAGTAGGCTGCGCGCGCAATGCCGATCTGCTCGTTCGCTTGCGCCATCTGGCGCTCCGCGGATGCAATATCCGGGCGCCGCTCGAGTAGCTCCGATGGGAGTCCTGGAACCATGGCTGGAGGCGCAGCGTGCATCGGCGCGGCCGGGAGACTGAAGCTGGCCGGCGGCTCGCCTATGAGGGTTGCAATTGCATGTTCATATTGCGCGCGCAGCACCCCAACATCTGTCAGCTGCACCTGGGCCTGCTGTAATTGTGTCGCTGCCTGGGTGACGTCGGATTTGGGAGATGCACCGCCCTCGAATCGGTTTTGCGTTAACTGAAGAGCCTGTTGATAAGCCTGCACGGTGTCGCTGAGCAGGGCTTGCTGTGAGTCCGCGTCACGGAGCTCGAAGTAGTCGATGGCCAGTTCAGCCTGAAGACTGAGTTGCGCTGTCGCAAGATCCGCGGCGCTCGATTGAGCATTCTCCCGTGCGGCGTTTACGCTCCGGCGGATGCGGCCCCACAGGTCGATTTCATAAGAGAGGTCGACAGGCAACAGGAAGTTGCCGCCGCCGTTATTCGCGGCCGACTGATTGAAGTACGGCTGGTTCTGCGAGTCCCGCAAGGAGCCGATGGACGGGCCAACGGAGATTGTCGGCGCTTCTGCCGCGCGGTTGTAGCCGATCATGGCGCGCGCTTCGCGAGAATGAGACTCGGCAATCTTGAGGCTTTGGTTCGAAGTTGCAATCTGCTCTTCGAGCGCGTTTAGCTGCGGATCGTTGAACACTTCCCACCACTCTCCGCGCAGGGCTGTATCCGCCGGTTGCGCGACCCTCCACCCATCCTCGGCCACAGAAAGAGCTTCTTCTTTGTACGCAGGGGCCAGGGGTGCGGATGGCTTCACGTACCTTGGGCCAACCATGCAACCAGAAAAAAGTATGCAGACCAGGGCCAGCATTGCCGTGGATAGATGCTTCATTTTCCGGCTCCTTCGGCCACCACTACTGGTGATCCGCTGACCAGGGAGTCGGACGGGTTCACGATCACTTCATCCGTCGGCTGCAGGCCGGCAATCACTTCAACAGTATCGCCAAAGTCGCGGCCGATCTTGATTGGGACCAGCTCCGCGTGGTCCCCACGGACGACGCCAACCCTCAAGCCCTCCGCGCGAAAGAGGAGCGTGTTCGACGGAATCGTCAGCGAAGTTCCCACACCGGGCGCCTTGATGTGGACAAAGGTGTAGGCGCCTGGAAGCAGCTTGCCGGAGCTATTGTCGACGTCGACCTCCACATTCAAAGTGCGCGTTGCCGGATCAATGGAATTGGAGTTGCGAACGATTTTCCCATGGAAGATATCGGAAGGATATTCGTCTGACGTAATGGCCACCTCCGCCCCGTCCTTGATTGCAGTAGCCGAGACCTCAGGCACAGGGACAAACAACCGCAGCCGATTGATGGCCGCGAGATGAAACAGTTCCCTTGGCGTCGGACCGGCGCCGGGCGTCGAGCCAGAGTCGATAAGGTCGCCAATATCTGTTTCGCGGGCGGTAATCACTCCATCGAACGGGGCATAGACTTTTTCGTATGCCTGTAGCTGTTCCAGCCTGCGCACGTTGGCCATGCTGGCATCGACCGCGGCCTCCCTGGAGGCATACGCGCTCACAGCCTGATCGGTCTCTTGCTTTGAGACGGAGTTCGTCTTGAGTAGATTCTGCCAACGCACCGCGGTGCTCTGTGCAAGTTGGAGATCGGCTTGTGCGCTCTTCAGGCTCGCACGCGCCTGCATCAATTGCTGATCGAGTTCAGGCGCCTCGATTTCGGCCAGCAGTTGACCCTCCTTCACGTGAGCTCCTATGTCGTAGTACCACCTTCTGAGACAGCCATTTGTGCGGGCGTAGATCGGCGCATCTACATAGGGCTGTGCGTTGGCGGGCAGCACCAGATCGTCAGTCGCCGCGCCGCTGCTCGGGTGCACCACCGCTACAGGCAGGTCGACGGCAGCCTGGGAACTTTGCCGGAGCCTCTTGGCATCCACATTACGGGCGTGAATGCCTGACGTAACGATAAGGCCAACCACCACCACAGCGAATATGAGTGCAAAGTGAATTGCTTTCCATTGTTTCTGCTCTCCCGAAGTCTTCGTTGTGGCAGCCGGCGACTCTGGTTGCCCACTATTGTCGATTTGTTCAGTCATTATCGGCTCCATAGTTGTGCGGAAATTGGCTATGCATGGACGGCATCCTTCTCTGTATCGCGCGCAGGGCTGGGTCTCGCTGCACCATGTCTTGTGTGCAGGAGGCTGAAGACCGCTGGAACAAACGTCAATGTGGCAACGGTTGCAAACAGCAGCCCGCCAATGACGGCACGGCCTAACGGCGCATTCTGCTCGCCGCCGTCGCCCAGTCCAAGAGCCATCGGAATCATGCCGATAATCATCGCCAGAGCAGTCATGAGAACGGGACGGAAACGTGTAGATCCGGATTCGAGGGCAGCCCGGACTGCGTCGCCGTGCTCGGCCAACCGCTCCTTTGCGAACGATATGACAAGGATGCTGTTCGCTGTGGCCACTCCCATGCACATGATGGCGCCCATCAGTGCCGGGACACTCAGTGTGGTGCGGGTGACAAAGAGAAAGACCACGATACCAGCCAGAGCCGCGGGCAGAGCCGTGATGATGATGAAAGGATCTAGCCATGATTGAAAGTTCACCACGATGAGCAGATAAACGAGCACGATGGCAAAGGCCAGCCCGCCAAGCAGCCCTAGGTACGAAGCGCGCATGGTTTCAAGCTGGCCGCGAACACGGAGAAAGCTGCCGCGCGGCAAGGACTTTTCATTGGCCGCCACGATGCGCATCACGTCGTTGCCGGCGCCTCCCAGATCGCGATCCTGAACGGACGCGTAGATATCGATAACGCGCCGGATGTTGTAGTGAGAAATCACCGCCATCTCGTTGTTGCGCGAGATGGACGCCACATCCTCAAGGATCTCGGGGCGTGTCGTGCCGGATGCAGTGATCGGTATTCCCTTCAGATCCTGCATGGACTGCATGGTGTATTGCGGAGACTGTGCAACCAGGCTGTAGTTGACGCCGTTGGAGTAGTTGAGAATGAACATCGGTTGTATCTGGAAGCTGCCGCTCAGGGTGTTGAGCACACTGTCTGCCACGTTGAGTTCCGTATATCCACCCTGGCTGGCTTTGGTGCGATCCACATTGACATCGAGGGTCGGATAGTCCGCGGGCTGCTGGATGCGAAGATCGACCAGCCCTGGTACCTGCCGGAGCTGCGTCAGCATCTGGTCGGCAACCTTGCGGTTTGACTCGATGTCCGCGCCTTCTACCTGAATGTCGATGGGAGCAGGCAGACCGAAGTTGAGAATCTGCGTGACGATATCCGCGGGCAGAAATGAAAAGGTTGCGCCCGGGAATTCGCCAGGGAGTTGGCTGCGGAGCTGACGAACGTAACCGGCCGTCGGATGATGGCCTTTTTTCAACGACACCATGATGTCGGCATCAGCCGCACCGATCGTACCTGAGACCATTCGCATTGTGTTCAACTGACTGAAAGGGAGACCAATGTTGTCGATAATGCCGCCCATTTCGTCGCCGGGGATGGTCTTGCGAATTGAGCCTTCAATTAGATCGCATAGGCGCGCGGTCTCCTCGATCCTGGTTCCGGTCTTGGCGCGGACGTGCAGAATGAGTTGGCCGCTGTCGGTGTTCGGGAAAAAGTCCTGACCGAGAAAGGGCAGCAAAGCAAAGAAGAGCAGACACGCTGTAAGAAAGATGGGAACGAAGAGTTTACGCGCGTACACAAGACGCGTGAGTACATCGCTGTAGCCCTTGCGCACACGTTCAAATCCGCAGCTAAAGGAATGTTGAAAACGAGTAAACGGATTCTGCGACGGGCCTCTGTGGTTTACCTTGAGCAGGAATAGGGCCAGAGTCGGCACTAATGTCCGGGAAAGAATGTAGGACGCAAGCATCGCAAAGACCACAGCTTCAGAAAGCGGTACGAAGAGATAGCGCGCCACGCCGCCCAGGAGGAACATGGGCAGGAAGACGATGCAGATGCAAAGAGTGGAGACCAGTGCGGGTACGGCAATTTGCGCGGCACCCTCCAGAATGGCGTCGTACAGCGCGTGTCCTTCTTCAAGGTACCGCTCGATGTTCTCAATGGTCACGGTTGCGTCGTCGACAAGAATGCCGACAGCTAGTGCAAGACCTCCCAGCGTCATGAGGTTAATCGTCTCGTGAAGAATGCCGAGGATGATGATCGACGAAAGGATCGACAATGGAATCGAGATGGCGATGATCAGCGTGCTGCGCCAGCTTCCAAGAAACAGCAGGATCATCAGTCCCGTGAGGGCCGCGGCAAGGACTCCTTCCCGAATGACCCCGTCGATGGCGCCACGCACGAAGACCGATTGGTCTGCGAGCGGTTCGATCTTCAGCTCCGGAGGCAATGTGGTTGCTACGGATGGAAGCATCTTGCGAATTCCAGACACTACTTCGAGCGTTGAGGCGGTTCCGGACTTGATGATCGAAACCAGTACGGCACGCCTGCCGTTCTGGCGGACAACATTGGTCTGCGGCGCGAACCCATCGGCAACGGTGGCTACGTCTCTCAGATAGACGGTTGCACCGTTCACTTGCTTGATCGGCAGATCGTTGAGCTCGGATACGGTTCGAGGGCTTGCATTGAGACGGACGTCATATTCGCTTTGTCCGATTTTTACGGTGCCCGAAGGAAGCACTACGTTCTGTTGACTGACAGCATTCAGAACGTCCTGAGGAGACAGTCCTTTCGACTGCAGCAGGCCGGCATTCAGATTGATCATCACCTGGCGCTGCTTGCCACCATAGGGGTAAGGCACGGCAGCGCCCGGCACCGTAACCAGAGGAGGGCGGAGGAAGTTCATGGAAAGGTCGTTGAGCTTGTCCTCTGAAAACCCAGGTCCCGATACCCCCAGTTGCAAAATCGGAACGCTCGAAGCGCTGAAGTCGATGATCAGCGGCGGCTGTGTGCCCGGAGGCAACTGGCGGACCAGGAATTCAGACGCCGCTGTTACCTGCGCATTGGCCGTATCCAGGCTGGCATTCGGCTGCAGGAAGATCTTGACCACCACGACGCCGTTATATGTCGTAGATTCCAGATGCTGGATGTTATCGACCAGAGTGGTGAGCGATTTCTCATAGGGTGTGGTGAGCCGACCTTCCAGTTCTTCCGGATTGAGGCCGGTATAATTCCACGCCACCGAGATGACCGGGATATTGATGTTGGGGAAGATATCAGTCGGGGTACGGAGAATGACCACTGGGCTGATGATAAGGATGAGGAGCGCGAGCACAATGAACGTGTATGGCCGGGTGAGCGCAATTCTGACAATCCACATAGACTCCACTCACTCCTTCACGGCGTAGTCCCAGGGTCCCTCGCTAATGGATGCCCTTCCGAGCCAAAAGTTGCTATTCGTCTCAGCAGGGCATGCATGCACGGACCGCATTGTGAACCCGCCCGGTGATGTCGTGGGCTCGCTTGCCCTTCCAAGAGGCTCTCATTCACCGTTACGTCTCGCGAGAACCTGTCAGCAAAGAAGAGGGCATTCCCGCGCTGAGGTGACTAATCGCATGGCTCACAAGTTCCCGCGCCTCGCAGGGCATAACACCAAGAAAGTCGGCAACCTCTGTTACGGACGAACGGATTACCATTCTCAGCATGAACGCCAGGCGAGGAAGATCGGGAAGATCGCCAAGAGGACTTGGATCGAAGATTCGATTCTTCTCTTCTTCTCTGCGCGAAGCCTCCAAGACCGCGATTGCTTGTGCGATGAGGATCTTGCGAACCAGATTGCGGGCGAGCAACGGGGCGGTCGCATCGAAAGGAATCGTATCGAGTTGCGCCAAGGTGCGCGAGAATGTCTCCTCGACAAGTTTGCCATCGGCCACCAGGAACCATGCCAGGGTGGCCAAGTCTTCCAATTGGTCGAGAAGCAGCAGGCACCACCGAGCGACTTCGGGCGATGCGTCCAGCGACTCACTTAGCGGCTTTGCCATGGTTGCCATGTTGAACTCCTAAGTTGGAAGGGCTACTTGTGTTCGGTTATAGACAGCGGCGCCGTCAAGCAACTTTGCGCAACTCAGCCAATGCTGGTTCCAGAGTGGCTGCTTCTGCTCCTGTGTGAGCGGCGCCGAACAGCGCTAGCGCATCGTTCATCGTATCGGGCACGCGCGTGTGTGGCCGATGCAGTTTTCGCGTTGCCTTGGCGATCAGCTGTGAGAGCATGTAGCGATTCTGTTCGCGGCCTAGAGCCACGAAAATCATTTCGGAACGCATGGGGTCCTCCTTGGGGGGCTCATTTGATTAGTTCCGGCGCAGCAGATGCAACTTTCCGAAGCCAATGCTCAATCCTCTCCATGACAGTAGCAGCCACATTTTGGAGCCGCAATTATGTCTTGGTATGAGTTCCTGTAGCAGGGGCAAGGTCAATTTGATCTGCCCCGCGGAGGACGATTCTCCGTCGAGTTGTTGCGACACCACCCTCCGCGCTCTGAAAAAGGGAAGGAAGCAACGGGTTGCACAGTAGATGACAGCACATGAGTCCGTGCCAAGCACCGGTCTCAAAGTGATGTATAAAGGCCAGGCGTGGCCTCACGAGGTTAAGCGGGGCCCAGTATCAGGCAACGCTTGGCTCGGCTTGGCTGCTTTCCAGGTGCGGGCTCTGCGGAAGCCGTGATAGTGTGGAAATCCAAAGGGATTAGCAGGAGGGCATGGCGATGGATGGAACGAAGCAGCCACAGGCAAGAGCCGCCCTGAAAAAGGCATTCGATGAAGTCCGGAGATCGGAAGATCAACTTCGACTTATCATCGATACGGTCCCTGCACTGGCATGGAGCACGAATCCTGACGGCAGCTTCGAATTCGTCAATCGACGCTGGCGGAACTATACCGGTCTCTCGACAGAGGAGGTGCAGGAATGGGATTGGAAGTCCACCATCCATGGAGAGGATATCGAACATCTTCAGGAAGTATGGAGTGCAGCTTTAGCTTCTGGGGCGCCGAGCGAATGTGAAGCACGCCTCCGCCGCTTTGATGGACAATACCGCAGGTTTCTGATCCGTGGCAGTCCCCTGATGGACAATCTTGGCGAAGTTAGTAAATGGTTCGGAATAGGTATCGACATTGAAGTTCGGGGGCGCCCTGAGCAGAGTGCGGGAAAGCCTGAGCCGAGTTTTCAATCGATCCTGGCTAACATCCCGGGATTCGTGGCGATCATGAGTGCGGCCGGCGAAGTAGAATTCGCGAGTCGGGAGCTCATGAATTATTTCAACAGCAGCGTTGAAGAATTAAGCAGTTGGGCAGCCACGGATGCCGCCCATCCGGATGATCTTCCACGCGTACTCGCAGAGTGGAAGCGCTCGGTTGAAACCGGCGATGAGTACGAGATCGAGCATCGCCTCCGCCGAGCGGATGGTATCTACCGATGGTTTCATGTGCGGGGTCGCCCCGAGCGGGACGCCTCAGGTCAAATCGTGCGATGGCACCAGGCGCTGATCGATATTGAAGATCGCAAGCGCACCGAGGAATCGGCCCGTGCGAATGAACGCGATTTTCGTCTGATCATCGATAGCATTCCCGGGCTCATTCACACGATGAGACCGTCCGGAGAAGTCGAATTTGTGAGCCAACCAGTCCTCGATTTCTTTGACAAGACAATGGAAGAAATGAATGAATGGCCCTCACTCGTGCATCCAGACGATCGTGCGCGGCTGATCGCCATCGTGAGCCACTCTATCGAAGCGGGCCAGTTCTATGAGACTGAATGCCGTGTTCTCCGCGCAGATGGAATATACCGCTGGTTCAGCTCGCGTGGTCGGCCGCTGCGCGACGCTGAGGGCCGTATCGTCCGCTGGTACAACTTGCTTGTCGATATCGACGACCGGAAGCGCGCCGAGGAGTCCCTGCAACGAAGCGAATCCTATCTGTCGGAAGCGCAGAAGTTGAGCCACACAGGAAGCTTTGGCCTCAATGTCGCCAGTGGCGAGATTGTCTGGTCCGATGAGACGTATCGCATTACCGGGTTCGACTCGAGCATCAGGCCGACTCTGGAATTGGTGCTACAAAGGGTCCACCCGGAAGACAGGCAGCGCGTGCGGGAAACGCTTGACCGCGCCATTCAGATCGGATCGGACTGGGATTTCGAGCATCGTTTCCTGATGGCCGATGGCTCTGTGAAACATGTACACGTTCTGGCTGATGCGACAAGGAGCGAACTCAACCACCTCGAGTACATTGGGGCCGTGACAGACGTAACCGCAATCAGGCAAGCAGAAGAAGACGTACTCAAAAGCGAAGAGAAATATCGTGAGCTGATACAACTCTCTCCGGATGCAATATGCGTCGTCGATGAAACGGGCTTCCTGGTCTCGATCAACCCTGCCGGTCTGCAGATGTTGAAGTGTACTGCCGAGGAAGCTTCCGGGCTCAACATCGCCGAGACTTGCGTGCTGGAGGACCGGGCCGATTTCAGCGAACGTCTCAAGCAACTCAAGGCCGGGTGCAGCTACCAAATCGAGCGAACCTGTCTGCGCAGAGACGGTTCCACGTTGCCCGTTGAAATATCGGTTTCCCCGGTTCGCAATGGCCGCTCCCAGGCTGTGATTCGAGATATCAGCGAACGCAGGCGGGCACAGGAGGCTCTGCAACGCAGCGAATTCTATCTGTCGGAAGGAGAGAAGTTATCCCATACGGGGAGCTGGGCCTACGACCTCGAGAATACGAAGATTATCTATTGGTCGGCGGAATACTTCAGAATGGAACGTCGCGATCCGTCGCAGCCCATACCATCGCTCGAGGAGGTGGGCAAAGGGTTTACACAGGAAGAGTGGGCGAAGCTGATGGGATGTTGGGGGCAGGCGATCGAAGAGAAAAAGGACTTCGTTCTTGAGACGCTTCGAATGCTCCCCGACGGCTCCATTCAACATCTTCGAGTCGTAGGTCATCCGGTTGTCAACGCCGCAGGCGAGGTTGTCGAAATCCTTGGCATGTCGAGGGACATCACAGAGCAGGCTCAGGCGAAAGAGGCCCTGGACAAGGCATTCGACGAGATCCGAAAGTCCGAAGATCAACTGCGGCTAATCATCGATACGATCCCGGCACTGGCGTGGAGCACGGGTCCCGATGGCAGCCTGGAATTCGTCAATCAACGCTGGCGTGAGTATACCGGGCTTTCGACAGAGGATGTGCGGGGATGGGGTTGGAAGTCCGCTGTCTATTCAGATGACATCGAACTCTTGATCGAGCTTTGGCGCGAAGCTTTAATCTCTGGGGAAGCCACGGAGTGTGAAGCGCGCCTGCGCCGCTTCGATGGAGAATTTCGCTGGTTCCTCTTCCGCACCGTGCCTCTGCGCGACGAAACCGGGAAGGTCTTCAAATGGTACGGAACGAACACGGATATCGAGGACCGAAAGCGCGCTGAAGAAGCCTTGCAGGAGAGCGCAACCAACCTTCGCCTGATTGTCGACACCATTCCAGCCCTGGTCTGGTATGCAAAGCCCGATGGCCGGGTGGAGTACGTGAATCAGCGCATCCTGGACTTTGTTGGCGCTTCTGTTAGCGATTTGGTGGAGCATGGCTGGATCAACTTTATTCATCCGGATGATGCGGAATCAACGCTTGCTTCCTGGTTCCATGCAATCGGAACCGGCGGCCTCTACGACGCCGAATACAAGATGCGCGCCGCCGATGGCTCCTACCGATGGTTCCATGTCCTCGGTGAACCGCTGCGTAACGCTGAAGGCCGGATCATCCGCTGGTATGGATTGATTGCGGACATCGAAGACCGGAAAAACGCAGCGGAGATTCTGCGCAGGACTCAGGCGCGTCTTTCGCAGTCGATGCAGATTGCGACTATCGGCGAGTTTGCAGCTTCTATTGCACATGAGGTTAACCAGCCACTCGCAGCTGTTGTCGCCAACGGTCATGCTTGCCTTCGATGGCTGCTTGCAGAGCCGCCGAACCTGGCAGAGGCAAATCTGGCAGCCGAAAGAATCATTCGTGACGGCAACGGCGCTGCAGAAGTGGTGCGGCGTATCCGGGCGCTTTTCAAGCAGGCTGAACCCGAGATGATCCGACTCGACCTGAATGAGGTCCTCACGGAGGTCGTCCGGTTGTTGAAGGGTGAGACCGAGAGGCATGGCGTTCTCGTGGAAACTGACTTGGAAGAGGCGCTGCCGCCGGTCATGGCGGATCGACTTCAACTGCAGCAGGTGATCTTCAATTTGCTTCAGAACGGAATCGAGGCAATGGACAATGTGACCGACTGTTCAAAGAGGCTTGTAATCCGGTCGAAACGGCAGAACTCCGATGCCATTTTGGTCGAGATACGGGATCACGGGTCCGGATTGAGCGATTTCGACAAACCTTTCGACGCCTTCTACACCACCAAAGGAAGCGGAATGGGTATGGGCCTTGCGATTTGCCGTTCCATCATCGATGCCCATCGCGGCCGCCTTTGGGCCGCGCCAACGGAAGGCCCGGGAGCTACGTTTTGCTTTACCCTTCCCCTCGACGAAGGCGCAGCGTCTCGAAACTCTGACCCATACTAAGACATAATAGACAGCCTTCCATCACTGCCACTACATTGAAGCCAAGTGGAGGGCCGCACCTGAGTCGATATGCAAAGACGACTAGTGCTGGGCCAAGCTGTCTCATCACCGGCGTCCGCATTCCGGGAGTACAAAGCTCCTCGCTACCACGCCGGAGCAATTGCGAATAACCCGCCGGAGGGAAACCTGCATGACCAAACTGATTGAATCCAGCGTTAAGAAACCAACGAACGAGAATTCGGCACAAGAAGACGAGATGGGTTTGCCCGTAGACAAGCTCAGCAAGCGCACAGTCAAAGTTGGGTTCATTGGCTTGGGGCTCATGGGAAGCCGACTGACGCGGCGCTTGCATTCACAGGGCTGGAACATTCAGGCATGGAATCGCAGTCCAGAAGTGTCGAGAGCGATGAGTCGAGAGGGCGTACGGATCGCTGAATCCGTTGTGGAGCTTGTAGAGCATTCGGATGTAGTCCTTTCCTGCCTCGCCAACGATGCGGCTGTTCACTCCGCATATTGCGACGCAGCGGGGGTTCTCTCAGTTGCAAAGCCGGGCACCATCCTCCTTGAGATGAGTACGATCTCGCCACAACTATTGCACCTGCTGCATGAAAAGGCCTCCTACCAGGGCGTCAGGCTCCTCGATCTGGCTATCTCTGGATCAACGCCGGCAGTCAAGGCGGGAACAGTCACACTGCTCGCGGGCGGGGACCGGAATACCTTCGAGCAATGCACTCCCATTTACGAGTCCATTGCCAAGCAGTGGTTCCTGATCGGAGGCCCTACCTCTGGGATTCAAATGAAACTGGTCGTCAACCTCCTCGTCGGTGTCGGAATGCAGGCCCTCGCGGAAGCCATCTCGTTGGGTGAGCATCTGCAAATCGATAGGGATGTTCTTTTCGATGTGCTCTCCAAATCGGCTGTCATCCCTCCGGCATTCTTGGGAAAGATCCAGAAGATAAAAAATGACAACTACTCGCCAGAGTTTCCGCTGCGGCTGATGAGCAAAGACATGGATCTGGTGATGGAGACCGCTGGAACCGCAGGGGCCAGCTTGCCCGCGGCAACAATTGCTCAGTCTGTGCTTGCCTCTGCCCGCATCTCAAGTGGCGACCTGGACCTGTCTGCGATTACACCGTTTGTCATCGGTCGCGGAACGGCGTAGCCGAACTGGGCTTGCGCGGAAGCACTGTAACGGACCAATTCAAGTTATGCGCTAAACCACTCGGGCGAACCTGTTAGCAGATCGAAAGGATCGCATGCAATTCTCTAATGATTCCAAATCAATGAGAGGAAAAATCGTGTCTAGCACTTCAGAACTCGTTGGGCGCCGGAAGGCTCCCTTGGCTGCCCCTTCAGGCATCGAGTCCCAAGCAGTCAAGGACATCACAGGAGCACTCAATGCCTTGCTTGCGGATGTATTCACCCTTTACCTCAAGACCAAGAACTTCCATTGGCATATGAGCGGAGCTCATTTTCGCGACTACCACCTGCTTCTTGACGATCACGCTGGCCAGATATTCGCCATCACCGACGACATAGCCGAACGGGTCCGCAAGATCGGTGGAACGACGATCCGTTCCATCGGACACATAGGTCGTCTGCAGCGTATTCCCGACAACGATTCGGAGTTCGTAACTCCCACAGATATGTTGAGCGAACTTCGAGAGGACGACAAGGCATTGCTGTCGAGCATGCGCGCGGTACACGCTCTCTGCGACGATGCGGGGGACGTTGCCACTGCCAGCCTTCTCGAGAACTGGATTGATCAAAGCGAGCGGCGCATCTGGTTCCTGTTCGAAGCGACCCGCAGCTAAATGATCCGGCGGGAAGGCGGCCTGGCTCCGGCGAAATGCAAATGAAGATAGCTGTGTCCGCTCATTGCGATCACGGCAGCCGGTACGCTTTCGGCGAAGTCGATAAGGTGCTGAGTGTGCGCAATCACGCCGTCTATGAACCGTAACACGCTTAACCGTTGCACGAGGAGGTTTGATTTATGCTGAAAATCGCGGAGTAGTTTTCCTCGGACAGAACAAAGTCGAAGTACAGTCGATCGACTTTCCCAAGATGCAGGATCCCGCCGGCAAAAAGATCGGACACGCAGTCATCCTGAAGGTCGTTTCAACCAACATCTGCGGCTCCGATCAGCATATGGTCCGCGGGCGCACCACCGCTCCCACAGGTATGGTGCTGGGTCACGAGATCACCGGCGAGGTGATCGAACTCGGCTCAGACGTCGAATACATCAGGAAGGGTGATCTGGTTACGGTTCCGTTCAACGTCGCCTGCGGTCGTTGCCGCAGCTGCCGCGAGCAGGAGACAGGCGTCTGTCTCAACGTCAATCCAGGTCGTTCCGGCGGAGCCTACGGCTATGTCGATATGGGCGGGTGGGTCGGCGGTCAGGCCGAGTATGTAATGGTCCCTTACGCCGATTTCAATCTGATCCCGTTCCCAGACAAAGCCCAGGCCATGGCAAAAATCATGGATTTGACCATGCTCTCCGACATCCTTCCCACCGGCTTCCACGGCGCCGTCAATGCCGGAGTAGGCGTAGGCTCCACGGTCTACGTCGCCGGCGCAGGCCCTGTCGGTCTCGCCACGGCGGCCTCGGCTTACATTCTGGGCGCCGCGGTCGTGATGGTTGGCGACATGAACGCAGAGCGCCTCCAGCATGCTGAAAGTGTTGGCTACGTTCCCATAGACCTGACCAAGAGCGATAACCTCGGCGAGCCCATCGAGAAGGTTGTAGGAAAACCTGAGGTCGATGCCGCGATCGATGCGGTTGGATTTGAAGCCAAGGCCCATGGTAAGAATGGCGAAGAGGCTCCGGCAACCGTCCTCAACTCCCTCATGACCATAGTCCGAGCCGCGGGTTCGATCGGTATCACTGGTCTCTACGTTACCGAAGACCCGGGCGCCAAGGACGAAGCCGGCAAGACCGGTAATCTGAAGATGCGTTTTGGCCTCGGCTGGGCGAAATCTCACCGCTTCTACACTGGCCAGACCCCGGTACTGAAGTACAACCGCCAACTCATGCAAGCCATCCTGCATGACCGCCTGCCCATTGCAAAAATCGTAAACGCCACCGTTCTTCCTCTCCGCGACGCCGCGCAAGGCTATGCCGCTTTCGACAAAGGAACAGCCAAGAAGTTTGTCCTTGATCCCCACGGCCTTCTCTAGTTGGGCATCACCGGCCTGGGAGGAGAAACTTGAAATCTTCCAAGTTTCCTCCCGGTCATCTGTTTGAAGGCGCCGGTGAATTGGCGGACAACCTGCGCTCATAACTCCACCGCGCGAAGTCGCAGTGCGTTGGCAATGACCGAGACGGAACTGAAGCTCATAGCCGCTGCGGCAATCATCGGGTTCAGGAGCAGACCGAACGCTGGGAAAAGTACCCCAGCGGCAAGTGGCACGCCAACAATGTTGTAGATGAAAGCAAAGAACAGGTTCTGGCGGATATTGCGCATGGTTGCCAAGCTGAGATGGCGGGCGCGGAGAATGCCGCGCAGGTCGCCTTTTAACAGCGTGATGCCGCCAGCCTCCATCGCCACATCGGTGCCAGTACCCATGGCAATGCCGATGTCAGCCTGGGCAAGCGCGGGAGCGTCATTCACTCCGTCGCCTGCCATTGCCACCACGGAACCTTTTTGCTGATGTTGTTTGACGACCTCCGCCTTCTTTTGCGGCAAGACATCAGCCTCAAACTCGATGCCGAGTTTGTCCGCGACGGCCTTGGCTGTGGTCGCGTTGTCGCCCGTGACCATGATGATTCTCAGACCTGCCGCCCGCAGTTCGCGGATCGCATCGGGCGTGGAATCCTTGATCGGGTCGGCAACGCCAACGATGCCCGCGGCCTTGCCATCCACGGCAACCAGCATCACCGTTTGGCCTTCTTTGCGCAACGCTTCGGCTCGATTGAGCAGCGGGGCGGAATCGACAGACAAATCGCGAAACAGCTCTGCATTTCCAACGGCGACCTGCTTACCTGAGACTGTTCCCTTCACCCCCTTGCCGGTAGTCGAGTTGAA
>PLPU01000251.1:0-23689 GCA_003159975.1 Acidobacteriaceae bacterium
GGCGGCAACGTGACGGCGGGCGGACCGGGGTGGAAGAAGACGTACACGGTGCAGGCGCAATATCGGGCCGAGCAGTTTGAGAAGGTGCTCAGGTTTACCACGCAGCACGAGTGCCGGATGTGCGCGCTGGTGCGGCACTTTGGCGACGATGCGGACGCGAGCAGGCCGTGCGGGGTGTGCGATGTGTGCGATCCGGCGGGGGCGGTGCTGCGGCTGTTCAGGCGGGCCACGGCGCAGGAGCGGGAGATTGCGCAGCGGGTTGTGGAGGAGCTGCGCGGGGTGAATTACAAAGCGACTGGAACGCTGCAGCGGAGTCTTGAACTGGTGGGAAGGATCAGCCGCGACGAGTGGGACGGGCTGCTGGGCGCNNGGCGGTACCGCAAGGTGATGCTGACGGATGCGGGAATGAGGATGCGCGCGGGGTCGGCAGTGGAACTGCTGATCAGCGACGGGGTGGTGGAGGAGTTTGGCGGCGGGGTCGGCAGGCCGGCACGCGGGAAAAAAGCCGGAGGGACGAAGACGAGTGCGGGTGGGGGCGGGGCGAGCGGCGCCGGCGCTTCGGTTCCCGCGGACTTGAATCCGGGGGCGGAGGCTTTGGCGGGGCGGATCCGGGCGTGGCGGGCGGGGGAGGCGAAGAGGTTGGGGGTTCCGGCGTATGTAGTTCTGCATGACCGGTCGCTGACCGCGGTGGCGCGGAACTGCCCGCGGAACCCGAATGAGTTGCTGGCGATCGATGGGATTGGTCCCGCGAAGGTGGAGAAGTTTGGCGAAGCGTTGCTGGCGCTTTGCGCGGGTGGGCCGGGCGAAGGCAACGGTTAAGGCAAATTGGGCGGCCAGGCGTGTTGGAGGCCAGTTAGGGTATACGCAACCGACAAGTGCCGCAGCTTGGGACAGGTCACCGCTTTTCCACAGGGATAGGCCCGGAAAAGGATAGGAATCAAAGATTTCTCTTGGAATTTCGGGCGACCTGTCACAAACTATTCATATTCAACTTAATCGCCCTTTAACAGCCTCTCCATCAAGAACGTTCAAGCTGAATGTTGGGGTGCCGGCATCTGATTTGCCGTCCGCCCCCAACCGCAATCTCGAAACCAAAATGGAAACTCAGAGGAGAAACATGAACCATCCCTTTCGGAGGAGTGTCGCCCGTTTTGTCCTGGTGCTACTGGCCATTTCACTGTGTACGCTGCCCGGCGTTGCACAGCAAACGCTGGGTTCAATCAACGGCACGGTGGTCGATCCGTCGGGAGCTGTTGTTCCCGGAGCCACGGTGACGGTCACGAACGCCGCCATCGGCGTGACCCGCAGCACGGTTTCAGGCGGCAGCGGGTTCTATCAGATCTTCAACCTTCCGATCGGCGATTATGTGGTGAAGGTGGAGCGCAATGGTTTTGAGATCACGGAAGTGAACGGGATCGTGGTGCAGGAGGCCACGGCAAAGACCGTGAACGTCTCTTTGAAGATCGGCAAGACGTCAGATTCGGTCGAGGTCACGAGCAATCCGCTGCTGAATGCCACCGACACCACGAATGGCTACACGCTGGATTCGCATCAGATTGAAATTACACCGCTGGCCACGGGCAGCTTCACGCAACTGGCTGTGCTTTCGCCGGGAGTGAGCGCGGAACTGCTGGCCAATCTGGATTCAAACGCCGGCCTGGGCAACCAGCCGATCTGGGCCAACGGCCAGCGCGACACTTCGAACACCTTCCAGGTGAACGGCGTGGATGCGACCAACCTCTTCAACGGCAAGACCTCGAGCGGATCGAACTCGCAGCGCTACAACTTCAACATTGGCGGCGGCAGCACATCGAGCACCTCGGCGGCCGGCGGCAGCTATATAGGCGGCGCATCGCCGGTGGGCACCTCGGTTTACGGCTCGGTGGGCAACAGCCTGCCTTCGCCTCCTCCAGAGTTTCTGCAGGAATTGCGCGTGAACGCGTCGATGTACGATGCGCAGCAGGGCGCAACCAGCGGCGCGCAGATCGATGCCAACACCTCGACCGGCACCAATCAGTGGCATGGCAAGGTCTACGGTAGCTTTGCGAACAATTCTCTGAATGCCGCGCCGTTCTTCTTCAACCAGGAGTACCAGCTTGCACAGCAAGGTGTTGGTTCCCTTCCG
This sequence comes from Acidobacteriaceae bacterium, assembly GCA_003159975.1. Taxonomy (GTDB): domain Bacteria; phylum Acidobacteriota; class Terriglobia; order Terriglobales; family Acidobacteriaceae; genus Telmatobacter. The sequence goes on from PLPU01000251.1 coordinate 2,126, forward strand.
CAATCGATGCAAAACCCGGCGTTGCATCGCTGGAGCACAGGCGGGACTGTAGGCGGCCCGATTCTGAAGAACAAGATATTCATCTTCCTTGGCTATCAGCACCGCTACAACTCGGATGCCGCCACGGGCATGTCGCAGATGACGGTGCCTTCAGGACTGAGTAGCGACCGCTCCCCTGCCGGCCTTATCGCCGCGGGCACGAGCTGGAATAACGGAACAGCTCTTCCCGGCACTCTTGATCCGATCGCGGAATCGCTGATGCAGGCCACACTTCCGGGTGGAGGCTACCTGGTTCCATCCGCACAGAGCACCGGAACAGTACAGTTTGGAGTTCCGAATGTGACGTTGCTGGGAACTTCAACTTTGGTGGCCGAGCAGGCGAATGCGGCTGTGGACTTCGACGTGACCAGGAACGACAGGTTGTCAGCCAAGTACTATTACCAGACCGACCCGGTGGCGAAGCCCTACGGCTATTCGCAGACGGGTGGATTCCCGGTGGGACAGAACAACGGATCGCAGGTGCTGGCGATCGACAATACGACTGCAATCGGATCGCGGTTCAACTGGGAACAGCGCGTTGGCGTTGACCGCATGGGTTCTTACAGCTTCTATCACCAGACGCTGACGAACGGCAGCGGCGATCCGGCCTTCGGCATCGGGACAGGTATCCCCAACGGTTACATCCAGGGAGTTCTGCCGGGCCTGCTGATCAAGGATATGGGCTTTGTCAGCCAGGCGCCGGGACAGCCGGGCCTGAAGGTGGGGCCATATAGCTCATTCGTCAACATGGGATTCCAGCAGAACAGGCTGAACCCTTCATCGAACGTGATTCTTACCGCGGGCCGTCATACGCTGGTGGCCGGCGGCGGGTACAGCTACACACAGTTGAACATCGACAACAACCGCAACAACTTTGCGCAGGTGGAGAGCTCGAACTTCGGCGACTTCCTGATGGATTACAAGAAGACGCATAACGTTTCCAGTTCGAGCGATTTGCAAAGCATTGATCCAAAGAGCGGCCGCAACAATGCCGACCGCTACTACCGGACGAACGAGCTTTCGTTCTACCTCCAGGACAAGTGGCAGATGCTTTCGAACCTGAGCATTACCGCCGGTGTTCGTTATGACTACCACGGCGGCATGACTGAGAAATACGGCAACATGTTCAACTTCGAGCCGTCGCTTTACAACGTGACCGGCACCGCAACCGGCGGGTTCACCGTGAACAATGCGGGTTTTGTGATTGCGGGCAACAACAAATACGATCCGACGGCCGGGGTGACCGATTCAACTCTGACCGGTCGGCAGTGGGGCATTTCGCCACGTCTCGGCTTCGCGTGGTCACCCAGGCAGAATCACGGTGCGGTTGTGTTCCGCGGCGGCGCGGGCATGTACTACGATCGCGGCGAACTGTTCAGCTATCTTTCGCAGCCGGCGGGTAGCGGCAACGGCGGCCCTTTCGGTGTGACCGAGTCGGCTCCTCTGGCCAGCTTTGTGGAAGGCAACGGCAAGACTCTGGCTAACCCGTTGGGGACAGCGCTGACGGAGTCCACTTACATTCCGCCGAGCTCAAACCCTGGAACCATTTCGACTGCGCTGCAAAACCAGCTCAACAACATGACCGGTCCCAGCGATTACGGTCCGCGTTGCGGCGGTCTCGACAACCAGGAAGGCTACACCGACTGTACGGCGACGCTGAATTTTGGCGCCTACGACAAGAAGAACGTGCTGCCTTACACGGTGAACTACACGCTGAGCATGCAGTGGCAGCCGACCAACGACGTGGCGGTCACAATCGGTTACACCGGCAACCGCGGGCGGCATTCGGTGGTTCCGGTCCCTTTCAACCAGCCGGGAATCGCCACTCCCAGCAATCCAATCTGGGGTGAAACTGCAACCTACGGGTTTGAAGTTCTCAACCAGAACTCGCTGAGCGACGGTTATGACTACGACCCGATCCCTGGGGAGCCATGGAACACGGCCGACGGCGGCAATACGGACTTCCGCGCACCGTATGTGGGTTTCAGTCCCAATGCGGCTCTCTGGAAGACGGTAGGAAACTCCGCCTACGACGCTCTGGAAACCCATCTTGAGAAGCGGCTTTCGCATAACGTTCAGGTGGGCGCAAGCTACACCTGGAGCCACTCTCTCGATGAGCAGAGCGACATCGGCCTGTTTTTTACCGGAACCAACCCCAATAACCTGCGGAACTCGTGGGCTTCTTCGGATTTTGACCGGACCAATGTGTTCACGGCCAACTTCCAGGTGAATTCGCCGGACCTGATCAAGGACCACTCGCCGGCGTCCTATGTTCTCAACAACTGGCATCTGACGGGCATTGGCATTGTGCAGAGCGGCGAACCATTCTCTCTGTACGAGTTCTACGGCGCGGTGGGCAGCGTGTACTTCGGAAACTATCCGACGCTGATGAACCCGGTTCTTGGCGTGAAGAATCCGGGCTCACCGAAATCGGCGCTTACCGGCAACTCGGGCCAGTTCCGCGGTTCGGGAGGCAACTACATCCCAGCGATCGACCCAACGCAGATTTCAATCAAGTATCTGCAGCCGGGTCAGTTGGGTATCCCGGTATCACCCGGCGGCGAACCACAGGACATCTACGAGACGGACTTCGCGCAGGGCCAGCGCAACCTGTTCCGGCAGGCGGTGCAGAAGCGTCTGGATATCTCTATCCGCAAGGAGTTTCACATTGGCCAGAAGATGGGACTGCAGTACGAGTTCAACGTCTTCAACGTGACCAATACCACCAGCCTGGACGTGCCGATGGATCAGGGCCAGATTCGACAGAACTCGGCCTGCTCCACCACAGCGACTCAGGCGGGCAACAACTGCGACCCGGGCACTTATTACTACGTGAACTACGGACAGATTGTCACCAGCAGCAATCCAGCCGACCAGCAATCGGCGAAGGCCAATCTGGATCAGATTCCGTATACAACGGGTTCTGGGAAGTCGCTGCAGGTTCCGACGCTGACGCCGCTGAACACCGGCACCTGCGTTTCGGTTTACTCCGTGCCAGGCGGTTGCCCGAACAACTCGGCGAACTTCGGTTCCGTGCTGGGTACGATCGGCGGAAACCGGGCGGTCACGATGGGGCTGCACTTCACCTACTAACACCGGTCTTCGGGCCAGGTAGCGAATCGGGGTCCCTTCGGGGGCCCCGATTGCGTTGTGGAAGGGCATCTTACTGCGCACCATTTTGAAACGTTCGACAATTTCCAGCCAAAATGGAACGCTGATTGCACAATTCTTGTTGATAAAGTAGTCACAATCGGATTAAAGTGGAATTTCCCAGTGAAACAGTTGTTTCTCTTGAACTGCTTTAGTTGCGAGGTATCTTTATGCTCTGCCCGAAGTGTCAGTCCGTCTCTGTCTCCGTGATTCCGGCGGAGATTCGTCTTTACCGCAACGGAACGCGCACCATGAGCCATCCGCCCATGACGCCGTCGCCGGATGTGCATGTGTGCCTGGATTGCGGCTGGTCTGAGTTCTCGATTCCGCGCTCGTGGCTTGCGGCAGGGTGGTTGCGCTCGCAGCAGCCGCAGCCGGTGTTAAACGGGGCCGATCATGCGCGCGCGACGGGGATTGCGCTGGTGTCGTAGGGCGACGCCGGTGGAGTTCGGGGCTGGAGCCCGTGATCCCGTGGTTGCGCTTTTACGAGGTCTGCCCCCCTCTGCTCCCTCCGAGGCGAGTTTTTCTTGCAGGCAAAGCAACCATTGTTGCGTATATTGAACGTTCACACTGAACGATGATACCCTCGATGTCGTTTGCTCAAAGGGAGAATCGTGAACGCGAAACGAAAGTCCTTCATCGTTTTTGTTTTGTCTTGCCTTTTGATCCTCCCATTTGCTGCCTGGCAATTGTCAGCACAACAAGCGGTCGCCCCGGACGCCACGGGAAAGCCTCAAGAGCTTCACAATCAAATAGCGGAATTGACCCCGGAAAATCGCGCCCTATTCGATGCCTTACGCGAAGCCGTCCAACATGAGCACGATGCCGATGTGCTGACTGACGGTAAGAAGCTCCTTCCCGCACTCAAGACGGACACGCCACTGGCCGATTTCGTTACCCAACTCACTGCCGGAGCAGCAGTTGAGACTGGCGATACGGGTTATGCTTTAGCACTCATGAAGCCCTTCATGGAAGCACACCCGAAAGATTGGCATGGTGCTGCATTGCTGGCGCGGATCTACGCCGAGAGCGGGGAAAAGGCTTTATGCGATCAGCAGATAGCACATCTGCTTGACCTGCATAAGCAGACCACCGACTCGGACTTCGCCAAGCTGCATATTTTTCCGATTCAAAAGGTTAAGCTCCATTCCGGCTATGCTGTGTTTCTCTATCCTTTCGAACCGATGGGACGCGACAATGCTTATCTGGTCGCTTTGATCTATACCAACGAAGGCAAGCAGGATTACCGGATCGAGATCGATAGTGACGATGTTGACCAGGCCTTTTTCAAGGCAAAGAAGCGCGGTGACAGGCGTTTCTCCATCGATAGCTATCGGCAAAACAAGACCAATTCCAACTGGCCAGAGTCGCAAGCTCTCCATGGTTTTATCGATGGAGTTTTCGACTACGACGCCATGCGGGACCGCATGATAACGATTGCAAACGGCGAGGAATCACAGCAGAAATAGAAAATGGAATGCGGACGAAACAAAGGCCCCCAGCCGAAGCTGGAGGCCTTTCAAGTTGATTCCTGAATCAATCGCNNAGTACATGCCGTCCATGCCGCCGCCGTGGCCGCCGCCTGCCGGAGCAGACTTGGGCTCGGGAATTTCGACAACCAGGGCTTCGGTGGTCAGAAGCAGTCCGGCGATCGAAGCTGCGTTCTGCAGCGCCGTGCGGGTGACCTTGGTGGGATCGATGACGCCGGCCTTGACCAGATCTTCGAACACACCGGTTGCCGCGTTGTAGCCGAAGTGCGGCTCGGTGGATTCAAGCACCTTGGCCACCACAACCGCGCCCTCTTCGCCGGCATTGGCGACGATCTGGCGCAGGGGCTCTTCGAGCGAACGGCGCACGATCTGCGCACCGATCTTCTCGTCGCCTTCGAGGGTCTTGATCAGCGCGTCAACCGCGGGGATGGCGCGAACCAGCGCCACGCCGCCGCCGGGGACGATGCCTTCCTCGACTGCCGCNNCGGGTTGCGTGCAGGGCATCCTCAACGCGAGCCTTCTTCTCCTTCAGCTCGGTCTCGGTAGCGGCGCCGACCTTGATGATGGCAACGCCGCCCACCAGCTTGGCAAGGCGCTCCTGGAGCTTTTCCTTGTCGTAATCGGAGGTGGTCTTCTCGATCTGCGAACGGATTTCCTTCACGCGGCCCTCAATCTCAGAGGACTTGCCCGCGCCGTCCACGATGGTGGTGTTGTCCTTGTCGATGGTGATGCGCTTGGCGCGGCCGAGATCCTCGAGCTTGACGCCTTCAAGCTTGATGCCCAGATCTTCGGTGATGGCCTTGCCGCCGGTGAGGATGGCAATGTCGCCGAGGATGGCTTTGCGGCGATCGCCGAAGCCGGGAGCCTTGACGGCAGCCACGTTGAGCGTGCCGCGCAGCTTGTTGACCACGAGGGTCGCGAGCGCTTCGCCTTCGACGTCTTCAGCAATGATCAGGAGGGGCTTGCCGCCGCGAGCAACCTGCTCGAGGAGGGGCAGCAGATCCTTCATCGCGCTGATCTTCTTTTCGTAGATCAGGATGTAGGGATCGTCGAGAGCCACTTCAAGGCGCTCCGCGTCGGTGACGAAGTAGGGGCTCAGGTAGCCGCGGTCGAACTGCATGCCATCCACCGTCTCGAGGCCAGTGTGCATGGTCTTGGACTCTTCGATGGTGATAACGCCGTCCTTGCCCACAACCTTGACGGCATGAGCGATGATGTCGCCGATCTCCTGATCGCCGTTGGCGGAGATGGCGCCGACCTGGGCAACCGTGTCTTCGCTTACGGGCATGGAGAGCTTGCCGAGAGCGCCGCCCTCGGTCCACTTGCCGTCCTTGTCGCGGGTGCCGATGATGGTGGTGACGGCCTTGTCGATGCCGCGCTTGAGGGCTGTGGGGTTGGCGCCGGCTGCAACTGTCTTGACGCCTTCCTTGAAGATGGACTGGGCCAGCACGGTGGCGGTCGTGGTGCCGTCGCCGGCTACGTCGGAGGTCTTGGAGGCGACTTCGCGAACGAGCTGCGCGCCGACGTTTTCGACCGGGTCCTTGAGGTCGATCTCTTTGGCCACCGTCACGCCGTCCTTGGTGATGGTGGGCGAGCCAAACTTCTTTTCAATTACGACGTTGCGGCCCTTGGGGCCGAGCGTCGCCTTGACGGCGTCCGCGAGGACGTTAACGCCGCGCAGAATCGCCTGACGGGAATCTTCACCGTGCAGAATTTGCTTTGCCATTGGTAGTTCTCTCCTTAATTCAGGGTTCAGGGGTCAGGGATCAGGGATCGGTTCCGCCGATTGTTCGACCCAGCTGCTATTTTCGTTGCATACCGTTTGGGGCCGGAACTATCAGAATCCATCAGAGGTTTGTCGCGAAAAATGTCTCGACTGACCCCTGATCCCTGATCCCTGACCCCTGGAAACTACTTCTTAATGATTCCGAGCACTTCTTCTTCGCGCATGATGAGGAACTCTTCACCGTCGATCTTGATCTCGGTGCCGGAGTACTTGCCGAAGAGGATCTTGTCGCCCGCCTTGACGTCGAGGGGGAAGGTTTCGCCCTTGTCGTTGGACTTGCCCTTGCCGACGGCGATCACTTCGCCCTCCTGGGGCTTCTCTTTGGCGCTGTCGGGGATAATGATGCCGCCGCGGACGGTTTCGCCCTCTTCCAGGCGGCGAACCAGGATGCGGTCATGGAGCGGTGTAAAGGTGGTTGTTACCGATGATGTTGCCATTGCTTCGCTTCTCCTTCACAGGCGGACAGGGTTGAGCCCGGACCGCGAGTCTTCTTGGTGTTTTGGAAAAAAGCTTTGGAATCAGCCGAGTACGGCTCCGTACGTCAGAGCGTTGGCCAGTCTGAAGCAGTTGATCCGGCTGGTTGCTAGCACTCGTGCCTTCCAATTGCTAACAATAGGGAAATGGAGCGAGGGTTGTCAAGTGGGTTGTATGTAAAATCTTAGTCAATTACACTCATATAGGTTGACGTGAAGCTCATCGCCACCGGTACCTCCGGTCTCCGGACCGGGGTCCCTGCGGACAGGTCTTGGTCCGTGGGGTGGAAGACCGGCTGTACCGCGGACGCCCACGTCCGCATTTTCGCGGGAGCCACGGGTGAAGCGGAGTGGGACCCGTGGAACCGTCCGCAAAAACGCACAACCACGATAAGGCGCAAAAATAAATTCACCGCGGTTTGCCGGTAATTAAGTTCGATTGGCGCACAATGTTCTATGGAAGCGGAAGTGAAGGGGCCGAATTCGGGATAAAAAGAGCCCACCCCCCTACCCCCCCCCCACCTCTTTTCGCTATATGATTGAAAATACAATGGTTAGGTGGTAAAATGCCGTCGCAGACCCTACAAAACCCTACAAAACCCTACAAATATCGTCGGTAAAAGAGCCGCCCACGCCGCTCAACTCACATCTGCCGCTCGAAGGAGTCTCTTCATAGAGAGGTTCAAACCGGATACAATGAAGGCCATGCTACGCCGCTCAATCTTTCGTTTCTTCGTATTCGTCGCCGGGTTCGGCCTGGTTGTCAGTTCGCTTGTTGCAAGCGGCCAGAACGACACCGCCAAGCGCGGCCGCAAGTACAAGGTTCCGCCACCGACCGCGCGTGTCGAGGTGACGATCCTCCGCGATTTCAACGGCAAGCCGATTGAGAATGCCGCGGTGGTCTTTCATCCCATGGCGGGTGACAAGGACGAGGGCAACATGGAGCTGAAGACGAACGAAGACGGCAAGGCTGTCATCGACGTGCTTCCCCTCGGGGACACGGTCCGGCTGCAGGTGATTGCGCGGGGATATCAGACTTATGGCGAGGATTACAAGATCGACAGGCCCTCACTGGCTATTGAGGTGAAGATGAAGCGGCCAGGCGCGCAGTACTCCATCTATGAGGCTCACGACGGATCGCCGGTTGGCGGCGGAAAGACTCCCGATGCACCGCCCGCGAAGGGTGCGGCTCCGCCGGCTGCACCGCCTGCTCAGCCACAACACAACTAGTTCCAGCCACCTAAAGGCTGATGATGCCAACTCTACCTCTCAGCGGCAAATCGGCATTGGTCACCGGCGGAGCGCGGCGCGTTGGCCGGGCGATTGCGCTGGCTCTCGCTGAGGCTGGCGCGGATGTGGCGATTACTTATCGAAACTCTCAAAGTGAGGCCCGACAGACTGCCGAGGAGATTCAATCGCTGGGCCGCCGGTCAATTGCAGTGGAATGCGATGTTCGTTCGGAAGGCTCAATTCGAGCAGCGTTGAATTGGACGACAACCGTGCTTGGGCAACTGAATATCGTCGTCAACAACGCAGCCGTCTTTGAGTCGGTTTCGCTGGAACAGATCAGCGTGGAGCAGTGGGATGCGGTCTTCGAGACCAACACGCGGGGGCCGTTTCTGGTGGCGCGCGAGGCTTTGCCGCATCTGCGCGCGGTTTCCGGGAGGATTGTGAATATCGGCTCGCTGGGGGGCATTCATGCGTGGGCTGACCATGCTCACTACTGCAGTTCAAAGGCCGCGCTGCACATGCTGACGCAGGCCATGGCCAAGGCCTTTGCGCCCCAGGTGAGCGTCAACTGCGTGGCGCCGGGATGGATTGAGATGACGGATGCGGAGAGCGAAAGCGGCGCGCGCTTTGCGGCGAAGACGCCGATGCGGAGAAATGGAACAGCGGAGGATGTGGCGCAGGCAGTCTTGTTCTTCGCTGCGGGTCCGCACTTTGTTACCGGGCAGATTATGACTGTGGATGGTGGGTTGGGACTGTCATAGCCCAAGAACGAGCGGCGCACTCAGCAACTGGCGCGGCGGGGAATGGTGCGAGAATCAATGGCTGGCAAGGGCTGAAATCATGGAGGCGAAGATCTTCCAGCCGTCGGAGGAGCCGAGGAGCTTCTCGCTGGAACGGTCGGGGTGGGGCATCATGCCGAGCACGTTGCGCCCCGCATTGAGGATGCCTGCGATGTTGCTCAACGAGCCGTTTGGATTTGCTTCCTGCGTGATTTCTCCAGCGGGGGTGGCATAGCGGAAGGCGATGCGGTCTTCGTTCTCTAACTGGTGCAGTTCCTCGGGCGTGCAGAAGTAATTGCCTTCCATGTGGCCGATGGGAATCTGGAGAACCTGACCATTTACAAGCTGGTTTGTGAAGGGGCTGTCGGTGGTTTCGACGCGCAGATGGACCTGCTTGCAGATGTACTTGAGTCCCGCGTTGCGCATGAGCGCGCCGGGCAGCAAGCCGGCCTCTGTGAGGATCTGGAAGCCGTTGCAGATGCCGAGCACAAGGCCGCCGCCGGCTGCAAATCGCTGGACCGCCTGCATCACTGGGGAGAAGCGTGCGATTGCGCCGGTGCGCAGGTAATCGCCGTAGGCAAAGCCGCCTGGAACGAGCACGGCATCCACGCCGGCCAGATCTTCCGAGTCATGCCAGAGGAAGGTGACCGGTTGGTGAGCCACTTCGGCAATGACGTTGTAAGTGTCCTGGTCGCAGTTGGAACCCGGAAAGACAAGCACACCGAATTTCATGGTTCTAGGGTACCAGCTTCAAGAGGTGGAAAAAGTCACTTTCTTGTCACGGGTAACTGGCGTCTACCGGGCATTGGGGTCTTCGCCTAACGGGTTACTCAGCTTAAGCTTGCACCTCGTCGCGCATGCGGAGGTGGGATTCGCGGGCGAACCGGTGCTGGAGGGCACGGCTGATGGGCAAGCCGAGGCATGCCAGCAAATGGCGGGGTCGCGAGATGGCCTCCAGCAGGTAGTGCACATCGCCGGTGGTTGCGTCGATTTCCAGCAGAAAGCGCTCGGCGCCCTGCTCGACATGCATCGGCGTTGTGGCGTAAAGAAGGCCAAACCGACTAGCGGTGTCGACGGTTTCCATAATGCGGCTCAGGTTCAACGTCCAGAGTCCCAAAGTATGCGCTTCCATGGCGATGATCTGGCCAGGCTCGATGGGCGCTCCGGGATTGGCCACGCGCGCCCATCCCAGGTCGAACATTGCCCAACGCCGGAAACCTTGCCGGGCTGCCGCGAACGCAGCCTCACCATGGCCAATGCGCGAGTGCGAACGATCGTGAACGAAGCCGAGGGGAAGGCGCGCGCTTCGATCGAGCCCGTTTCCAAGCGAAAGTCCCGTAGGCGAATTTGCGGGCAATCTGCCGGCGGCCACGACGTTTCTGTCGATGCGGGCGTGGGTGGCTCGAATCAGGCTGAACATAGACTCAGTCCGCCAGCTCGAACGTAAAGCCCTTGCCGTCGTCTGGAACTGAGACAGTGACGCGGTGGTGTTCGGCATCGTAAGAGGTTTTGATCACGCTTCCGCTTGGAGTGATTGCCGACGAGCCGGGTTGGGACTGGCCGTATACCTCGATGGAAAGCTCACTCCACCACGGGGCAAAGCTGCCCTGGCGTGGCGCAACCTTTACAACAAGTCCGTGAGCGGAGCGAGCGCAGGTGAAGGTCTCGCGCAGGAAATCACCCTTCTGGTAGGCGTAGCTGACGCCGTCGTCGAGATAGAGGCTCCCGGTGCATGCCTGACCCGGCTCGGTGGGCGGGTAGACGCGCAAGGTCAGCGGGCCATTCGGTTTTTCTTCCGTGCTCTGGACGAGGGGCTGCTCGGGGATGATGGCGCCGGCGCGCGCAAAGACCGGCAGAGTGTCCACGGAATTGTGAATCAGGACCAACTGGTCAGAGACGGCGGCATTCTCGACGGCTTGCTTTCCGGTGGCGCCTTTGACGCGCGCGCCGGTCCAGTAGTCGTACCAGCCCGCCGGCGGCAGCGTGATTGTGTAGTTGTCCAGCTCGTCGGGGTAGGGGCTCTGCGCGATGAGCAGATCGGGGCCGAGCAGGAAGGCATTGTTGCCGGGGCTCAGGTCGAGGGGTGCGCCGTACGCGTCGGCCGTGGCGGCAGGGAACTCGAGGAAGAGCGGGCGCATGATGGGCAGGCCGGTGCGGCTCATCTCCTCCGCTGTCGAATAGATGTAGGGCATGAGGCGGTATCGTTCTTCGATATACCGGCGGCGCAGGTCAATATCCTTTTGCGTGCCGTTCTCCCACGGCTCCTGCGGCGCGGTGCCGCTTGCGGTGTGGTCGCGATCGATAGGCTGGAACGCGGCAGCCTCAAGCCAGCGGGTCAGCAGCTCGGGCTGCGGCGAGCCGGCAAAGCCGCCCACGTCCGCGCCACTCATAGCGAAACCGCTCAGGCCGAGATTGATCAGTTGCGGAGTGGTCTGGCGCAGATGGTTCCAGGTGCTGGAGTTGTCGCCGGTCCACGTAGCCGCGTAGCGCTGCCCGCCGGCATAGGAGGCGCGGGTCATTACGAATGGGCGCGTGCCGGGCGAGAGCTTGCGCAGGCCTTCGTAGGTTCCGCGGCTGTTCTGCATGCCGAAGATGTTGTGAATCTCAAGGTGGCTGGCCACGCGCGGTTTGAAGCCAGGCTCGTCGATGCGGTGTTGAATATCGTCGGGCATGGTCTTCGAGGCGACGTCGAAGATGGCCGGCTCGTTCATGTCATTCCAGAATCCAGCGATGCCCTTGCCGACAAAATCGGCGTAAAGGGTGCCCCACCAGTTGCGCGAGGCCTGCTGTGTAAAGTCGGGGAAGACGGCCTTGCCGGGCCAGACTACGCCGACATAGGTCGAGCCGTCGGGATTCTTGACGAAGTGGTTGCCGGCCACGCCTTCATCGTAGGGCTTGTAGCCAATGTTCGGCTGGTCGGCGATGTGGAGGTCGGTAATGACGACCGTGTGCAGGTGTTCCGCTTTGAGGTCCTGAATCATTTGGTCGAAGTGCGGAAATCGCTCCGGGTCAACGGTAAAGGGACGATTCTTCAACTGAAAGTCGATGTCGAGCCAGATTACGTCGGAGGGGATTCGTTCGCTGCGCAGTTTGGAGGCGATGCGGCGGACTTCGGCCTCGGGGTAATAGCTGTAGCGCGACTGCTGGTAGCCAAGCGACCAAAGCGGGGGCAGCGGGGTGGCGCCGACGAGCCACGCCCACGCCTTGACGACAGATTTTGGCTCCGGGCCGTAGAGGATGTAGAGGTCGAGCGGGCCGCCCTCCGAGCCGAAGGAGTAGGCGTCGCGGTACTGCTTATTGAAGTCGAAGCTGGCGCGCCAGGTGTTGTCGAGGAATATTCCCGCCGAGACGCCCTTGCGGTAAGTGATAAAGAAGGGAATCGACTTGTAGATGGGGTCGGTGGACTCCTGCCAGCCGAATGCGTCGGAATTCCAGTCGAAAAAGGCTTCGTTGCGGCGGTCGAGGGGGCCGGGCTTGTCGCCGAGGCCGAAGTAGTGCTCGTCGGCGGGCGATTTGAAGGTTGCGCGAAAGGCCGCGCCGTGGTATTCGATCGGGTTGCCGGGAAGTTCCTCGGCGAGGACGTGGCCGCTGAGATCGGTGACGGTCAATTGCAGCGGGTCCTTTTGAATGGAGACACGCAGCTTGGCGGTGGTGAAGCCGACTGCGGTTGCGCTGGCTTCGGGCGTGACAGCGACCGAGGCTGTGCGGGATGCGGGCAGCACGGCCCAGGAGGCGTCCTCGGGCAGATTGCCGGTCGGGCCCACGCGGACACGGAGCACGTCGTCGCGAAGCGCGGTGATGCGCATGACGGCCGCGCCGGAGCGGATTTCAATGCCATTTTCGATTGGCTGGGAAGCAGTGACCCTGTCGAGCTGGACGAAGTCTGGGCCTTGCTGGGCCTGGGCAGTGTTGTTCGTCGGGGGTGCTGCGGCTAAGAACAGCAATCCAAATACAACAAAGAAAAGACGTACTACCTTGAGCACTTAGCACCTCATGGGAGCCAAACTGTAGGTCTTCTAGGAGGATAAACCCGGGAGCTTGCGGAAGGCGTCAAGCCATCAGGACAACCGTATTTAATCGCTTGAAGAGTGCGGCTGTGGACACCCGCGGTACAGCCGGTCTGGAGACCGGCGCTACCCCGGGGCGCGAGCATATAGATTGGGTAAATGCAGCAGGCGCAAGCCAATTGGAAGCGGGAACTGGGCGCGATGGTGACGCTGGCGGTTCCGGTGGTGTTGAGCGAACTGGGCTGGATGGCCCAGGGCGTGGTGGACACCATTATGGTGGGCAAACTGGGGCCGGCGGCCATTGGCGCGGTGGCGGTGGGCAACGCTGTCTGCTATACGCCGTCGCTGTTCGGAATTGGGCTGCTGCTTGGTCTGGATACGCTGGTGGCGCAGGCCTTCGGGCGCAAGGATTTTGACGAATGCCATCGCTGGCTGGCGCAGGGACTGTACCTGGCCTGCGCGATCACGCCGCCACTGATGCTGCTGATGGGTCTGGCGAGTTTCGGCTTTGCACGGTTCGGGATTACGCCGGAGGTGGCGGGGCCGGCCGGAAGCTATATGCGCATTCTGCTGTGGGGAACGCTGCCGCTGCTGGTTTATGGAGGGACGCGGCGCTACCTGCAGGGTGTGAGCTCGGTGCGCGTCATTACCGTGACGTATATCGGAGCCAACCTGATCAACTGGTTTTTGAACTGGGTGCTGATCTACGGCAAGTTTGGCATGCCGGCACTGGGCGTGAATGGATCGGCGCTTTCGACGTTGGTCGCGCGCGTGTTTATGGCTGCCGCGCTGCTGGGTTTTGCGTGGCGCCATGAGCGAAAGCGCGGCCATCCGCTGTTCCGACACTGGGCTGGTCCGAGCCTGGTGCGCTTGGGGGAATTGGTCAAACTGGGCGCGCCGGCTGCGGGGCAGATTCTGCTTGAGGTGGGCGCATGGAACCTGGCCACCCTGATGGCCGGACGGCTGACGCCGGTGGCGCTGGCGACGCACCAGATTGCCCTTAATTACGCGGCAATCACCTACATGGTGCCTCTGGGGGTTTCAGCGGCGGCCGCTGTGAGCGTGGGCCATGCAGTGGGCGCGGGAGACCGGGAGCGGGCGCGGCGAGCCGGCTGGATGGCGCTGGCATTGGGCACTGGATTCATGCTGCTGGCCGCGGTGGTGTTTCTGGTGGCGCCGAGGCCGCTGATTGCCCTTTACACGACCGATCCGCAAGTGATGGCTGTGGGGCCGAGCCTGCTGTGGGTGGCGGCCGCGTTTCAGATTTTCGATGGGATCCAGACTGTATCGACGGGGGCGCTGCGTGGGTTGGGCGAGACGCGGGTGCCGATGCTGGCCAACCTGGTGGGGTATTGGGTGCTGGGGCTGCCTCTGGGCCTTATTCTCTGCTTCGTACTCAAATGGGGTATTTATGGGTTGTGGATCGGGCTGACCCTGGCGCTGGTTATCATTGCTTCTTCGCTGCTGCTGCGCTGGCACCGGGATTCTACGCGACTGGTGCTTGAGGGTTGATACCACGGGAGTTAATCCAGACGGGCATGGTTTCACCCGCAGGTGCAACTTCTGATTCAGCGGAAATGGCGCAATAGGGGTAACAACCGTGGTCCCCATACTGGGACGATGCTCGTTCAAAGTGACTATAATCACATGCGGGACGGAAAGACTCAGGCAGGATCAGGTCTTTCCAGAAATTACCGGAAGGGAATCCCGACCGATGGCAACTGGGAACCTTACCCTGGGACAAGAACAGGGAGCAGTGACAGCGCGCGAGCGCGTCATTAACGACTTCAGCATCAACGTAGCAACGGTGAACGGGTCCGGCTCGCAATCCGCCAATAGCGTGTTGTTGAAAAGCATCTTCGGCATGGGGGTTCCAGTCAGCGGAAAAAACCTCTTCCCGTCGAACATAGCCGGTCTTCCCACCTGGTACACGATCCGCGCGAGCAAGGACGGATATGTGGCGCGCAAACGCGACGCCGAGGTCCTGGTGGCGCTGAATCCCGACACCGCAAAACAGGATACGCTGGCGCTGCCGACCGGCGGCGTGGCCATTTACGAAGAAAAGCTGAACCTCAAGCAGTATCGCGACGATGTGGTCTTCTACCCGGTGCCGCTCGACAGCATCACGGCGGCCATTTGTCCTGAGGCCAAGCTACGCAAGCTGGTTCGCAACATGGTTTATGTGGGCGCTGTGGCGCACCTGCTTGAGATCGACCTGAGCGTCGTCGAAGGTGGGCTGCGCAAGCAGTTTGCCAAGAAGGTGAAGGTCTTCGAGCTGAACTTCGGCGCGGTGAAGGCCGGGTTTGACTATGCAGCGGAGAAATTGACCAAGGTTGATCCGTATGCGATTGAGCGGATGGATCAGACAAAGGGCAAGATCATCATCGACGGGAACGCGGCGTGCGGTATGGGCGCGGTGTTTGCCGGCGTCACGGTGGTTGCCTGGTATCCCATCACTCCCTCGACATCAGTGGTGGAAGCCACGACGGACCTGCTGAAGAAGCTGCGTGTAACGCCGGAAGGGAAGGCGACCTACGCGGTGGTGCAGGCTGAGGACGAACTGGCGGCGATCGGCATGGTGCTGGGCGCGGGCTGGGCGGGCGCGCGGTCGATGACTGCGACCTCGGGCCCCGGTATCTCGCTGATGGCGGAGTTTTCCGGTCTAGGCTACTACGCGGAGATTCCGGGCGTGATCTTCGACGTGCAGCGGACCGGGCCCTCGACGGGCATGCCGACGCGCACTTCGCAGGCCGACTTGCTTTCTGTGGCGTTCCTTTCGCACGGAGACACCAAGCATGT
Source organism: Acidobacteriaceae bacterium (assembly GCA_003159975.1). Taxonomy (GTDB): domain Bacteria; phylum Acidobacteriota; class Terriglobia; order Terriglobales; family Acidobacteriaceae; genus Telmatobacter. The sequence continues at coordinate 17,879 of PLPU01000251.1, forward strand.
CGTGCTGCTGCCGGGAAATATGAGGGAGTGCTTCGAGCTGGGATATGCGGCCTTCGATCTGGCTGAGCGGCTGCAAACGCCGGTGTTTGTGCTTTCGGATCTCGATCTGGGAATGAACAACTGGATGTCGGATCCGTTCGACTATCCAACGACTCCGCAGGACCGCGGCAAGGTGCTGACCAAGGACGATCTGGACCGGCTGGGTGGATTCGCCCGGTATCGCGACGTGGATGGCGACGCGATTGGCTGGCGCACATTGCCGGGGACGGATCATCCGAAGGCTGCTTATTTCACGCGCGGCTCGGGACACAACGATGCGGCGGGATACACCGAGAGGCCGGACGAGTATGTTGAGGTCATGGATCGGCTGGCACGCAAGTTTGAGAATGCGCGCAAGCTGGTTCCAGGCCCCGTCACCGTAAAGGATGGGAGCTCGAAGATCGGATTCCTGGCTTACGGCAGCACGGACTTCGCGTTGCGGGAGAGCCTGGACCAGATCAAGAAGGAACACGGCCAGGATGTGGACTACATGCGCATCCGGGCTTATCCGTTTGCGCACGCTATTCACGACTTTGTGGCCGCGCACGAGCGCGTTTACATTGTGGAGCAGGACCGCGACGCTCAATTGGCGAGCCTGCTGAAGCTGGACTTGCCCGCCGACCAGGTGACCAAGCTGCGCAGCATTCTGCACTACAACGGATTGCCGCTGGACGCCCAAACCATCACTGAAGAGTTTGCGACCAAGGAGGGCTTCTAAATGGCTACCGCAACAGCACCAGGCCCCAAAGTTAACCATATTGGCCTTCCGGTTATCGAATACCGCGGCGGCAAGACCACGCTCTGCGCCGGCTGCGGCCACAATGCAATTTCAGAGCGCATTATCGACGCAATGTGGGAGATGGGCGTGGAGCCGGAACGGGTGATGAAGATGAGCGGCATCGGCTGCTCGTCGAAGAGCCCGGCCTACTTCATGAGCCGCTCGCACAGTTTTAACAGTGTGCATGGGCGCATGCCCTCGGTTTCGACTGGCGCAATTCTCGCACAGCACAACATGAAGATGCTGGGCGTCTCCGGCGACGGCGACACGGCTTCGATCGGCATGGGCCAGTTCGTGCACTTGTTGCGCAGGAATCTTCCGATGATTTACATCATCGAGGATAACGGTGTTTACGGGTTGACGAAGGGCCAGTTCTCGGCGACGGCGGATATTGGCTCCAAGCTGAAGACCGGCGTGGTCAACGATCTGTCGGCCATCGACACCTGCGCGCTGGCCATCCAGTTGGGCGCGACGTTTGTGGGCCGGTCGTTTTCCGGCGACAAGAGACAGTTGCTCTCAATGCTCAAGGCGGCGATTGCGCACAAGGGCACGGTGATGCTCGATGTGATCAGTCCCTGTGTGACCTTCAACGATCACGAAGGATCGACCAAGAGCTACAAGTTCATGCAGGAAAACGACGAGCCGATCAACGAGATTGGCTTTGTGGCCAGCTTCGATGAGATCGAAGTGGATTACAACTCCGGCGAAGTTTACGAAGTGGAGATGCACGACGGTTCCAACCTGCGCCTGCGCAAGCTGCACGAGGACTACGACCCCACGGACAAGGCCAATGCGGTGCGCACGCTGATGGAATCGGCCAGCAACGACGAGATACTTACCGGCGTGTTCTACATCGACACCCAGAAACCGACGTTCATCGATTTGCTTAACGTGGTGGATGAGCCGCTGGCCACGCTGCCGGAATCCGTAACCAAGCCGCCGAAAGCGGCGCTGGATTCGCTGATGCACAGCCTGCAGTAAGTCCCAATTCGATCCAACAAGAATCCTCCTTTGAGCTTTGCGCGCAGAGGAGGATTTTTCTTTGGGTTGTGCGGGTCTTCCCAACTCCCGCGTGCGTTCGTTATTGTAGAAGGCGTTGCGCCGCAGTGCTCATCTGCAAGCGCAACAGGAGACGCATGTGACCGGAGCAGGGAAGTCGACCTTCAAGCGGTGGGATGATATCGAAGTTGAACAGTTGAGTTCGCTCATCGGACGGCAGTTTGTCGTTGGCGCCAATGTGATGCTGGCGCGGGTGCTGCTGAAGAAGGGCGCGCATGTGCCCTTGCACAGCCACCATAACGAGCAGATCACATACATTCTTGAAGGAGCGCTCAGGTTTCTGATCGAGGGGAAAGAGATGACCGTGCATGGCGGCGAAGTGCTCTGCATTCCTCCGCATGTGCCGCATGAGGCGTTTGCTCTTGAAGACACGGTAGATCTGGACATCTTCAATCCGCCGAGGCAGGACTGGATCGACCGCGACGATGCGTATCTCCGCGCGGAAGGCAGATGAGAAAACGCCGCAGAGACGGCTGCATACGAGGGAACCGTTGGATCTTGGATTAAAGGGTCGCAGTGTGATTGTGGCCGCGTCAAGCGAGGGAATCGCACGCGCGGCCGCGATGAAGTTTGCCGAAGAGGGCGCGCGCGTGGCCATGTGTTCACGCGATGCGAGGAAGCTGAACGCCGCGGCAGACGAGATTCGCAGCCGCTACTCCGCCGTGGTGATAGCGGAGCCGCTTGACGTGACCGACGCCGCCGCGGTGAAGGAGTTTGTCGCGCATGTGGCGCATGAGTTCAATGGCCTGGATGTGTGTGTGACCAACGCGGGCGGGCCGCCTCCGCGCATGTTTCTTTCGACCACCACCGAGGAGTGGCATCGTGCTGTCGAGCTGAACTTCATGAGCGTGGTTTACTTTGCCCGCGCCGTATTGCCGCACATGCAGCGGAAGCGCTGGGGAAGGCTGGTGACGCTCACTTCGGTCTCCGTGCGCCAGCCTGTCCCGGAGCTGATTTACTCGAACGCGGTTCGGAGCGGCGTGCTGGGCCTGGTCAAGAGCCTGTCGAACGAGTTTGGAAGAGACGGAATTACTGTCAACAATGTTGCGCCGGGGTATACCGCTACGGAACGGTTGAAGGAACTCGCACGCGTGCGAGCCGCGGAGGCTGGCCTGCCGGAGGCAGACTGTCTGGCTGGATTGGGAGAGCAGACCGCGTTGCGGCGCGTGGGCCTGGCGGAAGAAGTTGCCGACGCCATTGTGTGGCTAGCTTCCGCGCGCGCTTCCTACATCACGGGGCAAACGCTCCTGGTGGATGGGGGCCTGTCCAAGGGAATCTGATTCCGGGTATGCGCACAGAAGGCATTCAGGAAAACACAGACGCAGAGCAGCGAAAGGGAGCATCCAGAGAACGGAATAACACGAAATGAGTATCCCCAAGGGCATTTGCTGCATGTAAACTCATCGCTGGAGTTGTTCGTCTACTTCCGTTAGAGGCCAGCGAACAGCCATTGGGAGTCTGAAACTACGGTAATTCAATGGGAGATTACTGTGGTGACGATTCAATGTATGTTGCGGGTAAAAACCAAACAAGGAGGAGTTCGAATTGAATAACTTGCTCGTCAAGCTCCACGTTAAGCTCCAGGTCCTGAACAGCCACGAAGAAGGTCAGGATTTAGTCGAATACGCTTTGGCCGTGGCCCTGGTCGCGTTTGGCGCCGTCGCCGGCATGCATGCTCTTGCAAAAGGGCTCGACACTGCATTCAACACCGTCAGCACGACGCTCTCAACCTCGGTCTAGTTTGCGATGGTGGCGTAGCCTTTGGGCCTCCCCAGGCCCATGTTGACCATTATTCAGCGGAAGCGCATGACTCCCCCGTGTCTTCTTGCCTTCCTGCCTGTGACCTTCACAATTCAATCGCCGATATCTAGTGTGGTGGCGTAATCCTCACGCCCAGGCCGTTGAGTTTGCTGCGCGCCTGTGTGGCCTCGGGAGTTTGCGGATGGCGTTGAATGAGTATGCGTAGCTCTCGTGTGCCGGCATCCTTTTTGCCCAACTGAATCAGCGCCAGTCCTTTGCGGAGCTGCGCGGCCGGAGCTTTGGGGCTGCCGCTGAAACCTTCCAGAACATTGTTGTAGGCTTTCACCGCGTCGGCGTAATCCTGCTGGCGATAGGCAATCTCGCCGAGGTAGAACTGCGCGCTTCCGGCCAGGTCGTCGGTGGGGTAAAACTGCAGCACAGACTGAAATTCGCCCGTCGCCACGTCGTAACGCGCGGCGTTGTAGTCGCGCACGCCGGCCTGAAAAGTCTCTTGGAGCGGTGGCGCCTGGTTGGCCATTGGGGCTGCGCCGGTTCCTGCCGTGGTGCTGCTGTCGGTGCTGTCGGGTGAGCCGGTTGGCGAAGTTCCATTCGGGACTGCGGGGGCTGCGGGCTGGGGCGGAGTCTGGATGTTCTGCAGCTGGGTCTGCATGTCCTGGATCGACTTGTCGAGCTTGGCGATACGTGACTTCAACTCGTCTACGGAGTCGTTCAGCGACTGAATCTGGCCGGAAACGGTGTCCATCTTGCCGCTGTTTGCCTCGTTCTGCGCATTGATCTTCTGCTGCAGGGCGTTCACGGTGGCGGTCATCTGGGTGGCGTTATCGGCGGTCTGCTGGGCCAGATTTTGCAGCACGCCGAAGCGCGTGTCCATGGTGGACTGAAGGCGTTGCATCATATCCAGGAGCTGCTGCACCTGGGTTTGGAGTTCGATCATCTCTTTCGAGGCCGCGTGCGCGGGCATGGGCGCTGAGCCAAGAACGACGGCCAGGAGAGCGGCCAGAAGGAATCGATTGCGAAGGGTACGTACTGTGTGCATTTGTCACCTGCGAAGCAGATTACAGATGACAGATGACAGGTTACAGTGAAAACCGCAGCGTGCTAAAGGCCGGTTGGTTACTGCCTTTCGAAGCTCAGCATCGCCAAACGGAAACTGTCATCTGTCATCTGCAATCTGTCATCTTTCATCGGTTATTTTACCTGTCGAGCGTGAACCCGGCGCGGCGGTTCTGCTGCCAGCACTCTTCCGTCGACTCGGTGCAGAACGGTTTTTCCTTGCCGTAGCTGACCACGCGGATGCGGCTGGCGGCCACTCCGGCGGTTACCAGGGCATTCTTTGCGGCGTCGGCGCGATTCTGGCCCAACGCGAGGTTGTACTCATTGGAACCGCGCTCATCGCAGTAGCCGCCGATGACGATTTTCACATCGGGATGGCTACCCAGGTAGGCGGCGTCGCGCGAAAGCGTAGCTTGCGCGTCGCTGCGGATGTCGTAGGTATCGTAGTCGAAGAAGATGTCCTGGACATGGGCCTTGAAGTCTTCCTCAGCGCTCACTGTGGTGGATGGGACACTCACGGCGGGCGGGGAGTTGACGGTCACGCTGGCGGTTGCGTCCGTTGAGCCGCCATCGCCGCGGGCCACCAGGTGATAGGTAGTGCTGACAGTGGGAGTCACGGTCTTGACGCCGGATGTGGGCACGTCGCCGATGCCATCGATTGAGACGCTGGTGGCATCGCTGGTGCGCCAGGAAAGCTGAACCTGGTCTCCGGCTGAAATCACGGCTGGGGTTGCGGTGATTGTCGCCATCGGCTTCATTGCGGCGGTTTGTGGAGCGGTCTCTGTGGGGGCTAACGGCGCCTCTTTTTTCTTGCAACCTGCAATTGCAACCAACGCGACCAACAGTACAACAGGGATCAGAATGCGATTCATTTCTTTCAAGGGGGTTTCTCCTTCCGAAAAATCAAGAGCGCAATTCCGAGCGAGCCAGCCTCGTTACCCGCTGTTTTTTTCTTGAGCGGACGGCCTTTGCCTCTACGGAAAAACGTTAACGTTAGGGCCGGAGCCGCATTTCGGTCGATAAGACAATGCGAAGCCGACGTTTCAATACACCAGACCCATCCTTAGTGGCAGATGCTGGCGGGTAAGTGAACGATTCCATGATAGTCCAGTGAATCCAGC
>PLPU01000571.1:0-6448 GCA_003159975.1 Acidobacteriaceae bacterium
GGCATTTGCCGGCCTTCCTGCAACTTGTCAAGCAAACATTCTCCGGCGCTCAATGTATCCCCTTTATCATCAGCGCCTTCCGCTGCAAGTCCATTTGCCGATTGTTTCCTTGAATCCGCTAACATGTCATTAAGAGGTGCGTTCTCTCAGAGGATCCGCGGCGTCGTTTCCGGCTCGATCACCCACACAAGACGGAATAAGTTACATGTTTTCAGTACTTTGTCTTCCACGTTCCTGAAAACAAAGGTACTTACGCTAGAACCCTCCGTCCAGCGCGTTGAAAACAGGAAACTTGCCACAAACACCCGTAGGGGGAGGGGGGAGGGGGGGGTATCACCAAAGGCACTGCGTGGCCCATGTCCCGCTCCTGAGCAATAAACCGGCCTTGGCCGGTGGAGACTCTCAGCAACTTACAGGCAAGTTGCCGAGGAGGCCTGGGAATCGACAAAGCCCGTACTACTCCGCCCGCAGCGCCTCCACGGCATTCACCCGCGCCGCCCTTGCCGCAGGCACCGCCGAGGCAATCACCGCCGCCCCAAGAATCACCACTGCCGACGCCACAAACGCCACCGCCCCCGGCTGATGAATCTCCGCCACGTATTTCCCAATCACGCGTGAAAGCCCAAACCCAACCACCACGCCCGTGCCCACGCCGATGCCGGCCATCGCCACGCCCTCGCGCAGCACAATCGTCAAAATGTCCCGCGGCATCGCGCCCAGGGCAATGCGTACGCCAAACTCGCGCGTGCGTCCGCTCACTGAGAACGCCAGCACGCCCGCCACGCCCACCACGGAGATCAGCAGCGCCACCGCCGCAAATCCGCCAAACACAATTGCATTCAGCTTGTCCGGCGTCAGCACCTCCGCGCGAACATCTCCCAGCGTGCTCGCCTTCTCCACCGGCTGGTCCGCCGAAATCGCATGAATCGCCTGTGTAATCGCCGGCACCAATGCATACGGGTTCTGATGCGCGCGTACAAACAGTCGCCCGTTCCATCCTTCCTGTTTAACTGGCTGGTAAATCGTCATCTCCGGCGAAGGAATAATGTTCTCGTCATCGAAATCAGGCACCACCGCAATAATCCTCCGCGGCTCTGTGCTGATGCCGATAAACTTCATCACTCCATCCGTCCACCACAGCTTGCGGTTCACCGCGTTCTGTCCCGGATAGAGCAGATTCGCCAGGCTCTGGCTGATAATCACCACGCGCTCCGAGCCGTCCTTGTCGCCGTCATTGAAGTCGCGTCCCGCTTGAATCGGCACCCCAAACGTCTCGAAGAATCCCGGCGACACCGACCTGAACTTCGCGCGATAATCCTGTCCATCCGCGCGCCGCGCCCCCAGTGCCGCAAACGTGAAGCTGATGTTCAGCCCCTGCTCGTCGCGCCACGGAACACTGAAACCTGAAGACACATGCTCCACGCCCGGCAGCGCGGCCACTCGTTCTTCTATATCCCGATAAAACTCCTCGATCTGCAGCGGCGTCTTCCCATACGACATCACCGGCAAATTCACCGCCAGCACATTCGCTGAATCGAACGGCGGCCGCGTCTGCTCCAGTTGAAACAGCGTCTTCATCAGCACGCACGCCCCCGCCAGCAGCAGAAACGACGCCGCAATCTGCGTCACCGCAAACATCCGCAAACGCCGGCTGCTTCCGCCCGCCACCCTCGTTCCCCGCCCCGTCAATCCGCCCTGCGGCGCATTCGCCGAAGGCAGCCGCGGAATGAATGCCAGAAACACCGCCGCCACCAGTGCCAGCCCAATCCCAAACCAAACCAGGCTGAAGTCCAGCGTCATATCGTTTGCGCGCACTGAGAAGCGTGATGCATATTTGCCCAGCACCGCCACCATCGGCACGGCCAATATCACTGCAGCAATCGCCCCGCTCCCGCACAGCACCAGGCTCTCCGCCAGCAGTGACCGCCGCAACACAGCAGTGCTCGCGCCCAGCGCAGACCGCACTGCCAATTCAGGTTCGCGCCGCACCGTCCGCGCCAGCACCAGGTTGGCCACGTTCGAGCTCGCAATCACAAACAGCAGCCCCGATGCCGCAAACAGTATCCACAAGATCGTGTTCGCGCGCGCGTTGATCTGGTCGTGCATCCGCGTCACACCGATCTGGTAATGATCTTCGGGCTTGTACACCTCCGGATGCGCCGCAATCATCGCGCCATAAACCGTGTGCAACTCCGCCGTCGCGCTCTCCACCGTCGCGCCCGGCGCCAGCCGCCCAAACACCTCCGTCATGCGATGCTCGCGTCCCGTCACCATGGTTGCCGAAAGATGATGCGGACTGGTCACCACATTCGCAATAATCTCCGTCGCCACGGGGTATGGCACCGACGGCTCCAGCACCCCCACCACCGTTGCGGACCGCGACCCTGCAAAGCTGTCCAGGCGCACCACCTTGCCAAGCACGCTCGGATCGGAGTGCAGCGATGTCCTCCAGAAGTGATACGTCAGCACCACCGCGCCCGCGGCATTCTGCCCATCATCCGCCGGCCCCAGCAGCCGCCCCAGTATCGACTTCAATCCCATCACTTCGAAGTAGTGCCCATCCACCACCCCCGCGGGAATCTCGCGCGGCGTGCCCAGCCCAACAATCGTAAAGTCAATCTCTGAAAATGTACCCAGTTCCTTAATCGACTTCAGCCCACTGCCGATGTCCGCAATCTCCGGAACCGAAAACGTCGCATTCGTCTCGCCAATGCCCGGCGCGCTCTGCCGGATATAAAGCAGCCGATCCTCGTCGCGATTCGCCAGCGGCCGCAACAGCACCGCCCGCACCACGCTGAAAATGGCCGCATTCGCGCCAATCCCCAACGCCAGCGTCAGCGCAACAGTGATCCACAGCGCGCGCACCCGCCACAACGACCGAACAGCAATCTTCAAATCACGAAGAAAGGACATCGCAGACCTCCAGACTGGCGGCACTCTCCAATCGAATAACTCATCAAGGCAAAATGGGAAGCCGATTTGCGGGGAAACTTCCTTGACGATTATGTTGATATCAACTAATCTCGTCTTGTGTCAAGTGCAAATCCGCTTCCGTACGAAACCACCCTCCTCGTACGCGACTCCTGCCTCTGCCTTCACGTCCAGCGTGCCGCCCGCGCCCTTGCCCGCCGATTCGATGAAGCACTTCGCCCCTTCGACCTCACCAACGGCCAGTTCTCGCTTTTGATGTCCCTCAATCGGCCCGAGCCGCCGCCCATGGGCCCGGTCGCCTCTCTGCTCGCCATGGATCGCACTACGTTGACCGCCGCTTTGAAACCCCTCGAGCGACGCGGCCTGGTCAAAGTCTCTCCCGATCCATCTGACCGTCGCAGCCGCATTCTCATTCTCACCGCCAAGGGCAAATCGCTCCTCGGCCACGCGGTTCCCGTCTGGCAGCATACCCACGACGATGTTGGGCAACTCATCCCCACCCTCGACCCCGAAAAACTCCGCCGCACCCTCCGCGCACTCTCCTAACCAAAGCCAGCGCCTGCCCCACTCACGCCTCGCGCGATAGAAGCGGGCAGGAAGCAGTGAAGCCCGTGCGAGCGAACCGCGAGCGTCTGCCCCACCGCAGGGGTTCACTGTCCGCTGCTTCTGCCGCCCACCACACTCCGCGCATGCACCACCTCCGGCAGCCCCGCATCCGCAGCCGGCCAAGCCTTCAAAAACGCCAGGTACTCATCCCGCGCCCCCGCTGCATCGCCGGAAAGCTCCCTCACTCGCGCTAACCCGTACAACCCAAACCCTGAATTCGGCCGCTCCTTCAGCGCCGCTTCGTACGCTGTCTTCGCGCCGGCATAATCCTTTGCCGCAATCAGCGCCGCCGCTTCCGTCTCACCAACAGGCCGAATGTAAAACGGCGGCTCGTGATAGCCAAGATCCTTCTCATCCTTCGACGCCTTGTCGTACAACTTCTTCGCCGCGTCCAGCTTGCCCTGCGCCACCAGCAGCCCCGCCCGCAGTTCCAGAGACTGGATCCTAAAGCACTTCACCAGCGGCTCGGGCTCTGCGTCGGGGAGTATCTTCGCCATCGGCGGCTCATCCTTCTTCTTGTCCTCATCGTCTTTCTTGGCTTCGTCTTTCTTCTTGTCTTTGGCGTCTTCCTCCGGCTCGAGCCGCCACAAGCCGGCGTCCATCTTGTCGGATGCAGCCTGCGCAGCCACAAGATCATTGGCCTCGAGCGCCTTCATTCCCGTCGCATAAGCGCCCAGGTCCGTGGCCAGAAAGCGCAGGTTCGCGGTCTTGTCTCCATCCGCAAGGTTCACCTGGCCGAGCATTGTCAGCACCGCGCCCCAATCGCCCACGCGCAGCGCCACCGGCAGCCGCCTGCCGATGCGCGCCATCTGATCCCGCGCCGACCAGATATACAGCGTTGCCGAAAGCTTCCCTCGCGCGTCGGCCAAATGATCCGAAACCGCGTTCGCCTGTTCCAGCTTGCCCTGCTCCATCAGGTTGGCAATCCCGTACATCATGTTGTGAACGTAGTTCCAGTCGTCGTCCGGCCCCACATGTTGCTCGCGCATGTAGCGCTCATCGGCCTCCATCGAAGCGGCAAACCAGTGCTCCGCCTCGGGATAGTTGCCCACGCGATAGAAGATGTGCCCCGGCATGTGCACCATGTGCCCAGACGTTGGCGCCAGGCTGGCCAGCAGCGCCGCACTCGTCAGCGCCAGATCCGGATGATTGCCTGGCTCGACCGCATGAATCCAGTAGTGATTCGCAGCGGAGTCGTTCGGCGCATCCCGCAACACTCCCTCCAGAATCGCAATGCGTTCCTTCTGCCCAGCCTTCGGCTCGCCCGCATCGTCGTACCCGTCGCCCACTGCCTCGGCAAGAAAGATGTGCGCCTCAATATCGTTCGGCGCCTTCTTCACCAGCTTGCGAAGAATCGCGATCTCCTGCTGTTTGCCGCCCTTCTCATCGGACCCCGCCGCAGCCGCTTCGATGTATAGCTTGTCCGTCCCGCTCGCGTGGGCCTTCAGCTTCACCGCCTCGGCCAGCGCCTTCTTGCCGTAGTAAGACGCTTCGGTCCCGCGGAATTCTTCCGCCTTCGCCAGTCCCCACCAGCACATCGCGCACTGCGCATCCACCCGAATCGCCTGCTCAAACGCCTTCGCCGACTCGTAGTCCCAGAAGTCATGCAGAAGGCTCAATCCCTGGTCAAACCAAACCTGCGCATCAGGGTTGGCTTTGATGGCAATGTGGCTGTTGCCGATTCCGGTCATGTGAATGGGAACAGGAAGCTGCTCCGGAGGCGGAACCGGCGCCATATCGGCCATGTCCTTCATGTTCATGGTCTGCGCCGGCAGCAATTGTGCGCCTGCCGTGGCAAGCACCAGCGCCAGCGCGGCCGCCGCCGTGCCAATCGATCCGGCCTGACCGGAACAACAGGGCAAGAGTCTCCAAAATCTCATGGAAGGACTATACCGGACAGCCCGCGGTCCGGCCCACCGTTGTCGAGAAACAAACGGCGGAGATCCACGAGCAGTCTCCGCCGTCTGCGCCCTTCGCTATTTACGGCAGCAATTCCCCCGTCATGACAGCCCCGCCCATCGCAGCCACCACGGCGCTGGCCTTCACCACCTTGCGCGAATCCTTCGCTACCCACAACGTCTTCTTGTCGCCGCTCCCGTCCGCTGAAGCAATCTCCACCCGGTATGTGTTGAACGTCCCCGCAGCCACCGTCACCGATTCCTCCGCCGGCACGGTCAGTTGCATCAGCTTTACCTTCCCAGACTGAATATCGAAGTTGCGGAAAGTCGTGGCGTAGCCCACGGCAAGAGGCAGTGTTGCAATCACCTGATCGCCGCCCGCGGCATCTCCGAAAACCGCCCCGCCCAGGTCCGCGGCAATTACCCTGTCCTGGCCATTGAAGGTCATCTTGCCCGTCGCCTTGCCCCCGCTGAAGTCCACATTGATGACCACTGGCCCCTGCGTCACTTTCCGGCTGTCCAAAATCAGGCTCGATTTCTCGATCGTCGCAACATCCACCGCGGTTCCCTGCGGAGTCTCCATCGTATCCGTCGCCTTCCATGACGATCCCCCGTCCTCAATCACGGTGGACACCTTCAGGCTCATCGTCTGGCCGCCCAACAAAAGCTTCACGTCATACTTGTACGTGCCCGTCTGCAAATCGACTGCCGGTTTCGGCAGTCCCACGGCTCCGGCGTCCACCACCTTTGCCGCCGTCTTGTCCTGCGCTCCAGCAGCCGAAACCAGAAGTAAAAGACACAATAAGACGCGTAAGAAGGTCTTCATCGGGTGCAGTTCCCTTTCTTTTGTTGCGGGTTCAATGCAATGGATTGCGACGGTGAATAATCAGCGAAAGTGTACCCCCGCAACCCTCCGTTTTCAAGTTAAGAGGGTCCTTCGCGATAGCGCCGGTCCTTCTTTGCGGTAGCGTCGGTCTCCAGACCGGCTGTACCGCGGACGTCCACGTCCGCGC
>PLPU01000528.1:0-1840 GCA_003159975.1 Acidobacteriaceae bacterium
GGCGTGCTCGACAAGTACGGAGTGGAGCTGATCGGCGCCAAAATCGACGCCATCAAGAAGGCCGAAGACCGCCTGCTGTTCAAAGACGCCATGCGCCGAATCGGCCTCGAAACGCCGCAGTCGCAGCTCGTCAGCACCATCAAGGCCGGCCTGGAATTCGCCGCGCGCATCGGCTATCCGTGCATTCTGCGCCCCAGTTTCACCCTCGGCGGCATGGGCGGCGGCATCGCCTACAACCAGGAAGAGCTGGCCGAGATTCTGGAGCGCGGCCTCGACCTTTCCCCCGTGCACGAAGTCCTCATCGAGGAGAGTGTGCTCGGCTGGAAGGAGTTCGAGTTGGAGGTGATGCGCGACCTGGCCGACAACTGCATCATCGTCTGCTCCATCGAGAATTTCGACGCCATGGGCGTGCACACCGGCGATTCCATCACCGTGGCGCCCGCGCAGACCCTCACCGACCGCGAATACCAGAAGATGCGCGACGCGGCTATCGCCGTAATGCGCGAGATCGGCGTTGAAACCGGCGGCTCCAACGTGCAGTTTGCCGTCAATCCAGTCGACGGCCGCATGACGGTCATCGAGATGAACCCGCGCGTCTCCCGCTCCTCGGCCCTGGCCTCAAAAGCCACCGGCTTCCCCATCGCCAAAATCGCCGCCAAGCTGGCCGTTGGCTACACGCTCGACGAGATCCCCAACGACATCACGCGCAAAACCCCGGCTTGCTTCGAGCCCACAATCGACTATGTCGTGGTCAAAATCCCCAAGTGGCAGTTCGAAAAATTCCCCGGCTCCGATGACACACTCGGCCCGCAAATGAAGTCGGTCGGCGAAGTGATGGCGATGGGCCGCACCTTCAAGGAAGCCCTGATGAAAGCCTGGCGCGCCCTTGAAACCGGCAAAAAGACCGGCGCGGAAATCCTCGAACCTCGCCGCCTCACGCAGCGCCTCGTGACGCCTCAACCCGAGCGCCTCGGCTACATCCGCTACGCCTTTGAGCGCGGCATGACGGTTCGCGCCATCGCTCGCCTCACCGGCATGGACCCCTGGTTCCTGCACCAGATTCGCGAAGTCACGCTGGCGCAAATGGGCATCGCGGAAACCACGCCCGACAAAATCAGCACCGACCACCTCCGCCAGCTCAAGCGCCTCGGCCTGAGCGACGAGCGCATCGCCACCGAGTGGAAGCTCGAAGGTCACGCCGGCACCCAGCAGGTGAGGGAACTGCGCGAGAGCAAAGGCATCCGCCCTGTCTTCAAGCTGGTGGACACCTGCGCCGCCGAGTTCGAGTCCATGACGCCCTACCTCTACTCGACCTACGACGAAGAAGACGAAGCGCCGCCGACGGATACGCCGAAGATCATCATTCTTGGCTCCGGTCCTAATCGCATCGGCCAGGGCATCGAATTCGATTACTGCTGCTGCCACGCCGCTTTTGCGCTCAAAGACGACGGCTTTGAGACCATCATGGTCAACTGCAACCCCGAGACCGTCTCCACCGACTACGACACCAGCGACCGCCTCTACTTTGAGCCGCTTACGCTGGAAGACGTGCTGGCTGTCTACAACCACGAAGCGCAGTCCGGCGCGCCCATCGGCATGATCGTTCAATTTGGCGGGCAGACGCCGCTCAACCTGGCCCAGCGTCTGCGCGCCGCCGGCGTGCCCATCATCGGCACCTCGCCCGANNCGGCGGCACGGCCACCAGCGTCGAAGAGGCACTTGCCGTGGGCGAGCGCATCGGCTACCCGGTGCTCGTCCGTCCCAGTTACGTGCTCGGCGGCCGGGCCATGGTCATCGCCTACGACGCCGAAGCCGTCGCGCAATACATGACTCAGGCGGT
>PLPU01000528.1:1913-4095 GCA_003159975.1 Acidobacteriaceae bacterium
GAAATCCTGCGCACCTACACACGCAAGCTGGCCCTCGCGCTCAAAGTCGTCGGCCTCGTCAATCTGCAGTTCGCAATCCAGCGCGACGCCGAGGGACAGGACCACGTTTACGTGATCGAAGTGAATCCGCGCGCCTCGCGCACTGTGCCTTATGTTTCGAAAGCAACCGGCATCCCGCTTGCCAAAGTCGCCGCGCGCCTCATGACCGGCCGCAAACTCCGCGAGTTGCTTCCGGCCCAGCTTGCGGCCAACAGAGACCTCGAAACCGGCGCTTATTACTACGTCAAGTCTCCCGTCTTCCCCTGGTCAAAGTTCGCCGGCGTCGATACGGTTCTTGGCCCGGAGATGCGTTCCACCGGTGAAGTAATGGGAGTCGCGGCCACGTTTGGCGAGGCTTTTGCCAAGGCGCAGCTCTCGGCCGGGCAGATTTTACCCACCGGCGGCACCGTGTTCTTTAGCGTCAACGATCCCGACAAGCACGCCGCGGTCGAATTGGCGCGCCGCTACGTCGAACTGGGCTTTCGCATCGTAGCTACCGAAGGCACCGCTACTGTGCTGGAGAAATCAGGCCTGATTGTCGAGCGCGTGTTCAAGGTAAAAGAGGGCCGTCCCAACGTGGTCGACCTCATCAAGGGCGACCGCATCCAGCTCATCATCAACACGCCGCGGGGACAAGACACATTCTTTGACGAAAAGGCGATTCGCCGCGCCGCTGTCCTGGCGCGCATTCCCACAATCACCACCATCGCCGCCGCGCAGGCAGCGGTGGAGGGAATTGCCGCCATGCAAAAGCACCACACCACGGTTTACGCCCTGCAACAGCTCCACGCGGAAAACTGCGGCTGAGTCGAATTTTTCATGAGAGCAGGGAAGTCCGTCTCACCGCGCGAAACGGCGCCTTGGTTCTGAGGACGCGCGCCGGTAGACTGGAGCTATGCCGATTCTCAAAGTCATTATCCTGGCCATCATTCAAGGACTTGCCGAGTTACTGCCGGTTTCAAGCTCCGCTCACGTAGTGGTTGCCGAAAAGCTGATGGGCCTGGACCCGGCGTCGCCACAGATGACGCTCCTCCTGGTCATGCTGCATACGGGCACCATGTTCGCAGTCATTGCGTTCTTCTGGAAGAGCTGGAAGGAAACCTGCTTTTCAAGCGCCAAGGCATTCAAACGCTTTGCCGTGCTGGTCATCTGGGCCACCGTTTTAACNNTGCCGCGGGTCTGCTCATTCTGATCGCCGGAATCGTGGAACGGCGCCAAATGAAGGATCCCACCCTGCTCTTCGAATCGGGCACTCTGCCCGCTGATTCTGAAGGCATTTTGACGGCGAAGCAGGCGGGATGGATGGGCCTTGTCCAGGGCCTCGCGCTTCCGTTTCGCGGTTTCTCCCGCTCCGGGTCCACTATCTCCGCAGGCATATTGACTGGCGCGGCAAAGCAGGGCGCGGAGCGATTCAGCTTCGCACTGGCAGTCGTCTTGACTCCGCCGGTGGTTGGCATTGAACTCGTGCGCTTGCTCAAAGCAGCTCATGAGGCAACCGCTGCCGGCGCGCCCATCGACCTTCATGCCGCGCTCCTGTCGAGCCTGCTGGGAATGGTGTTCTCATTCTTGGCCGGTCTGGCCGCGCTCAAATGGCTCAGCAGTTGGCTTGAAAGCGGGCGCTGGTATATTTTCGGAATCTACTGCCTGGTCGCATCGGCCGGTGTGTTCTACCTGCATGCGCACGGGCTTTAGGATCTTCGTCCGGAGGGTTCTACAATAAGGTCATGCTGATTGAAGGCATTTACGCCGCTGTTACCACGCCGTTTTATCCGGATGAACAGATCTATTTTCGCAAGATCGAAGCCAACATGGCCCGCTACTCACGCAGCCTGCTGGCCGGGGTGGTCGTCCTGGGTTCCACCGGCGAGGCTGTGATGCTCGACGACGCCGAATCCCGCGATGTGCTGCGCGTGGCGGCGGAAGCGACAGCGCCGGAGAAAGTGCTCATCGCCGGAGTCGGGCAAGAGAGCGTAAAAGCCACCGTCGCGCTGGCCGAGGCCGCCGCGCAGTTCCAATACGATGCGGTCCTGGTTCGGACATCCAGCTACTACGCCAACCAGATGAGCACGGCAGCCGTGCTGCATTACTTCCGCAGCGTGGCCGACCGCTCGCCCTTGCCGGTCATCCTTTACAACATTCCGGC
>PLPU01000027.1:0-6410 GCA_003159975.1 Acidobacteriaceae bacterium
GCCAAAGGCGACGGCATCAAGCGCGTCTACGAGCGTGAAGTTCCGGTCATCAAGAAGCTTCGCCGCGTCGGCGCTACGGTGTGACCCGGTATGCCTGAAGCAACTCCCGTAAAACGCAGCCTCGAGCACATCCGCGGCCTCGCGCTCGATGTCGACGGCGTGCTCACCGATGGCGGCCTGTGGTGGGGGCCCGATGGCGAAGAGTGGAAGCGCTTCTGCTTCGTCGACATCATGGGCCTGTCGCTGGCGCGTCGCGCCGGCCTTCACCTGGCTCTCATCTCCGGCGAGGATAGCCCCCTCGTCGATCGCTTTGCTGACAAACTGCTCATCCGCCACGTCGTGAAAGGCTGCCGCGACAAGGCAACAGCTCTTCGCGGTTTTGCCGCCGCTTCCGGCCTTGATTTGACCGAAATCTGCTTCATGGGCGACGACATCAACGACCTCGCCGCCATGCGGATCGCCGGCTTTTCCGCGGCTCCCGCCAACGCGTCTGTCGACATTCTGGCCCAGGCCGATTTCGTCGCCAAAAATACCGGCGGCAACGGCGCAGTCAGGGAACTCGTTGAGGCGCTGTTGGCCGCGCAGGGCCTCAGCATTCAGGATGTCTTCGCCCGCCCATGAACCGCAACCGATATTCTGTAGCTTATCCAGGTTTGAATCCATGAAGCTTTCTGACTACGTCGTGCGCTTCATCGCCGAACAGGGCGTGAAGCACGTGTTCCTCGTAACCGGCGGCGGCGCCATGCACCTCAACCAGTCGCTCGGCGCTGAGCCTGCCATCGAGGCAGTCTGCAACTCGCATGAGCAGGCGAGCGCGATCTGCGCGGAGGGCTATTCCAAGGCCACGAATCATCTGGGTGTCTGCATGGTCACCACCGGCCCAGGTGGAACCAACGCCGTCACCGGAGTTGCGGGCGCATGGCTTGACTCAACGCCCACGCTCTTCATTTCCGGCCAGGTCAAGCGCCCTGATCGCATGTTCTCGAAAGATGGCCAGCCGCTCGGAATGCGCCAGCTTGGCGTGCAGGAAGTCGACATTGTCTCCATCGTAAAGCCGATCACCAAGTATGCTGTCACGGTCCTTGATCCGGCAGAAATTCGCTACCACCTGGAGAAGGCAGTCTACCTCGCCCTCAACGGCCGTCCCGGTCCGGTATGGATTGATATCCCGCTCGACGTGCAGGCCTCGCCGATTGATGACCCAGCCGCCCTGCGCGCTTTCGATTCCGCGGAACTCGAAGATCACTCCGGAAATGCAAACCTGGTGCAGGAAGTTGCCCGCCTGATCGAGACGCTGAACGCGTCTGAACGGCCGCTCTTGTTCGCAGGCAACGGCATCCGCCTTGCGCGCGCAACCGCCGAATTCGAGCAGATTCGCGAGCTGCTCCGCATACCCTCCGTCGCCACATGGTGCGCAGCGGATATGGTGCCGAGCGACGAGCCCACTTACGTCGGCAGGCCGGGCTCTGTCGCGTCCCGCGGTGCCAACTTTGCATTGCAGAATTGCGACCTGCTGCTGGCCATTGGCGTCCGTCTCGATTTCGCTATCACCGGCTATGCTCCGCACAACCTCGCCCGCGAGGCGCATAAAGCCGCGGTCGACATCGACCCCGCGGAGCTTGCCAAGCTGCATCCGTACTTGCAACAGCCCATCTGCGCCGATGCAAAGGCCTTTCTGCGTGAATTGCTCCGCCAGAAGGACACCATTCGTATGCGCGATCACAGCGTCTGGGACGCGCGTTGCGCCGGCTGGAAGACGCGCTATCCCATCGTCACCGATGAGCACCGGAACCCCGATAGCAAGGTCAGCATCTTCAACCTCGCAGAAGTCATCGGAACCGAATCCGATCCAACCGATCTGCTGGTCTCCGGCAGCTCAGGCGCCGGTATCGAGATTTTTCTTCTTGCTTGTCCCACACGCAACGGCCAGCGCATCTACCATACGGCCGGCCTCGGAGCCATGGGCTACGGCTTGCCTATGTCGCTGGCGGTCTGCATCGGCGCAGGCCGCAGGCGAACCATTCTCGTCGATGGTGACGGCGGCTTTCAATTCAATATTCAGGAACTCGAAACGGCATCACGGCTCCAGCTTCCCGTGAAGCTCTTCGTCCTGAATAACGATGGGTACGCTTCCATTCGCGCCTCCCAGACCGGTTACTTCGGAAAGCCGAGCATCGGCTGCGACAGCCGCACCGGCCTTACCGTTCCTGACCTGGGCAAGGTGGCTGCCGCGTATAACATTCCCAGTGTCGTGATTGCGAATCAGAACAACCTGCGCGAAGATGTCCGCCGCGCATTGGCGATGGAAGGCCCGGTCGTGATCGATGTACATGTCATTCCGGACGAGATGCGCGCGCCGCGTCTCCAGTCCTACCAGAAACCGGACGGTTCCATGGTCTCCAAGCCGCTCGAAGATATGTTCCCCTTCCTGCCGCGCGATGAATTCCTCGCCAACATGATCGTGAAACCACTGCCGGAATGAGAGGCTTCGGCATCTCGGGAAACATCGACTTCGGATTGGTCCTTTCGTGTAATCAACCTGGTCCTAAAGTCGCGGCAGCAACAGGCAAATCGCAGAGATAGTTGCAGTATTATGTGATTCAAGTGGCGCTCCAGCCGCACCCTCTTGGTGCCAGCAGGACGGATGAAACAAAGGGGGCTTTCATGGCTGCTCTTGATGTCGAAGTTCTTCTGCCAGTGCATAACGAGGGTGAAAGTATAGAAGCGACGATCCGTGGAATTTATGCGGAGCTCTCTCATTCTGCCACGATGGGTTTTATTGTGTGCGAAGACGGCAGCAAAGATAACTCAAAGCAGGTCCTCCGCAGGCTCGCAGAAGAACTGCCGATCCGGCTAAACCTCAGCGATGCACGAAAAGGGTACTCCAAGGCAATGCGCGAAGGCATGGAAATGCTTGATGCGGGCTTTCTTCTCTGCCTCGATTCGGATGGACAATGCGACCCCAAGGACTTTGCAAAGTTTTGGGCAAACCGCGAGGCGGTAGACGTCCTTATAGGTTGGCGAAAAGACCGGGCGGACACTTTTGTCCGTCGCGCATTTTCCAGATTCTTCTTCGTGCTCTACCAGATTGTTTTTCGCGCGCCGGTACATGACCCAAGCTGCCCTTTCGTCCTTGTGAAGAAGCCCATCGCGCAGAGATTGGCGTTGGAACTCGGTGACATGCAAGAGGGGTTCTGGTGGGAGTTCGTGGCCCGCGCACATCGCCACGGCTTTACGATACGAGAAATCCCCATCACGCATCGCCTCCGCGCCTCGGGCGCGACGCAGGTGTATGGTTGGCGAAAAATGCCCGGCATTTTCTTTCGCCACGTCGCCGCATTGGCAAAGATCTGGAATGAGACAAGGCCCGCAGTATGAACGACACGATATCGACCGAATCTACAGTGAATCCCGGGAGATTAGCGGTGTTCGGTCAAAAACTCGTCGGCTCAATCTCGAAACACGAGAACCTGTATCTTTGGCTTGCAACGGCAATTTTCACTTTGTCGAATATCTATCATGCCTGCACGGTGCCACTTTGGTTTGATGAGTTCTTCACGCTCTTTCTATCGCGCCTATCTTCATTTCAAGATATGCTCAAGGCGATGCCTGCCGATGGTCAGCCTCCGCTGCAATATCCACTCACGCATCTCTCGATGGCATGGTTGGGACAAACTGAATTCGCTGTGCGCCTGCCTGAACTCGTGGCCTATCTCGCGGTTGGCCTACTCGTTTATCGCATCGTTCGCCTTCATGGCACCGCCGTCCAGGCATTATTCGCCGAGTCGATGGTGATGGGAGCATATATCAGTTTCCAGGCGTATACCGCAAGGCCATATGGCATGCTGCTGGCATTCACCGCAATGACATTTGCCTGCTGGCAAACTGCGGCGATTAGACAAACGCAGCGGCTACTGCCGCTGTGCGGTGTTGCATTGGGCATCGCGGGCGCCATTCTGAGTCACCACTATGGATTAATCTACGTCGGACTCTTCGTGTGCTTCGGGGAAACCGTGAGGCTCATGCAGCGGCGGAAGTTCGATGGACCGATGCTTGCGGCGATCTTTATAGGCGGCCTGGCGTTGGGCGTCACCTTGCCTTTAGCGCATAAATCGCATTTGTTGCTAGGGGAAGCTGTCCTGCATTCGACAAATTATTTCTTCAGGCCAAAGTTGGGTGATCTGCGGATTTACCTTCAAATGGCCCCTTGGTCTCTACTGATTCTTGTTCTGGTGTTCGGCCTGCTGCCATGGCATAAGCGCTCCGCCCGCCAACCGATCCTCGGGCTTCCGCAAGTCCCTTTACATGCATGGGCGGCAGTGATCACGCTGTCTCTGCTTTTGCCCATCATGCTTCTCACATCTGCATTTGCGACCGGTGTCTTTGCTTCGCGCTATGCGATAGGTGCTTCCCTCGGTCTCGCACTACTTGCCGCCTGGGGACTTCCGCGCCTCGGAAAACTTCGCACGTGCTGGCCGTATGTGCTTTCAGGAAGCACCTTGTGCTTCCTGTTGCTGGTTGCAACCCACCTGGCGCTTGCTCAGCTTCGTGAACCGATAGGGAAGGCTCGTCCTGCTGAACAAGCTGTCTCGAAGCTTCTCTTCGATGTACCCAAAGGTCTCCCGATTGTGGTGGCAAACGGCCTCGATTATGCTCCCCAGTGGTGGTATTCTCCCGCTGAAGTCCGAGGGCGGCTCATCTACCTCTCCGATCTGCCATATGCCGTGAAACAACCGGAGTTTTTGCCCGAATTGTCGCTCGCAATCGATAGGAGTTACGCACCTCTGCCGATTGCCGATTACCATTCTTTTATCGCCAGCAACTCGCAATTCCTGCTCTTATGCACGGGGCATCCTCGCTTCAATTGGATATCGCCGCGTCTTTCAGGAGAGGGTTGGCATCTGGATGTGATTGCGAAATCCGGTCAGGATGTGCTCTACAAGGTGCACAGGGAATAGGGTTCGCCGAGGTGGATCGGAATTATATTGTAGCGAGAGTTGCTCGGTTCCATAGCATTCTCGGCCGAGACGAAACCGAGCATGGAGTGCGCGTAGAAGAATGCGCAAGCGCTCACTTGGCAGCCGATCCTCAACCGCCTTTCGCCTCTCGATTCGAGGGCTTCTGCCGGAACGAAATATTCTTGTGTCCCAGAAAGCTGAATGCCACAGTGACGATCATGAGCAGCGCCGCTGCAATATAGGGAGCCTCTTCGGGCTTGTGCAATCCGCGCCGCAGAATCGAAACCAGGATCGGCAGACAGACTAAGCCAATCAGAGCACTGCCGCCGTAAACCCCAAAGCATCGAATCCATTCCATTAGATAGTTCCCGCGGGTGCGGAATACAAACCACTTGTAGCCAAGAAATGCTACGCTGATCGCAATAAAATTCGCCAGCACGGCCGCGTACATGTAGTTATATGAACCAAGCCCCCGGAAGGACCAGGTAAGAAACGCAAAAAGCCCGTAGCCGAAGACCGTGTTGAATCCGCCCACCAGGATGTAGCGCAAGAACTGTCCGATCGACTTGTGCGAACGCTGTTCCAAGGGACGTAGATCCTCTAAAAGTTAATGCGTTCCCTCTCGGTCACGAGCGGCCGATTTTGTACGATGGTGTGGATGGAGCCCACGTATTCGCCAATGATGCCCAGCGCAATCAGTTGTACCGAGCCGAGGAAAAACAGGCCCAGCACCAGAGGGGCCACGCCCACCGTAAAGCTGTTCCAGAAAACAAGCTTGTAGGCAAGGTAGATCATTCCCAGCACAAAGCTGATAGCGGCCGAGACGAAGCCGCACCCGATCACCAGGCGCAATGGCACTTTGGACAGATTCGTGATGCCCAGCATCGCGAAGTCGTAGAGCGCATAAAAATTGTTCTTGGTCAGGCCGCGCTCGCGGCGCTTCTGGTTATAGAAAACCTTGGCGTAGGGCAGTCCAAGTTCCGCAATCATCCCCCGAAAATAAGGGTAGGGGTCGCGGAAGTGAACGCGGATGTGTTCCACAACCGCACGGTCGTAGAGCCCGAAGCCCGTGAAATGCTCCAGCACTTCGACATTGGTCAGCCTGGCCACAAGCCGGTAGTAAGCCGTGCGCACCCGGTACATCAGGCCGCTCTCGTCGCTCGAATTCTTGATGGCGGCAACGATGGGAACGCCTTTTTCCCATTCGCGAATCATCTCCACAAACAACTCAGGCGGATCCTGCAGATCGGCCGCAATCGATCCGACTGCGTCTCCCTCCGCCTGCAGGAACGCGTGCATCCCCGAGCGGTCAGGCCCAAAGTTCCTTGCGTTCACAATGACCTTGACACTCGGATCTTCTTGAGCCATCGCACGCAGTGTTGCAACCGTCCCGTCCTTTGAGGCATTGTCGGCAAACAGGTGAGCGAAGCGATACTCCGGCAACTCCGCCGC
>PLPU01000017.1:0-8940 GCA_003159975.1 Acidobacteriaceae bacterium
ATTCGTACTGGCCGGTCCTAGCTCTTGTTCCAGCTCAGGAGAATCGGGAGCACAGAAGCGGCTAGCCCTCGTCTTCGTCGAGTTGCTCGCCGCGGCGACCCTTGTAATAGGCTTCGGTGTCAGGATGGTTGACGGTTACGTCGGTAAGAGCTTGATCGAAAATGCCTTTTCCGCGATCGCGCAGGCCTTCTTCGTAATCCTCGCGATCTTGCTCAGAAACCGACATAAAAGACCTTTCCTTGTGCACCGCGATAATACGCCGCTCCGGTAATGCACTAAAGCGCAGAGTCTCTTCACGTATTCAGGCCGGATTGCTGGATGAGAAGAATCCGTGGATTTTCCAGCCGGACGAGGCACCCCGATGACAAGAACTGGCTAAGTCCAAAGCTACGTTGCATTTGCTGAATCTTCTCGCCTCGGGCCGATTGCGGTCGTCCGGCTGGTGTTTGCTTCAGGAGCGCGGGCACGTAATTCTCTCCGTGGGGAAGAGCCTCGCTGCAATTGAAATCTGCCGCTTGTTGCAGTATTGGGCGATTCGTCCTGACAAAGTCGACTTGTGGCAAGGTTTTCCCGAGGGCTTGGCATTGTTCCGGGCGGATTACAGTCCACTCGGAAGTAATTCTTCCTGAAATGAACGGTTGTGGAGCAGACAAGCCCCAGGAGGGCTGGGGAGTGGGCGGAATCTGGGTAGGATAGCCGTGGAATGCCTTCTAGGCATCGATCAGCGGGAAGATATCGTCGGCCATGAACTGCATGGCCTTGTTGTTGACCACGCCCACGAGATCATTGATCGCCCAGCCTTCGATTCCGCCGACCCACAGCCGGCCGAACTTCGTGCAAGGACAGATCACAAGCGGGTTCGCCTTCGCCGTGCTGTCCGTGAACCACCAGACGCCGGCGCCCAAAGCTGCAACTGTGCATAGACCGAGGATGGCCCAGCCAACCGGTCCGCAGAGGAGGGCCGTTCCTCCCTAGTATAGGGATTTCGATGAACATCGCTTCATTGGCGGGCGTTTCGCCAAACTCCATTTTCGCTAAAAGTGAATGACCAGGCCTGAGCTGATGCGGGTGTTGTTCTGGTGGTTGTTGCCTCCGTTGTTGAAGGTGGTGAGCAGATAGTCGGCTTCAGCCACGCGAATGGAAAAGGTCTGGTTGATGCGCAGGTCGCCGCCGCCGCCGATGTTGGCAGCGAAGGTTGCAGAGGCGTCGGAATAGGCGGGCGTCTTTCCGGTGACCAGTGACCCGCTGGCGTGAGCGACGCCAAACAGCGCCTGGCCGAAGGGTTGAATGGGGAAGTGATGGACTGGCGCGAGGTAGCGCGGCCCGACGGTGAAGGTGCCGAGGGTGAGATTGAAGTTGTTGGAGCTGATGGGTGCGGTGGACCCGTCGATGGTAAGGTCGCCGACGATGGCAACGCGGCCCGACTTGACGGGCCAGGCAAAGGAGGCGCTGCCTCCATTCATGTTGAAGCAGCCGCAACCGCCAGGGGGCGCGTTACTGCGCAGGTAGGTGTATTCGAGAGCCAATTCGACGCGGTGCAGGTTTGGCGATGCGGGCGGCGGGGCAGCGGCAGCAGGCGCCTGGGCAGCGGCGGAAACGGTGGAGACCACGGCGATGGTCAACAACAGGGCGGATAAGGCTTTGATCCTGATTCGCATGGTATCTCCTTTACTGCACAGTGAGCTGCACGGTAGTTGAGTGGGTATCAGATCCGCTCGTGCCAGTAATGGTGAGCGTGTAGGACTGAGATGTCTGCGGGAGCGCGAAGCCGCCGCCGCAGCCGGTGAGGGCTGCAGCCGTTGCAAGCGAAGCAAGGCCGGCGACTAGCAGGAACAGCTTGCCTCTGACCGCCTTGCGCCAACGGCGGAAGGGAAGCAGCAGAAGCAGCGCCAAAGTGGGCGTGGCTACCGGCCACAAGCTGCTGCTGGGCTGGGCCTGGGCGAACAGGCCGGCCGCCGTCACTATGGAAAGCGTCGAGGTTGCAGGACCGCTGCCGGGGTTGATCTGTGGGGGCGAGAAGGTGACTGTGGAGCCGGGCGGGTATCCCGTCACCGAGAGAGCAACGTTGTTTCCGAAGGCGTTGATGCTATCCACGGTGATGGTGTAGTTGGCCGTAGCGCCGGCGTTCACGGTTTGCGAGCCGGGGCTGGCGGAGATGGAGAAGTCCCCGGGCGGCGCGTTGATGACGACGGTGCGCTGCACCTGGGGCGCCGCGGAGTAATCTGCATTGCCTGCCTGGTTGGCATCGATGACCAGGTTGCCGGCGCTGGTGACAGTGACTGTGCTGCCGGAGACAGTGGCTGATGCGGTACTGGTGGAATCGATGGTGAAGACCACCGCGTTGCTGGAAGCGCCGCCGGTGGCTGTGAGGGTGATGGTCAGGCCCGCGGCGTAAGTCACGGGCGAGGTGGGTTGGGTGAAGTTGATGACCTGCGGGGCCTGGGTGACCACGACTGTGCGCTGTACCTGCGGCGCGGCGGTGTAGTTCGCGTTGCCGGACTGGTTGGCATCGATGACGAATGTCCCGACGCTGGTGATGGTGAGCGTGCTGCCGGAGATTGAGCCGGTGCCGGTGCTGCTTCCGTCGATTGTGAATACGACAGCATTGCCGGAAGCGCCGCCGGTTGCGACCAGTGTGACGGTCAGGCTCGGCGCGTAAGTATTGGGCGAGGTGGGCTGGGTGAAGCTGATGGTTTGCGGCGTCGGCGCATTTACTGTGATGGTTTGTTGAACCTGCGTTGCGGCCGCGTAGTCAGTGTTTCCGGTTTGATTGGCGTCGATGGCGAAGGTGCCGGTGCTCGTGACGTTCAGTGTGCTGCCGGTGATGGATCCGGTCGCGGTGCTGGCCGCGTCGATCGAGAAGGTAACAGCGTTACCAGAAGCGCCGCCGGTTGCAACCAGCGAAATGGTCAGCCCCGTGTTGTAGGTGACCGGTGAGGTGGGCGCAGTGAAGTTGATGGTTTGCGGCGCCTTGTTGACGACAAGTGTTCTTTGTACCTGCGCAGCAGCGGAATAATTTGAGTTTCCGGTCTGGTTGGCGTCGATTACGAATGTGCCGGGAGTGGTGATGGAAAGTGCGGTCCCGCTGATGCTGCCGGTACCGGTGCTGCTTCCATCGATGGTAAATAAGACGGGGTTTCCGGATGCGCCGCCGGTCGCGACCAGGGAGACGGTCAGGCTGGGCGCGTACGTGATGGGCGTGGTGGGTTGCGTGAAGGTGATGGTCTGTGTGCCGATCGAGTTCACGACGATGGTTTGTTGAACCTGTGTTGCCGCGGAGTAATCTGCGTTTCCAGTTTGGTTGGCGTCGATGACGAGGTTACCCGTGCTGGAAACCGTCAGGGTGCTGCCGGCGATGGAGCCCGTAGCCGTGCTGGCCGCGTCGATCGAGAACGTGACGGGGTTTCCAGAAGCGCCGCCAGTTGCAACCAGCGAAATGGTCAGCCCCGCGTTGTAGGTGACCGGCGAAGTGGGCGCGGTGAAGTTGATTGTCTGCGGAGCCTTGTTGACGAGGAATGTTCTTTGTACTTGCGGAGCAGCGGAGTAGGAGGCGTTGCCGGTCTGATTGGCGTCGATGACGAATGTGCCGGGGGCGGTGATGGAGAGTGTGGACCCGCTGATGCCGCCGGTGCCGGTGCTGCTTCCGTCGATGGAGAATACGACGGGATTGCCGGAAGCGCCGCCGGTTGCGACCAGCGTGACGGTGAGGCTGGATGCCCAGGTAATGGGCGTTGTGGGTTGGGTGAAGGTGATGGTTTGCGCTGTCAGCGAGGCGCCTACCCCGGTGCCGTTGACAGGGATTTTCTGGTTGGTGCCTGAGACGTTCAGGTTGTTGTCGGTCACCATTACGGAGCCGCTGTTGGCTCCTGCCGCGTTCGGCACAAAGTTGACCGAAACATCGCAGCTTGCGGTTGAGAGGAGCGATGTTCCCTGTGCGCAGAGACTGGTGTCCAGGCTATTTTCGGGGAAGTTGGAAAGATACTGCGGATTTGTCCCGGAGCCGAACGCCAGGGACGCATTGCCAATGTTGGTAATGGTCGCGGTTTGCGGGCCGTCTGTGGTGTCCGTTGAACCCACGTTGGTGGCTGTTTTGAAGGTCAGGGTGGGCGGATCCTGCGTGTCCAGTTTGTAGACCTGCTGGTCAAGCGTACTTGCGACAAAAGGATCTCCGCTTCCATTGATCGCAACATCGTATATGGAGCTCAGGGTAATGGGGATGGTGACAGGCGTGCCGTAAGTGCCTCCCGTAAATGGGACCTTTATCAAGTAACTGGAGCCGGTGAATCCAGTGTGCTGCTCGGCGACGTAAAGGTCCCCCGCTGCATCGAGCGCCAGGCCAATGGGAGCGCCAACACCGCTCTGCAACTCGGAGCTGGGGACGACCGTAACCTGGGTACCCCAGCCTGTGCCTGTCCAAGGCAATTCAAGCACGTTATGACCGTAAGTGTTAGCTGCGAAAACGTCGCCATTCTGATCGACCGCGACGCCATTGACACTGCTTAGCCCGGTGAAAGGCAGAACGACCGGCGTTCCGTAACCGCTGGAGGTCCAGGGCACTTCGACCACTTCATCCTGGGCATAGTCAGCAAAGAAGATGTCTCCCAACGCATCTACCGTAAGATGCCTGGGCTCGCGCGTGGTGGTTCCAAGAGGTACGGTTGTCTGCGTTCCATAGGCGCTACCTGTCCAGGGGATCTTGATGATGTCGAACCCTCCATAACCTCCCACATAAACATTGCCCGCGCCGTCCACTGCTACTCCAAACGGCTCGGTGTATCCGGAGCCGATCTGCGTGGGGCTGCTATATGTGTTGTTGCCCGTCTTCGTTAGTTGATAAACGGCCCCGCCCGCATTATCGACAAAGAAGACATTCCCGCCTGCGCTGGCCGCAACGCCGGTGACAGTGTAGGAGGTGGGCGTTGGCAGCAAACTGGACTGCGGGGCAGTACCAAAGGCGATCTCCGGCCCGGTGGCATAACCCGGCAGATAGGTAATGCCGAGCACGTTTCCGCTGCCATCCAGCAGTTCCGCAACTCCTGGGCGGATTCCGGGCGCAACCGGGTCGAAGATCACGTTGACCGTGCATGTTTGGCCAACGGTATAAGCGGTTGTGGTATTGCAGGTTCCGCCTGAGGTTTCGGCGAAGTCGAGGGCCGCCACGCCCTGAGCCAGCACCTGAATTGAGGCAGGCGTCCCCGCTGTTGTAATCCCGACCGTTACGGTCTGGGTCGGCTGGGGTATGCCGATCTGGGACGAGAAGCCCACGCCGGTTCCGTTGAGGGTGGCGCTGGTGTCGTCAGCCGCGTTGTTGTTGTCGGTGACCTGAATGCTTCCTGAAAAGCTGGTGGCAGAGGTAGGCGTGAAGGTGGCGTAGATAAAGCAACTGGAGCCGGCCACCAGCGAACCCGTAGTTCCGCAAGCGCTCGTACCAGTCACTGAGGCAAACCCGGCGCCGCTTATGCTGACGGAGTAGGACAGCGCGGCATTGCCGCTGTTTGAGAGCGTGGCCTGCATTGGCTCGCTGGTTGTTCCTGCAACCTGATCAGTAAATGCGAGCGGATTTGGCGAGAGCGACGCGACTGGCGCGGGTGGAGGGGTTCCAGTACCCGTGCCGGTGCCGGAAAGGTTGATTGTCGATGGCGAACTGTTCGCGTTGCTGTCCAGCACAATGCTCCCCGTATAGGCCTGGTCGGCCGTGGGGCTAAACGTGATGCCAATGGTGCAGCTCGCGCCGGGGGCCACCGAACCGGGCAGGTTGCAGGTTCCCGCGCCCGCGCCGGTCACGATGGCGAACGGGCCGCTCACCGTTGGCGTACCCGTGAAGTTAAGGGCCACGCCGCTCGGATTCAAGACCGTCACGTAGGCCGGGCTGCTGGTGGTATACACCTGCTGGTTGGCAAACACGTACTGCCCGGTCGCGCCGGCGGAGGTTACAGCGGCGGGAGACCTTTCAGTCGCTACAATGTTTCCGTAAACGTCCATCGTAAAGGTTTCGTTGTCCGCCGTGCCTGTCGCTGATCCGTATCCCGTATCGGGCTCGCCGATCGAGCTTGCAGACAGGTCATAGTAGTTACCCATCACCGTGTAGATGTTTCCCTGCGAATTCACCTGACGAATTGCACCATCGAAGTAGTCCGAGATATAGACACGGTTGGCGGGATCGACGTAGACGCCTTCCGGTACCGAGAGCGCCGCAGCGGTGGCAGGTACGCCGTCCATCGTGTACGAATCGCTGCCACCGCCCGCGAAGGTCGAAATATCACCGCCGGAATTCACAATGCGGATGACGTTGTTTCCTGTATCCGATATGTAGGAATTTCCCTCGCTGTCGAAAGCAATCCAACTAGGATTGCATAGGTTCGCCTGTGTTGCTAAATACGGCCCGGCGCCTGTCGAATAGAGGCCACCGCCGCAAGTGGAGCTTCCCGCGAAGATGCTGATCTTCCCGGTGGCGCTCGATACCTCGCGGATAACGTAGTCAAGTACGTCGGCAATGTAAAGGTTGTTGTTGGCATCGATCCCAAGACCTTCGGGGCGGCTGAGTTTCGCATCCGTAGCCGGGCATCCATCGCCCAGCGTGTCCGTCTGGGTGCCGCTGCAGCTTCCAGAACCGCCGCCGGCAAGAATCGAGATGACTCCTCCGGGAGTGATCTTCCATACCGTATTAGTGAGTAAATCCGACATATACAGGTTGTTGCTTGAATCCATTGCCAGCCCCCAAGGCTCCTCGAACTGCGCGCTCGTCGCTACCGCGCTGCCGTTTGGGTACCCCGGATTGTTCTGTTGTCCGGCAAACGTGCTGATGTAGCCGGTCGTATGATCGATTCGGCGCACCACATGGTTGCCTGCGTCGGCAATGAACAGGTTCCCGCTCGAGTCAAAGGCTACCCCTGCCGGGGAATTGAGCTTTGTGTTGCTAGAGTTCGCGGGGCCGCCGTCTCCGCCATACCCAGTGCCATTGAGACCGGCGATGAGGTTCACAGTCGCAGGAACGAAAACGATTGCCGCCGACGGTCCAGAGGCAGGTGGGCCATATTGTGCGATGGCTGGGCTCTGGGCGAAAACGAGGGTGAGCGCTGCGGCTGCCAACATCCAGAATTTGCGGATCATCGAATGCTCCTTGTAGGGCACGCGCCGGGGGCGGGCGGGTCTTATGGCAATGGAATTGTCATGTTTGTCTTCGGCTGCCCCCCGGGGACGGATTTCAATCAGCTTTTTGCAAGTTGTGACACAACAAGATGGGAATGTCCTCAAATTGAGGATTAAAAGACGAATGGCGCGGCCGCGGTAGACCTCGCGCCAGGGAGAGTGGAAAAAAGAAGGGCCGGAAACCTCTCTTGAACAGTTATGCGCAGAAATTGCATAAAGCCCGCCATTCCACGCAAAGAAATTCTCCGCCCGTCTGCCAGGTGTGGTTTCGCATGAGTGGCTCGTCGACTACCGCCCGCACAAGCGGTGTCCGGCCGCGTGAGCCCACCGATAAGACCGTAGTTCTTCTTAGCGCCAACTAAACAGAATTACCCTTTTGTTGTTGGGCTACCAATATGCCCACGTTTGCTGCCGTTGGCGATCCTTTTTCGCATTCGTTCCAGAGCCAAAGACTGCAGCGTATTCAGAAGACCAACCCAGCAGGACCCAAATCTGGTGCGACCGAAGTCCAGGTGGATGACCGCCAAACGATGAGGCTGGGAGCAGGGCAGAGTCGCTTAGAATCCCTTGGACGACCTCGATCTAAAGGGATGAACTGAGAATGGAAATTGCCTAATCAAACGTGAGTTCCCCCGGCTCTGCCGGGGTGGCAGTAGCAGTTTGACATTTGCGGGAGTCCATCCAAGAGACTCCGAGAGGTGAGCCGCCAAGCACACTTCAAGGAGAATCCCGGATGGACGAATATGAGATCTGTCTTCTGTAAACCCGTTTTTCACTCAAATAGAACTGGCTGCGTAGACGTCTGTTCAGCATCGCGGAAGTTGCACAGGCCAACACCGACCAAGCGGTAGCGCTGATGGGGATCCAGGTCCACGCGCTCTCTCAGGGATAGGGCTATGCAGGTCAATTCTTCACATGAAGATGGCGGAGAGGATGGCGTATGGCTACGGGTCAGGATCTTAAATTCACTCGTTCTTAGCCTCAGGACCACTGTGCGCGCTATGCGGGTTTCTTTGCGGGATGCCGCCCAGGTCTTCTCCGCCAGCCGGCGTATCAGTGGCACTGTTTCGGATAACGGCACGTCATGCTGGAAAGTGTCTTCTGCGGACACTGACTGTGTAGGACGGTCCGGAAGGACCGGGCTGTTGTCGATTCCACGTGCCAACTCGTAGAGGCGAACTCCGTGGCGGCCAAACGGACCTTCGAGCGTTGGCAGCTCCAGCCGCCGTAAGTCTCCCACAGTCCGTATTCCAAGTTTCTCAAGCCTTGCTTCCGTCACCTTGCCAACGCCAGGTAGGCGTCCCACCGGAAGCGGCGGGAGGAATGTATCCACCTCGTCCGGCTGGATTACGAAGAGGCCACCCGGCTTTCGCCAGTCGGAAGCGATCTTTGCCAGGAACTTGTTCGGCGCCACCCCGGCGGAAGCGGTGAGGTTCAGCTCCTCACGGATTTGCTCTCGAATTGTACTTGCCACACGCGTGGCAGTCGGTAGCCCGGTTTTGTTTTCCGTAACGTCCAGGTACGCTTCGTCCAGTGAGAGCGGTTCAACCAAGTCCGTGTGACGCTTGAATATCTCCCGCACGACCCGCGAAACGGCCCGATAGCGTGGGAAATCCGGAGGTACGAAAACAGCCTCAGGCAAAGTCGCTCGGCACGAACCGCTGGCATGGCCGAACGAATACCGAAACGCCTCGCTTCATACGAAGCAGCGCAGACGACAGAACGGTTTCCCAGCCAGGCGACAACGACTGGCTTGACGCGTAGTTGCGGGTCATCCCGTTGCTCGACGGA
>PLPU01000328.1:0-133 GCA_003159975.1 Acidobacteriaceae bacterium
TCCTTCGCGGCGGCGCGCAGTGCCTTGAAGCCAACCGCTCCGCCGAACCCTCCCGCGAAGGCGAGGCCCGAGCCATGCGCGCGGCGATGGCGGACGCGGGCGTGCTCCCCGCCGATGTCGATTACGTCAACAC
>PLPU01000328.1:199-23572 GCA_003159975.1 Acidobacteriaceae bacterium
CTCGAAAACCCGCTCGCCGCCGGCGGCCGCTTTACCGGACCATCGCCCGTCGAGGCTCATCCCCGCATCGCGCTGAGTAACAGTTTTGGCTTCGGAGGCATTAACACCTCCATCGTCATCGAGCACGTCAATGAGCAAATCTGAGGCCTTGTAACCATGGAAGTTGGAATCGAAGCAATCAACGCCTACGGCGGCCAGGCATTCATTGAAGTCCGCGAGCTTTTCGAGAAGCGCGGCCTCGATTTGGCGCGCTTCGAAAACCTGATGATGCAAAAGAAGTCGGTCAACCTGCCGTGCGAAGATCCCGTCACCTTTGCCGTCAACGCCGCAAAGCCCATTGTCGACGCCCTCAGCGAAGACGACCGCAATCGCATCGAGCTCGTAATCGCCGCCACCGAATCCGGTCTCGATTTCGGCAAGTCGCTCAGCACCTACATTCACGACTATCTCAAGCTCAGCCGCAATGTGCGCCTCTTCGAGGTCAAGCAAGCCTGCTACGGAGGCACCGCGGCCCTTCAGATGGCCGCAAACTTCATCGCCTCCGGCGCATCTCCGGGGGCCAGGGCCCTCGTCGTCGCCACCGACATCGCGCGCGCCGCCGCCAAAGGCACCTATGGCGAACCCTCCCAGGGAGTTGCCGCCGTCGCCATGCTGGTCAGCGACACTCCTCACATATTCAAGCTCGACCACGGCGCATCCGGCTGCTACGGCTATGAAGTCATGGACACATGCCGCCCGCTGCCCGAGCTTGAAACCGGCGACCCCGACCTCTCCGTCCTCGCCTACCTGGAATGCGTCGAAGCCACCTTCCGCGCCTACTGCGAACGCGTCGAGGGCGCCGACTACGCATCGACATTCGACTTCCTCGGCTTCCACACGCCCTTCGCCGGCATGGTCAAGGGCGCACACCGCAACGCCATGCGCAAGTTCTTGAAAGCTCCCGCCGCTGAAATCGACGCCGACTTTCAGCGCCGCGTCGCTCCTTCCCTCAGCTACTGCGTCGAAGTCGGAAATGTCTACTCCGCCACCCTCTATCTGGCGCTATGCGGACTCATCGACCACGCCCCGCTCAGCCGCCCCAGCCGCGTCGGCATGTTCTCCTACGGCTCCGGCTGCTCCTCGGAGTTCTACAGCGGCGTTATTACGCCCGAGTCCCGCCGCCGTCTCGCCGGCATGCGCATCGCCGAACGCCTCGCCACGCGCCAGTATCTTGACATCGACCGCTACGACCGCATTCTCGATCTCAATATGGAGTGGATATTCGGCGTCCAGAACAAAAAGATCGACCACACCCCCTACCGCGATCTCTACGACCTGCAATTCGCCGGACGCGGCCTGCTGGTCCTGAAAGAAGTGAAGGGCTTCCACCGAACCTATGAATGGAGTTAATCGTGTCTCCTGAACCGGCTCTGAAAATCGAGCGGCGAGCGAAGCTCCTCTCCGTAACCTTCGCCCGGCCAGCCGAAAACAACACGCTCACCCAGCAGACGCTCAATGAACTTTCCCGCGCCTTCGACGAGGCCGAGCGCGATCCCGCATGCCGCATCGTCCTTCTCGAAGGCAGCGGCGGCTATTTCTGCACCGGCATGGACTTCAGAGAGATGACCAGCCGAAGCACCCACGATCAAAGGAGCACCGGCGACATTCACTACATGGACCTCCTGCGCCGCATCGCCACAACCGGCCTGGTCGTCATCTCCGCCGTCGATGGCCAGGTGATGGCTGGAGGTATCGGCATCGTTGCGGCAAGCGATCTCGTCCTCGCCACTCCCGCCAGCCGCTTCAGCCTCCCGGAAGCGCTCTGGGGCTTGCTCCCCGCCTGCGTCCTGCCGCTGCTGATCCGCCGCATTGGCTTCCAGAACTCCTATCGCATGACCCTCACCACTGAAACCATGACCGCCCGGCAATCTCTCGAAGCCGGGCTTGTCGATGAGCTGGCGGACTCGCTCGACGATGCCGTCCGCCGTCGCTCCCTGCGCCTCACACGGCTCGATCAGGAAACCGTGAGACGCATGAAGGCCTACTTTCAGAAAATGTGGTATCTCTCAGATGCAACGTACGAGACGGCAGTCAACGAGATTGAAACCCTCGTCCGCGACCCGCGCATTCAGGAAAACATCCGCAACTTCGTCGAGCACAAGAGATTTCCTTGGGAGAAAATAGGATGACCGCGGGGCAAATCCAATGAAAATCACGATCCTCGTCTACGGCTCGCTGGGCGACGTGCAACCCTACGTCGCGCTCGGAGCCGGCCTCAAGCGCGCCGGCTACGACGTCGAAATCGCCGCCGACCCTTACTACGCATCGCTCGTCGCCGGCTTTGGTCTCACCCTGGCGCCCGTCCCCGGCAGCCCCATCGAAATCTTTGAGAGCGAAGCTGCCCAGACCGTCGCCGACAGCGAGGCCGGCGTCTTCAAGCGCATCTCCGCCTACGGCGCCTTCAACCGCGAGATGAAAGAGCACATCGCGAAGAACCTGGCCGGCAGTTGGACCGCTTGCCGCGACGCGGACGTTCTCATCTTCTCCTTCAACGCCTTCGGCGGCTACCATATCGCCGAAAAACTTGGCGTCCCTGCCTTTGCCGTCGCTATTGCGCCCTTTACCCGGACTCGCACCATGCCGAGCATCAACTTCGCTCCCCGGCCAAACCTCGGCGCGGCCTACAACATCCTCACTCACTCGTTGACCGAGCGCCTCTTCTTCATGCCGCCGACAAGCAAGCAGATCAACCTCTGGCGCAAAGATTCGCTCGATCTCAAGCCGCTGCCCGCCAAGGGCTACATGCGGCAGCTCTCCCTCACTTCCGAAATTCCCATCCTCTACAGCTTTAGCCCGGAGCTCGTCCCGCCCCCATCCGACTGGCCGGAATGGGCGCACATAACCGGTTACTGGTTCCCCGAGACCGACGCGGAATGGCATCCTCCGCAGGATTTGGCCGACTTCCTCGCCGCAGGCCCGCCGCCGGTCTACATCGGCTTCGGCAGCATGTCATCCAAAGCCAACGGCAAGGCTCCCAAAGAGCGCCTGCAAATGATCTTCGACGCCCTGGCTCAGGCAGGCGAGCGCGGCATCGTCTCCGCAGGCGTGGATGCCGACGCGGTAACTTTCCCCTCCACCGTCTTCCGCGCCGCCTCGCTGCCCCACGAATGGCTCTTCCAGCACGTCTCGATGACGGTGCACCACGGCGGCTGCGGCACTACCGCGCAAAGCGTCCGCGCTGGCGTCCCGATGGTTCTCGTCCCCTTCATGTGGGACCAGCCATTCTGGGCCCGCCGCGTCGAATCGGCCGGTCTTGCCCCCGCGCCAATCCCGCACAAGCGCCTCAACTCCCAAACCCTCGCGCAGGCAATTCGCCGCGTCCTCGACGACCCCGCAATGCGCGACCGCGCCCGCCAGTTCGGCGCGAAAGTCCGCGAAGAAAACGGTGTCGCCACAGCCGTTGCCCTCATCCTGGAGCGCCTCCGCGCCAAAGGAATCGCCCCTTGACCGGAATCCGACCCGAAGACCTGGGCAGCCCCGAGTTTCGCGCCGCGCACGGCGTCCGCTACGCCTACATCGCCGGCTCCATGTACAAGGGCATCGCCTCCCGCGAGCTGGTTCGGCGCATGGCGCGCGCCGGTCTTCTCGGCTACCTCGGCGCCGGCGGCATGAAGTGGGATCGCCTCACCGCCGACCTCGCGTGGCTCCGCGAAAACATCCCATCCGGCGCATCCTATGGAGTCAATCTGCTCTGCAATCTGATGCACCCCGAAGCCGAGGAGCGCACCGTCGATATTCTCCTCAGCCACCAAATTCGCCGCATTGAAGCAGCCGCCTTCATGCAGATTACCCCGAGCCTTGTCCGCTACCGCCTCGCGGGAGTCACCCTTCGGCCCGACGGCTCCACCCATGTCCCCAATATGGTCCTCGCCAAGGTTTCGCGCCCCGAGGTCGCCGAGCAATTTCTCCGCCCCGCGCCGGAACGCATCCTCAAACGCCTCATCGCATCCGGCCATATATCCGAGGCCCAGGCTCACCTTGCCGAGCGCATCCGCATGGCCGACGACATCTGCGTCGAGGCCGATTCCGGCGGCCACACCGACCAGGGCGTCGCCTACGCCCTCATGCCCGCCATGCTCCTCCTCCGCGACCGCATTGTCGCCGAACAGCAATACCCAGCGCCCGTCCGCATCGGAGCAGCCGGCGGTCTCGGCACTCCTCACGCCGTAGCGGCCGCCTTCATCCTCGGCGCGGAGTTCGTCCTCACTGGCTCCATCAACCAATGCACCGTCGAGGCCGGCATCAGCGACGCGGCCAAAGACATGCTCCAACAGGCCGAGGTTCAGGACACCGCCATTGTCCCCGCCGGCGATATGTTCGAAATCGGCGCAAAGTGCCAGGTTCTCAAACGCGGCCTTTTCTTTCCGGCTCGCGCCAACAAGCTCTACGAACTCTACCGCCGGCACAACTCATGGGAAGAGATCGACGAGCCCACCCGCCGCCAGATCGAAACCAAGTACTTCCGCAAAAGCGCCGCCGAAGTCTACGCCGAAACCCGCGAATATTACCTGCGGGTCGCTCCTTCCGAGATAGAAAAGGCTGAAAAGAACCCAAAGCACAAGCTCGCGCTGATCTTTCGCTGGTATTTCGTCCACACCGCTCGACTCTCGCTCAAAGGCATCGAGGATCAGCGTGTCGATTTCCAGATCCACTGCGGACCCGCACTCGGCGCATTCAATCAGTGGGTCAAAGGTACGCATCTCGAAGACTGGCGCAACCGCCACTCCGACGACATAGCCGAGCGCCTGATGACCGGCGCTGCATCGATCCTCGATAGCCGCTTCGCCGCATGGAGCACGCAGATCAGCCGCTAATTCCCGCCGTCGCCAGCGAACTCTCCATCAGCTTCTCCGTTGCGGCGGCCATATCCTCCGCCAGTTGCCGCACATCGTAGCCGGTATTCGTCGGCAGCGTCAGTCCGATTCGAATCTCGTCCATATAGTGGCTTACGCTCACCCCGAGATGCGCCCCGGCAAGCTGCGGCGCGCTCACCCAGAATATCCAGGAACGCATCCGCTGCCCCGCCATAAAATACGGCTGCTTCGGACCCGCGATATTCGAGACAATTCCGCTCATCTTATGCGCCTGCGAATGGAACATCCCCACGAGCAGTCCCTGCGGCATCTTGTGAAACGACGAAAGCGACTTGTACTGCATCAGCGGCTCCTGGCTTTCGAGGCTCTCCGTCATCGCCCGCCCCACCAACCGCGCCCGCTCCGCCGCATCCGCCACCGCAACCGGAAGCTGCATGGAAACAGTCCCAAGGTGGTTCGTGAGAACGCCCTTCTGCTTCATCTCCTTGAGGCTCCGCGGCGAGTGCAGGTCCACCGGAATCACCACCGTCAGCCGCGTCAGTGCGGGATCTCTGCCGCTTTCCTCCAGATGCTTGCGAACCGCCCCGGCAACTCCGGACAGCACAAAATCGTTCAGCGTGCAGTCGATCTGCGCGCTCGCCTTTCTCAGCCGCGCGCGTGAGAGCGGCCTGCTGAACGCCGCCACCCGCGCAGCGCTCGGCGCATCGTCAAACCCTGTATCGTGATCCTTCTTGAACGAAGCCGCCATCTTTTTCACGCCGCGGATAAACGACCGTAGCCCGCGCAGGAGCCGCGCCGCAGACCCCGCCGCTTCGTCAGGATGTTTCGACCGCCGCACACCCGGCGGCCGGATCGCATCCGCCACCGCCTTATACTCAACCGTCGCGCCCAAAGCCTCAAGCCTCTCCAGCGACGCTTCCCGCGAAGACTCCAGAATGCTCGTCGCAATCGCCTGCAATGCGCGCCCGTCCCCGTATGCATGGTGAATCCGCAGGATCACCGCCGCTCCATCCTCGTACCGCGGCACGTAAACAAGCTCCCACAGCGGGCGCGATATATCGAGCGGCGTGCTCATCGACTTGCTCAGCAACTCGTTCATCTCCGCCTGCGTCATCGCCTCGCCCAGCGTTCGCACATGCTCGTCTACATCGACCGCTTCCACTGTCTCCCAGAAGAATTCCTTCTTCTTCCGCACTGGCCTTTGCCGCAGCCGGTGAAACCGCAAAAATGTGTGCTTCACGCGATGCTTCAGCGCATCCAGGTCAATCGGCCCATCCAGAATCGCCATGATGTTCACCGTCGACCACAGCACGGCCTCCGGAATCACGAAGTAGATCAACTCCGCCCCGCGCATCGCCTCCAGTTCCCGCGCATCTTTCGCCGACTCCGGGTATTCGATCATGCCATCCCTCCCGCGGCCGCACACGCAGCCCCGAAGCTGTCAACTCTCGCAATGTTTTTGCCAAACTGCGTCATCAGAACCACGCATCGGCTCTGCTGCCCGCGGGGCAGGTTGTACTTCACAAAGTTCGCCAGGGTTCCAGACGGCCCGCAATCCACATAGACCGGCTTGCCCTCCGCCTCAATCGCCGCGACCGCCTCGCCTAACTCAACCGCCTCCCGCACCGCGCTCCAAAGCGTATTCACAGGCTCGGCATGAGTCACTTCTTCGCCCCGCGCGGACCACAGCCGCGTCGATGCCGGCCGAAACGCAAGCGCTTTCAATCCCGCAAGGCAGTCCTCGCGCAGCGCATCCATCATCGGCGTATGAAAAGCATGTGAGACCGGCAGAATCTGCGACGTAATGTTCTGTTCCTTCAATCTCCGCTCCACCGCCTCAATCGATTCCCTCAACCCGCTGACCACAAAATGCCCATCGAAATTCCGCGCCGCCACCCACGTCTCGCCAAACCAGTCCGGACGCAAATCCACAATCTCCCATGGCGCAAACACCGCCAGCATTCCACCGCGCTCACAAACCGCTTCCGCCTGCCGTCCCTGCCGTGCCAGCAAATCGAGCACGGCCTCCGCCGGCACGCGCCCCGCCACCACATGCCCAACCCATTCCCCGAGACTATATCCGACAATCGCGTCAGGCCGGTGCCCGCGCCCGAGCAGTGTGCGCGCCATGCTCAACTGAACGCTGAACAGCGCCAGGTGCGTATGCAGCGTTCGATCGAACGGTGCAAACTTATCCGGCCGCGCGCGAAACAGCAGAGAGGTCAGCGGCTCATCCAACACTTCACTCACCTGCTCGCCGCACCAATCCATCGTCGCGCGAAAGACCTCATCGGCCTCGTACAGGTCCAGTCCCATCTGGTAATACTGCGACCCCTGCCCCGAGAACATCCAAACCTGCTGCCCGTTCATATTGGATTCCAATCTACACTGCCGCCCCCAAAATCCGAGACCGGTAATCCCCCACCTGAATCACAGCCACGTCGCCACCACCGGCCCCAGATCCGTCTCCAGCGTCGAGTTCCGTGGAAGCACAATACTCATTGCGCTCGCGCCGCCAACCCACACCTGGAATCGGTATTGTCCGAAGTTCTCAAACTGCCCACCAAATATGCCCCCTCCGGCATACAGTTCTTTCACCGCCAATAGCTCATACGGACACGTCATGCCGCAACGCAGCATCTTCGACAGCGCTTCCTTCGCCGTCCAGAGCATCGTGCAGTGCTGCTCCCGCAAACCCGGCCACGCCGCGCCGGCCGCCTCCAGTTCGCGCGGCAAAATCTGCGTCTTCATCACCTCGCTCCGATCCGGAACCAGATCCTCCACGTCAATCGCAAGCGGATGCGTTTCGGAGTAGCCAATCGCGCACGCCACGCGCTCTGAGTGGCTGATGCTCACTCCTGCCGGCTCCGCCATCCCCGGCCTCACCACGGGATACTGAAAGACCCCGGAGGCAATCTCGACCTTCGCGGGCTCCAATCCCGGGCTCAACCCGCGCAACGCCTGCTTTGCCGCGTATCTTCCCAACAGATAACTCCTCTTTCGTCGATCTGCCGGAAGCGACCGGAAGTATAATTGCTCAACCGGGTGCAGAAACAGCTCCAGCGAATCGGCCAGCGCGCCGTATTCGGACGCAGTAGCCCATGCCAGCGCCGCTCGGAAGTGCGCCTCCTTGCGGGCGATGGAAAGCACCCTTACATGCGAATCGCCGGCGATTATCGTTGACATCATGGCAAGCCAGTCGGGGGATACCGTGAAGTTTGATCCGATCGATAGAACAAAGCTGCAACAACAGGTCGATCAGTGGAACCTGCTGCATCCCGTCAACACTGAAGTCTCCGTCCAGGGATACACAGAAACCAGGCGGACCCGAACCTCCGCCACGATCCTCTTCGAAAAGAAACCCGTCATCTACCTCGAAGGCCACAACGGCTACTTCGACCTAGACGCGGTGACGCCATTCAGCCCTGCCGCGCCTGCTCGGCCCGCGCCGCCCGTCCAGTCTAATCTATGCTTCATGTTCCCCGGCCAGGGATCGCAGAAGAAAGGCATGGGCGAGGCTCTTTTTGAAGCCTTCCCCGATCACGTTCGCGCCGCCGACCAGGTGCTCGGCTATTCCATCAAGGACCTCTGCCTGCTCGACCAGGACAATCGCCTCGGCCTCACTCAATACACGCAGCCCGCGCTCTATACCGTCAACGCGCTGTCATGGCTTGCCGCTGTCGAACTCGACGAAACACCGCGTCCAGCCTTCCTCATCGGCCACAGCCTCGGCGAATACAACGCATTATTCGCCGCCGGCGCATTCGATTTTGAAACTGGATTGCGCCTCGTTCAAAAGCGCGGCGCGCTCATGGCCGAAGCCTCAGGCGGAGGCATGGCGGCCATCATCGGCCTCAGCGGCGATCAGGTCCGCAAGATCCTCGAAGATCGTAATCTCGACCGCATCGACCTCGCCAATCTGAACTCCGACACCCAGACCGTCATCGCCGGTCCCAAAGACGAGATCGATCGCGCCCGCGCCGATTTCGAGGCTTCCGGCGCGCGAATGTATCTCCCGCTGGCAACCAGCGGCGCATTCCACTCCCGTTACATGAAAGATTTTCAGGCGCCCTTTGCGCTCTTCCTCGCGGGCTTTGAATTTCACCCTCTCGCCACGCCAGTCATCTCCAACGTGGAGGCCCTGCCATACGAGCAGCCGCGCATCCCATCGCTCCTCGTAGACCAGCTCATCAGCCAGGTTCGATGGTCGGACTCCATCCGTTACCTCGCCGATCGCGGCATCGACACCTTCCGCGAAATCGGCCCCGGAAATGTCCTCACCGGCATGATGTCCAAACGCCGCCAGCGCGTCTCGGCGTAACTCCAGAAATCGCGGGTAAGTCGAATGAGCTTCCTACAGCGGATTGACGCATTGCAGCAGAACTCGCTCAGCCCCCTGTCGCGCATCCTCCTGGCCAGCGACGGCACATTGACCGACGTCGTGGAAGCCGCCATGCTCGAACCCATCCGCCTCAAGCGCCTCCACATAGAAACCCTCCCGCTCGCCGCCCGAATGGACCCTCTCAACCTCGACGCAGGCGCTCGCGTCATGGAGCGCCGCATCCTTCTCTACGGCAGCCGAACCGGCCACAACTACGTCTATGCCGAATCCTTCCTGGCCCTCGATCGATTTCCCCCAGCCGTATCCCAGGCGCTCACCGAATCCGACACCCCCGTAGGACGACTCTGGTCCGATCACAAGCTGGAAGGCCGCAAAGAGCTGTTGGAAGCCTCCTGCATTCCCGGCAGCGGTCCCCTCGCTGCCTTTTTCCCAGACCACCGCGGCGCAAACATCGTGATGCGGCGTTACCGGATGATCTCCAACTGCCATCCCCTGATACTCATCACCGAGTTTTTCCCCGCCACTCTTTCCGACATCTCCAGCTAAATTCCAGGCGATAGCCGCTTCTGTTTAAAAATCGTAATGAACGAATCCACTCTATCTGGGTCCACCATCCCGATGCAGAATTTCCCCGCCGGCCCGTTCCAGGCCGCGCACCAGCCCGAGATTCTGCCGCCCGGTCACAACCGCTGGAACCGCGGCGCCTGACTGCTCCGCGACGAAGCCCTCCGCCAGCTCGAAATCCTGTTCGACGAGGTATTCCGCGTTCCCGGCACGGATTTCCGCTTCGGCATCGACGGCATCATCGGCCTCGTCCCCCTTCGTCGGCCAGATACGCGATTCAATGAGCAAGACGATAGACTTCCGATCCCGCCAGCATAAACGCGCCTGTTCCGTAAACATAACTTGAGGTCTCAGTGAACGCGCCAGGCGCCGCGCCTATGGGTTGCATCGAGCCCAGGCGGCCATCCTCATACACGTGGGCAAGCAGTCCCCGCAATGCTTTTTCCACGATGGGCTTGTACCGCTTTCGGTCAAGAATTCCTGAGTTGATCCCATAAGCGAACCCATAGGTAAAGAACGCTGATCCAGAGTTCTCCGGCAGCTTATAGTTCGCTTCATCCAGCAGACCCGCTCTCCACAATCCGTCCGTTCCTTGCAGCAAGGCGACTTCTGCAGCCATCTCTCGAAACTGGGCCACATAGCGTGGTCGCGACGGATAGTCCGTCGGCATCTCCGCCAACACGCGCGCCAGTCCAGCAAACACCCAACCATTCCCGCGTGACCAGAAAACCCTGCTCCCATTTGCTTCATGAGCCCCGAAGAACGACTTATCGCGATAGTAAAGGCGATCCTTCTGGCTGTAGAGCAGATTCGATGTAATCCACCATTCGCGGTCCATGAAGTCGAGGTACTTGCGATCTCCGGTTGCTTTCGCCAGTTTCACCAGCACTGGCGGCGCCATGAACAGCGCGTCGCACCACCACCACAGTGGCTTCTCCGCATCGTCCGGCAGGCGCATCACCGCATCCATTCGCTCCCTCGTCGGCGTAATCATGGCTGGATCGTGATAAAGGAAATACAAATCCAGATAAGTCTGGCCGAGAGCCGCATCGTCGGCATGTTCAATTCGCGGGCCAAGTTGCCAATTGAATTTCTTGCCCATCTCCAACATCGCATCCTGATATTTTTTNNTCTTTCCGCTTCAGCTTTGGAGACAAGTCGGTAGCAATAGGAAGCACGACTGTTGCTGTGTCGCCGGCGGGGTCTTGCTTAGGCGTCTTCAACTGTCCCGAGAGTGGAAGGACTACCAACACACCGGCGAAAGTTACAACCGCTGCAATCAAAACCAAAGACACTCTTCTTGCCATGAGAATCCTCTTGACGTCTGCTCGAAGAGCGCCGATGTTGCATGTCCCGCAGTGAATTGCCCTTCGCAATCGTCTCCCAGCGCTCATCGTTTCTCCATGATACCGTTATTGAATCGGACCGAGGCTACATTGCGCACAGCCTCAAAGGCAATACAATGGGACGGGCCAATCGTTCAGTAATACACGGTACGACAACCGGCCCGCACATCTCCTTCGCGTGCGGAGAAATTTGGCCGGCCGTATAGGAGAGAAGGAAAGAGGGTACCGATGAAGATCCTGCAGATGGCGGATTCTGTGCGTTATCGCACCATGACGACGGAAGAGCTGCGCGAAACATTTCTGGTAACCGACCTGTTTCAACCGGGAAAACTCAGCGTAACTTACGTCGACCTCGATAGGACAGTAATTGGCTCTGCGGTTCCGACCGGGAACGCGCTTCCCTTGCCCACTTACGAGCCGCTCAAGTCCAATTACTTTACCGAGCGGCGCGAGCTTGGCGTGTTGAATATAGGCGGCGCGGGCAATGTGACAGTGAATGGCGCAACCCATCGGCTGGACAAGCTCGATGCGCTGTATGTCGGCCGTGGCAACGAGCAGGTGGTCTTCTCAAGCAACGACGCGGCGCAGCCGGCGGAGTTCTACCTCTTGAGCTATCCGGCCCACGCGGAGTATCCCACCACTCTCATTCCTTCTGCCACACTGGCGAAGACGAAACTGGGCTCGGCTGAGAACGCAAACGCTCGCGAGATCACGCGGCTCATCCATCTCGAAGGTACGCGAAGCTGCCAGTTGGTGATGGGCTTTACCGAGCTCGCAACGGGCAGCGTGTGGAACACCATGCCGCCCCACACGCACATGAGGCGTTCGGAGGTGTATCTCTATTTCGATCTTCCTTCTGACCAGCGCGTGATTCACCTGATGGGCCCGGCGCATGAGACACGCAGCCTGGCGATGGCGAACAAGCAGGCAGTCGTCTCTCCGGGCTGGTCCATCCACGCCGGCGTGGGGACCAGCAACTACCGCTTCTGCTGGGGCATGGGCGGAGAGAACCAGGTCTATAGCGATATGGACGCGCTGGCGATTGCGGAGCTCCTTTAACCGGAGAGAGAGTGCGGCAATGATACTGGATCAATTCAGCCTGAAGGACAAGACCGCACTGGTAACCGGCTCGTCACGCGGACTGGGCGCTGGCATTGCGCTTGCGTTGGCCGAGGCAGGAGCGCAGGTGGCCGTTCATGGCTCACGCGCCGTACCGGTGGCAACGGAGCAGATGCTGCGTAAGGCCGCAGGCTCCACGCCCTTTAGCGTGGTTGGCGACGTGAGTAAAGCTGACGTCTGCGCCCGCCTGATCGATGAAGTGGTTGCGCACTTTGGCGGCATCGATATCCTGGTCAACAATGCAGGCACCATCCGCAGAGCGCCGGCCGTCGAGCATTCCGACGAGGACTGGCAACTGGTGATCGACACGAACCTGACCAGCGTCTTCCGTCTGACTAAGCATGCGGGCAAGCATATGCTCGCGCGCGGCTCAGGCAAAATCATCAACATCGCATCGATGCTGACCTTCCAGGGCGGCATAACAGTTCCGGGTTACGCGGCGGCCAAGGGCGGCGTGGGACAACTGACCAAGGCCTTTGCCAATGAGTGGGCATCGAAGGGCATCAACGTAAACGCAATCGCGCCCGGCTACATGGCCACCGACAATACCGAAGCGCTGCGTGCGGACCCCGTGCGCTCGCGGCAGATCATGGAGCGGATTCCCGCTGGCCGTTGGGGCACGCCCGAGGATTTGGCCGGCGCCGCCGTCTTTCTCGCGTCGCGCGCGAGCGATTANNCCGAAGTTTTCTGGAGGTCCTCAATGCGAAGAACGATTGCAATTCTAGCTGTTGCGTGCGCGCTGCCGATGGCCTTTGCGCAGACGCCGACGATCGATCATTTCACCCAGAGCCAGTTGATCGAGAAGGCTCAGGAACTGAACTCAA
Organism: Acidobacteriaceae bacterium; assembly: GCA_003159975.1. Classification (GTDB taxonomy): domain Bacteria; phylum Acidobacteriota; class Terriglobia; order Terriglobales; family Acidobacteriaceae; genus Telmatobacter. Next base: position 13,248 of record PLPU01000328.1, read on the forward strand.
AAGCGCAGGGCCCCGAAGGTTCTGCGAGCAGCAAGCTGAATGAGTATCCAGGCCACTACACAATGATCGCTCTGCGGCACAAGGATGGAGGCGCCGAGGTTCATGAGAATTATGCGGACTTCTTCTTCCTCGTCCAGGGAAACGCCACGCTCCTGACCGGCGGCACCATCGAAAACCCGAAAACCGTCAGTCCCGGAGAGATCCGGGGAACCTCTGTGCAGAACGGAACCAGAACCGCCCTGAGTCAGGGCGATGTAGTCCACATTCCCGCCAATACGCCACACCAGATGCTCGTTCCCAAGGGGAGCACGCTCATCTATTTCGTTGTTAAGGTGAAGGAAAAGTAATGCTCAGCGTGTAACGCTCACTTGATTTCCAGGGCCTGAGAAGAACCCAGCGCGGCTTCGGCGACGAGAACCAGCAACTGGGGATAACCTGTGATCAGGCAAAATGTAAGCGTGAAAAGCATGAGTGCGCCGGGAACAAGTTTCATGGCTGCGGTCTCCTTGGAGTGCTTTTGCCGCTGGGCCTGTTTCGATGCGACGGTAAATCGTCTAACTTGGCAGGATGACTTGCTCCAGCGCAAGCATAACTCAGTCTTTCTGGGTCCGTCGAACAACTTTCGCGATCGGGCAGGGTCTGAATTAGGGAGAGAATCTGGATTGGGAAGAAAATCCGGGTTGCATCCTCCATCGCCCAAGGCACAGAACAGGGAGAGTCCGTTGATCAAACAGTGCAGAGGACCGATCGCCGCTCTCATGTGCCTCGGCCTTGTCAGCCCCTCCGCCCCGGCCATGGCGGAAGCGGCGCCCCAACCCAACCAGGCGAGCAGGCATCCTGCCGCCCGCCCAGCCTATCAGCCCGGCCAGTTGCATGGCGATGAGCGCATCCTTCACGCCCTCAACCGCTTCACATTCGGAGTCCGCCCAGGCGACCTTGAAGCCGTCCGCGTTATGGGCCTCGAGAAATGGTTCGATCTGCAATTGCACCCTGAAACTCTCGACCAGTCCGGCATCGAAGCTCGCCTCGCCGACTTCCCCGCCATGCAGGGCGACCCGCAGGGTCTGCTCTACTACTTTCCCAGCAATGCAGTGATCCGCCAGGCAATCGACGGCAAAGCGCCCATCCCCGATCGCCCCGCGCTCCGCGCCATCTACGAAAACGAAATGGCCCGCGTTGAGTTCAGAAAGCAGGAAAAGGATCGGCGGAAGCAGCAACAAGCATCAGCCATCGCCACTATCACCAACCCAGACAGCACTAACCCACCCATGCCCAACCCGGCCATGGCCCAATCCATGGCTGAAACAGCCAGCGCCCCAGGCATGGACACCACGGGGAAGATCACGCCGCAGGCCGAACAAGCATCGGACCAAATCCAGCCCCCATCGCTGCAACAAACCGGCCAGATGAACATGGCCCCGACCGCCGATAAACCCGAGCCCCCTGCCTTCGATCCGGCGCTCATCTCCGAAATTCTCGCCCTCCCCGTGCAAAGCCGCTTAGCTCGCCTTGCTGTCATGAAGCAGCCTCAGTTCGACGCCTTCCGAAAGGCCCTCAAGCCGCCCCAGCGCACCGCGCTCCTGGCTGGTCTCAACCCGGCTCAGAAGGAGTTTGTGGCCGCGCTTGAGAACCCGCAGCGCCTTATTGCAGATGAATTGGCAAGCCAGCGCCTGGTCCGCGACATCTACTCCAACGCCCAGCTCCAGGAAGTGATGACCGATTTCTGGCTCAATCACTTCAATGTCTACCTTCATAAGAACGAAGCAACCCCCTACTATCTCGTGAGTTATGGGCGCGACGTGGTTCGCCCCAACGCGCTGGGCAAGTTTGAAGACCTGCTTGAAGCCACTGCGCACAGCCCTGCCATGCTTCTCTACCTCGACAACGCCAGCAGCATGGGCCCCGATTCGCCGGCCGCCGAGAAAGCAAAAGAGCGGGCCGCACGTAATCCTAACGCAAAAAAAGCAGCTCCCGAGGGTCTCAATGAAAACTACGCCCGCGAGCTCATGGAGTTACAAACTTTGGGCGTCAACGGCGGCTATACGCAGGCGGACGTAACCCAGGTAGCGCGCGTCCTCACAGGCTGGACTGTCGATCGTCCGCAGCGAGGCGGCGGCTTCAAATTCGACGAGAATCGCCACGAACCCGGCAGCAAAAAAGTTCTCGGCAAAAAGATCAAGGAAAGCGGCGAAAAGGAAGGCCGCGAGTTGCTGCACATGCTCGCCACTCGCCCCGCGACGGCCCAGTTCCTCTCCCGCAAGCTGGCAATCCGCTTCGTAGGCGACGATCCTCCGAAGACCCTCGTGGATCGCATGGCCCAGTCTTACCTTGCCAGCGACGGCGACATAAGCACAGTTCTCAAGACGCTCTTTCACTCCCCTGAGTTCTGGGCCACGGGCGCTTATCGCGCCAAGGTCAAAACGCCCATCGAGTACGTCGTCTCCGCCGCCCGCGCCGCCAAGGTGGACACCGCCAATATGCAGCCTTTGATCAATGCCTTGCGCGAAATGGGCATGCCGCTTTACGGCGCGGTGCCTCCCACCGGCTACAAGTGGGATTCGTCCGACTGGGTCAGCACCGGAGCCCTCGTCAACCGGATGAATTTCGCGCTCACGCTCGCGGCCAACAGATTTCAGGGCATAGCCGTGAACATCGCACCGCCGCCCGCTTTCGGCACCGTGCAGCTTGCGGAAAACAACGGCTCACCCGCCGTGATGCACAACGTCGCCACAGCAATCGATCCCGCAAATATCCCGCCGCCGGATGTTGAAGAGCATCGCCTCGAGTCGATCCTCGTCCCCGGCGGTGTGAGCGATTCGACGCGCTCGGCCGTCTTACAACAGCTAGCTGCACAGGCTTCCCCCTCAATAGCAGCAAGCACATCGGCGCCGCCCAGGCCCATGAACCCAAAGCAAGCCGCATCGGCGCTCGAAAAACAAGATCAACTGCTAGCAGGACTATTGTTAGGCTCCCCGGAATTTCAACGAAGATAACCAACGCAGACTCGGCAGCAAGAGGTTCACCATGCAGACCAACCGTAGATTCTTCCTGCGCAATGGAGCACTGGCCATCGCCGGCACCGCCGTAATCCCAAGCTTTCTGGTCCGCTCCGTGATGGCCGAAGCCGCGACAGCCCCTGGCCGCCGTCTCGTCGTCATCTTCCAGCGCGGCGCGGCCGACGGCCTCAACGTGGTCGTTCCCTATCGCGAAAAGAACTACTACGCCATGCGCCCCGGCATCGCCATTCCCGAAACCCAGGTTCTCGATCTCGACGGATTCTTTGGGCTGCATCCCTCGCTCGCTGCATTCAAACCGCTTTATGACCAGGGTCATCTCGCCGTCGTTCACGCGGCCGGCTCGCCCGACATGTCCCGCTCCCACTTCGACGCGCAAGACTACATGGAGTCCGGCACGCCCGGCGTCAAAAGCACTGAAGACGGCTGGCTCAACCGCGCGCTCCAGGCTGAGGACCTGCGCCATCCCTGCGCCGGCACCTGCGAGCAGCACACAGCCTTCCGCGCACTGGCGCTCGGCTCCCAGGTTCCTCGCACATTGGCCGGCAAGGTACCAGCCATCGCGCTCTCCAACCTCAATAACTTCGTCGTTGGCCAACACGGCCCCACTCCCTCAGTCGCCGCCAACGCCTTCGAAGCCATGTACGGCGACAGCGGCGACCGCATCTTCCACGCCGCCGGCGACGAAACCTTTGAAGCCGTCAAAATGCTGCGCGATGCCAATCCCGCACAGTACAAGCCCGCCGCTGGCATCGAATACCCCAACAACGACTTCGGCAACAACATGAAGCAGATTGCGCAACTGCTCAAGTCCAACCTCGGCGTTGAAGCGGCCTTCACCGACGTCGGCGGTTGGGACACACACCAAAATCAAGGCGGAGTCAACGGCCAGCTCTCAGACCGCCTGCGTGAGTTCTCAACAGCCATCGCCGCCTTCTGGCAAGACATGGGCGACGCTGCGGAGAACGTCACTCTTGTCACGATGTCCGAATTTGGCCGCACCGCGCGCCAGAACGGCACCGGCGGCACCGACCACGGCCACGCCAATGCGATGTTTGTTCTCGGGGGCAATGTCAAAGGCGGCAAAGTCTACGGCCGCTGGCCCGGTCTAGCCGATCATGAGTTGAACGAGGGCCGCGACCTCGCCGTCACCACCGACTTCCGCCAGGTCTTAGGCGAAGCCGTCAGCAAAACCATCGGCGCCAACAACCTTGACCTTGTCTTCCCCGGCGCCAAGCTCCGCTCCGCCGGCTTCCTCAACGTCATCTAGAAATGTTTGAACCAGAAAAAGCTGTCATGCTGAGCGGAGCGTAGCGAAGTCGAAGGATCTGCTTCATGCAATCAATGCACCGTGCCCCATCCATTCCGCTTGTTTTTGCGGAATGGATGGGAAGCATGAAGCCGAATTTCGGAAACTGTAATCTGTAATCTGTAATCTGTCGTCTCACTCCGCACGCAACGCTTCCGCAGGATCAACCGAAGCCGCCTGTCTCGCCGGAAAATAGCTGGCCATCAACGCTGAAATCGCCAGTACCACTGCTACGCCAATCAGCGTCCACGCATCCCACGCCTGCACCCCGAACAGCAGCTTCCGCATAAGCATCGCCGCGCCCACTGAACCCGCCAGCCCTAGCACAACGCCCACTGCGATGAGCCGTCCCGCCTCTTTCAACACCAAACGATAGACCGAACTCCTCTGCGCGCCCAGCGCCATGCGCACGCCGATCTCACGCGTCCTACGACCCACCGAAAACGCAATCACTCCGTACAGTCCCACCACCCCCAACACCAGCGCCAAAACCGCGAAGCCACCGAACAGGTACGCCGCCGAACGATGAATATTCGCAGCCTCGGAATCGTCGATCCGATCCTCCATCGTCCTTTGCCAATCAACGCTCACGTTGGGATTCACCCCGTGAATCATCGGCGCCAGCGCTGTTAAGACCGCTCCCGGATTCTGCGAAGTGCGCAATATAAGTGAATAGTAAGAGCTCGGACTCTGGTTGAACGCCTCGTACTCGGCGGGCCATTGTTCCTGATCCAATCCCGCTTCCTTCAAATCTTCCACCAATCCAACAATCTGGCGAATCGATGCCGGCGTCAGATCGGTGTCGCCCATCTTTTTCCCAATCGGATCTTCCCCAGGAAAATACTTCCGCGCGAAGGCCTCGTTAATAAGAACCACTTTAGGCGAATTCGCATCGTCCTGCTCGGTGAAAAAACGTCCGCTCTTCAGCCTGACCTGCAAGGTCCGAAACAGCCCCACACTCACCACACGATCATTCACCTCGTTGTGAATGCCGTTGTAAGGCCTTCCCACAAACCGCACCCAATCCGTATCGCAGTTGCAACTCACCGGCAGCACATCCATCGCCGCTGCCGATTCGACTCCCGGCATCGCGGAAGCCCGCTCCAGCAGCGCACGCTCAAATGCGAGCACCTGCGCAGGCTTGGGAGCCACACTCTCGGGCACATGCACGTTCACAGTCGCCAGATGGTCAGCCCTGAATCCAAGGTCCTCGTGCAAAAGTCTGTACAAGCTCTTACCCAGCAAGCCCGCCCCCGCCAGCAATACCAACGCGGTCGCCAGCTCAATCACCACCAGGTTCGCGCCCATCCGCCGCCATAGCGTTCCCGCGGACCCGCGCCCGCCCTCCGTCAATCCATCGCGCATGTCTGAAAATCTGAAATGCAGAATGGGCGTGATCGAAAACAGAATCCCCGCAAGCACAGCCAGGCACGCCGCAAAAATCAGCACGCGTGGATTCAACCCCAGCCCGCGCAAAAACGGCATCCCGTCCATCCAGTCCTTCGACATCAACCCGCTCAATCCCTTCATGCCGCCATAAGCGAGTCCGAGCCCCATCGCGCTGCCTGCCACAACCAGCGTCACCGCCTCGGTAACAAACTGCCGCGACAATCGCACACGCGATGCGCCCAGCGCCCCGCGCACCGCGATTTCCCGTCGCCGGCTCTCCGCGCGCACCAGCATCAGGCTCGATACATTCACGCACGCAATCAGCAGCAGCAGCCCTGCGCCGCCTTGCAGCGCCAGCAGAATCGGCCGTATGTTCCCGACAATCGCGTCCGAAAGCGGAATCACGCTCGCGCTGTTGCCACGATTCGAGTCCGGATATTTCCTCTCAAGCCCCGCCGCAATCGACTTCATCTCCGCCATCGCGGCAGCCACCGTCACACCACCCTTCAACCTCGCCACGCCGTCAAGATTGTGGCAACTGCGTCGCGTCTCGCACCCGCCAGTCGGCTGCAACGGCACCCAGAACTCCGCGATGTCCCGCGGCGCAAATTCAAAATCCCGCGGCAGCACGCCCACAATGGTGTAGGCCACTCCGCTCAAATTAACCGTCTGCCCCACCACATCGCGCCTGCCGCCAAATCTGCTTTGCCATACCCCATAGCGCAGCAACACCACGGGAGACGCGCCCACCGCATCCTCGTCCTCGCGAAAATCCCGTCCCAGCAGCGGGTGAATCCCAAGCGTTCCCAAAAATCCCGCGCTAACCCGTAATCCATGCACCGGTTCCGTGCCGGACGGCGTATTCAGCTCAAATCGATTTGCGGCATACACATCCAACGAGCTGAAAACCGTATTCACCCGCTTCCAGTCCAGATAATCCGCATACGAAAGATCGTTGCGCGGAAAAAGCTCCGTACTCTCGTTCACCGCAACCAGGCGGGCGGGATCGGGATACGGCAACGGCTTGATCAGCGCCGCATCCACAAACGCAAAAATCGCCACGCTGGCCCCAATCCCTAATGCCAGAATCAGAGTCGCCGTCAGCGCAAATCCCGGATTCCTGCGCAATTGCCTTACCGCAAACCGAAGATCCTGCGCCACTGTTTCCGCTTTGAATCCAACCAATTCGTGGCTCTTCTCCTTCACGCGCGCAGTATTCCCGAACCGCCGCATCGCCGCGTATCGCGCGGCCTCCGGCGTCATCCCACCTGCAACAAACTCCCTCTCCGCCTGCTCCCGATGAAACGCCATCTCCTCGTCCAGTTCGCCCCTGAACCGAGTGCGGCCAAAAAGAATTGCGAGCCTCTTTATGAAACGGCTAATCGCATTCATCTAGGCCTCCTCTGCATTCCGCAATACGCGCCCAATCGCCCCAATCATCTGCTCAAACTGCGACAGTTCGATCCCCAGTTGTTTCCTCCCCGCCGCAGTCAGCGTGTAGAACCGCGCTCGCCGATTGGTCTCCGTCATCTTCCATTCCGCCCTGACCCACCCTTGCAACAGCAGTCGCTGCAGCGCCGGATAAAGCGAGCCTTCTTCCACCGTCAGCACATCGTCGGAAAGCCGCTTGATTTGCAACGCAATTCCGTAACCATGCAACGGCGCGCGCGTCAGCGTATGCAGAATCAGCATGTCCAACGTTCCGGGCAACAGATCGGGTTTCTTGGCCATGGATCTATATATAGTTTATCTATGGGTAGAGAGTCAATGGCAATTCGTTTCTCATCTTTCCCGCGCCCTCTAGACCAAAAACAATGGCTGCCCGCAACCAGGCAAGCAGCCATTTCAACTCAAGCTTCAGCCGTCCCTAGTCCCTTAGTCCCTAGTCCCTTAGTCCCTGCTTTTTCAGTGCTTCGCGTACATCTCCATCACGTCNNGGATCGCCCATCACCGGCATCTGGTCCACGGTCAGCACCGACCCCATGAATGGACACGACAGATCGTTCCACCCGTGCACAATCAGCACCCGCAGCTTCGGATCGGCCGCCACCGCTTCGCGCAACTGCGCCACCGAACCGCGCCTTAAGTCATCGCCGCGATCCCATCCCCGCGCCACATCAAACGACAGCGCGTTGTACCGTGCGTCCACCTTCCATCCCACCGTGCGGGTCACAAAGTCCACCATCGCCGTTGTCATCGGTGCAATGATGTTGCCCAGAATCGGATCGATCGACCGCCCTTCCGGCGAAAATGGAAACGGGTCGAANNACTTCCCTGAGATAAGCGCCCGTCTCCAGTCGTCCGCCGGAGAATTTAACAAACGCCGGATCCAACCCGCTCAGCTCCGTCACATGCTGAATCATCTTCTGCTGCGCATCGGGATCGGATCGTCCCTTGAGCAACGTCGTCGCATACTCCCCGCGCGTGTACGCAATCACGTCCGCCATCGCCTGCGGTGTCAGCTTGTTCTCGCGCTCCAGGTGCGCCGCCGTAATCGAAGGCAGCGTCATCATCCACGGCACCGGCGACAGGTCCCCATTGTCCTCGATCCAGGGATTCAAATACGGCGACACCAGCACCACCCCGTTCATCGCTACGCCCAACTGCGACTGCAGATAGTAGGTGATCCGCGGCCCGCGAAACCCTCCATAGCTCTCGCCCACCATGTACTTCCGCGACCCCAACCGCCCGTTCTTCACCAGCCAGTCGTANNAAATCCAACCACGTCCCGGGATTGTCGATCAGCGTCGCCGCGTCCGACGGACTGTCTCCCTCGTTACCCGCCAGCAGATGCTTTGGCCCGATCGCGCCGAAGTTCAGGTACACGCTCGCTGCGCCCGGTCCGCCGTTCACCGCAAAGGTCACCGGCCGGTTGTCGCCTTCCATGGTATAGGCCGTCAGAACCACCTGCCCCGCGGTCTTTCCATCCGCATCGCGCACCGGCAGCGCGCCAACCGTTACGGTATAGTGCAGCGTCTTGCCGTCCAGCTCAATCGACTGCTGCGCATGCGCCTCCGCGGGCAACGGAGGCAGTGTTGATTTGTCTTGAGCCTTATCGCCGCCCGCACCCTTCTCTGCGGCCGCGCCCTTTTCAGCGTTCGCGGGTTGCTTCCCTTCCTGCGCCGAGCAAGGCATGGTCGAGATTCCAAGGCAAATGAGGACGCATGCCNNAATTGGCATGAAATCAAGACTCGCGCTTTTCGTTTCCGCCTTTGCTGTGGCCTTCGCCGCTTCGGCCATCGCCCAGCAAACCCCCGCCAAGCCGGCTGAAGACCTCCCTGACGCACCCCAGGCCACCGCGGCGGCCATGGTTCACCCCAACGGCCCCTCCGTGGTCTTTGACACTTCCATGGGCCGCATCACTTGCCAGTTTTATGAGAAGCAGGCCCCCAAAGCGGTCGCCAACTTCATCGGCCTCGCCGAGGGCGCCATCGACTGGACCGACCCGGTCACCAAAAAGAAGCAGCACCACAAGCGCTACTACGATGGCACCATCTTCCATCGCGTCATTCCCGAATTCATGGTTCAGGGCGGCGATCCCACCGGCACAGGGACGGGCGATCCCGGTTACGCTTTTGACGATGAGCTCGATCCCAATCTGAACTTCGACGCGCCCGGCAAGCTGGCCATGGCCAACTCTGGCCCCAACACCAACGGCAGCCAGTTCTTCATCACCGAACAGGCCTACGACTCGCTCAACCAGCACTACACTCTCTTCGGTCAGTGCGACAATTCCAGCGTTGCGGTAGTCAAGACCATCGCCCGTGTCCAGCGCGACGACCAGGACAAACCGCTCACGCCCGTATACCTCAGCAAAGTCACCATCGTGCCTGAAGGCCAACCGCTGCCCGCCCCTCCGGCAACCACCGCCCCACCCGCTCCCGCAGCGCCCAGGCCGGCACTGCCCAAACCCTAGCCGGGTGCCCCAGGTCTCGCCTCTGAGACCCGGTATCCCACATAATCTCAGGAGTTTCCATGCCCCTCGCACCAGGAACCTACGCAGTCTTCTCGACCACCGAAGGCAAAATCACCGTCCGCCTCTTCGAATCCGAAGCGCCCATCACCGTCAAGAACTTCATCGCGCTTGCCGAAGGCTCCAAGGATTGGACCCACCCCACCACCCGCGCCAAGTCCACCGGCAAGCTCTATGACGGCACCATCTTCCACCGCGTCATTCCCGACTTCATGATCCAGGGCGGCGACCCCGCCGGCAACGGCACGGGCGGTCCGGGGTATAGCTTTGGGGATGAGACCAAGAGCTCCCCGCACAGCTTCGACAAACCCGGCAAGCTGGCCATGGCCAATAGCGGCCCCAACACCAACGGCAGCCAATTCTTCATCACCATCATCCCCACTACGTGGCTCACCGGAAAACACACCATCTTTGGCGAGGTCGTCGAAGGACAGAACATCGTCACCAAAATCTCACTCGTCCCGCGCAACGGCCAGGACAAGCCCCACAAGCCCGTAGTCCTGGAGTCAGTAGTAATCGAGCACGTCAGCTAAGGTGATGGTCAGAAGTTAGTATCAGATTAGGAGTTCGTATCAGATTAGGAATTCGTATCAGATCAGAAGCTCGTATCAGAAACGAGCTGTCATCCTGAGCATCCCGA
>PLPU01000333.1:0-10172 GCA_003159975.1 Acidobacteriaceae bacterium
CGGTGATCGCCATGGCGTTGGCCGCCACCGGAGCCACGGCAACCGCGCAGACGCCGGCTGGCGCGCATGCGGAGTTGAAGCAACTGGTGGACCAGAACGCGTCGAATTGGAAGCAGGTCTCCAAGCAGATTTGGGGCTATGCGGAACTGGGCTATCACGAAACAAAAAGTTCATCGTTGCTTCAGGAGCAGTTGAAAGCTTCGGGATTCCAAATCGAGGCGGGTGTTGCCGATGAGCCGACCGCATTCATTGCCAGCTACGGCGTGGGAAAACCTGTAATCGGAATCCTGGGCGAGTTCGACGCGCTGCCTGGACTCTCGCAAGAGCCGGTGCCCACGCGATCACCCGTGCAGGCCGGTGCGCCAGGCCACGGCTGCGGGCACAACCTGCTGGGCTCGGGCGCTGCGCTGGCCGCCGTGGCGCTGAAACAGTACATGCAGCAACACCACATCGCAGGCACGCTGCGCTACTACGGCACGCCGGCGGAAGAAGGTGGATCGGGCAAGGTATACATGGTCCGCGCCGGCGCATTCAAAGACGTGGATGTCGTGTTGCACTGGCATCCGGGCGATGGCAACTCAGTGAACGACGGCGGCATGCTCGCGGTGATATCGGCCAAGTTTACGTTTCATGGGATCGCGGCGCACGCGGCCATGTCGCCGGATCGCGGCCGCTCGGCGCTGGATGCGGTGATGCTGATGGGCAACGGCATTGAATTCATGCGCGAGCACGTTCCAAGCAACACGCGCATGCATTACATCATCTCCAAGGGCGGCGTGGCGCCGAACATTGTGCCGGACCTGGCGCAGATGGACCTGATGGCGCGCAGCCCTTCGAACACCATGCTCAAGGACATCTGGGATCGGATTCTCAAGGTGGCGCAGGGCGCGGCCCTGATGACGGGAACCACCCTCGAGGTGACCGGCATTGGCAGCGACGCCAACATTGTGCCCAACGATGCGTTGGCAGCCGTCGCGCAGAAGAACCTGGAAGAAGTGGGCGGATTCAAAATGGACGCCGAGCAGCAGAAGTTTGCGCTTGAATTGCAGAAGACGTTTGGCACGGAGACCGTCCCCAGCCTGGATCAAACCGACGTGGTGGAACCGCTGCGGCACTTCGATCCCAACGAGCCGGCCGCCTCAACGGACGTGGGCGACGTGAGCTGGAATGTGCCCACCATCGGCTTTTCCGCGGCTACGTGGGTACCCGGCTCCGCGGCGCACACGTGGCAGGCAGCGGCCGCGTCTGGCATGAGCATCGGCCAGGACGGAATGGTGATCGCGTCGAAGGCGATCGCGCTCACAGCGATTGATCTATTCACGAGCCCGGAACTGGTACAGGCGGCCAAAGCGGACTTCGCGAAGCAGCTCGCAGGCAAGAGCTATTACACCGCGATTCCGGCGGATCAGAAGCCGCTGATTCACTACCGGAACGACTAAGCGGGATCGAGGGCCGGGCCTTCGATCGGAAAACGGCGCAAAAACAAGTGCGCGACAGCCTGAGCTGCCGCGCCGTTCCTCAAGACCAACATCGCCATGGCGCTGGTGAAGGCCGAAGCGGCGGCTAGCGGGGCGGACGTGCTGGTGCAGGTCCGCGCCAACCAGGTGCGGGCAAAGCAGGTAGCCCTGCCGTTCTAGAAGCGGCCGAAGAAACGAAATGATTCATACCTTGACCCGGCGCTAATGAGAAAATAAGCGCATGAAACGCCTATGCATTGCACTGTTCATGTGCTGCTCACTGCCGCTGATGGCGCAGACCGCTGCCAATGCCGCACCTGACCCGTGGAAGGCTCTGAGCTTTCTGGAAGGCACCTGGGATGCAATAGCTCACGGCAATCCCGGCGTAGCTACGAGCGGGCTCTACTCCTTTCAGCGCGAGCTGAATGGTCACATCATGGCTCGGCACACCACTTCAGATCCGGGCTGCAAAGGCCGTGCCAGCTTTGATTGCGCGCATGGCGATCTGCTTTATATTTTTCAGGATGCGCCCGGCCAGCCACTCAGAGCGATCTACTTCGACAATGAGGGCCATGTCATTCACTACGACATCTCCACGCCGGAGCCAAACTGCGTGGTCTTCCTGTCAGAAGCAGGGTCGGGTCCGCAATTTCGCCTGGTGTATGAATTGAAAGCCGCAGTAATGACAGGCAAGTTTCAGATGCGCATGCCGGGGCAGAGCGAATGGAATTCTTATCTGGAGTGGTCGGGCGGGAAGAGGTAGCGGGTCACACCTGCATGACTTCGGCTTCTTTTTTGCGGGAGAGCTCTTCCATTCGGCGGATTTCTTCGTCGGTCATCTTCTGCACTTCTTCTAACGCGCGCTTCTCGTCGTCTTCGCTGATCTTCTTTTCCTTGGCGAGCTTTTTGAGGGCGTCGTTGCCGTCGCGGCGAACATTGCGAACAGCAGTCCGGTGCTCTTCGAGGACCTTGTTGAGGTGCTTGCAGACGTCGCGCCGCCGCTCCTCGGTCATGGGCGGAACGGGGATGCGGATCACCTTGCCGTCCGACTGCGGATTGAAGCCGAGATCGGCGCCTGACAGTGCCTTTTCCATCTCCTTGATCACGGTCGGGTCCCATGGAGAGATCAGGATCAACTGCGCTTCGGGCGTGGACACCTGGGCCAGTTGGCTGATGGGCGTCTGCGTGCCGTAATAATCCACCTTGACCTGGTCAAGCATGTGTACGCTGGCGCGGCCGGTGCGCGTGGAGGCCAGGTTGGCCTGGAATGTGGCCACGGTGCCGTCCATGCGCCGCTTGAGGTCGCCGTAAAGCGCTTTGGTTGCCGGATTGCCTTCCATGAACAGTGCCATCGTATTCCCCTCGCAAGTGCCGTACTGCCAACGGCTATTCTACAACCCGTGGCGGCACGGGTCGAGGTTCAGGCAGCTCTACGCCACAACCGTCAGCCCGGTCGACGCGGCCTGCTCATGCGCATGGTAGCTTGAGCGCACCAGCGGGCCCGATTCAACGTGGCGGAAGCCCATCTTGAGCGCTTCGGTCTTCAGCTCGGCAAANNATGTCGCAGTGGACGGCGGCGAGGTCGCGAAAGACCTGGAGCAGTTCATGCGTCTCTTCGCCCAGGCCGACCATCACGCCTGACTTCGTAATGCCATCGGGACGCAGTTCCTTGGAGTAGCGCAGCAATTCAAGAGTGCGCTCATAGCGCGCGCCGGAGCGCACTACGCGATAGAGCCGCGGCACCGACTCGGTGTTGTGGTTGAGCACTTCGGGCCGCGCTTCAACGACGGTGCGAATCGCTTCCCGGTTTCCCTGAAAGTCCGGGATCAGCACTTCAACGCGGCAGCCGGGGGCCTGGCGGTGAATCTCCTCAATCACCAGCGCAAAAGCGCGCGCACCGCCCACCAGGTCGTCGTCGCGATTGACGCTGGTGACCACGGCGTGTTGCAGGCCGAGAATGGCCACAGCTTCGGCCACGCGGCGCGGCTCATCGAAGTCGATGGGCTCGGGACGGCCCTTGGGCACGGCGCAGAATCCACAGCGCCGAGTGCACAGGTTGCCGAGCATCATGAAGGTCGCGGTCTTCGAGTGCCAGCACTCGCCGATGTTGGGGCATTGCGCGCTCTCGCAAACTGTGTGGAGACCGAGCGAGCGGGCCAGGCGCTTGAGGTCGTGGTAGTTCTCGCCCATCGGTGCGCGGGCGCGGAGCCACTCAGGCTTGGGAGCGGGTGTCTTGCGCGCGGGAGCGATCTGGACGAGTTCCATCACGCTTTTCATTGTAACGGGAGTTGGTGTCGAAGCCGTTCCGGCAATCAGGACGCTGCTTGGTAGACTTGCCAGTGAGGGTGCATGGGAGGGTTTCATGCAGCGATGGTTGGCGCTGGTAATTGCGGGGGTGTTTGCAATCCCGATCGTGGGGCAGTCGTCGCACTCGCCTTACCCCGATGAGTCGAAGGACGCATTTGCAGCACTGCGGCGGCAATGGGCGCGTAATCTTCACGACAAACAAATTGACGCCTCGGTCGCGGAGTACATGGCGGACGCGGAGTTTATCAATCCTGAAGGAAGCCGCGTGCGCGGAACGGCGGAATTGCGTCACTTGTTTGAAACCGTGACAGCCATGTTCGACAGCGACATTGAGTTCGACTCAAAGCAGTTCGAGTTATCAGGCTATCTGGCGTATGACTCGGGGACCTATCAGGAACACCTTACGGTTCGAGCTACAGGAAAAGCGCAACGGGCGAGCGGGAGTTATCTCACTATTTATAAATGCACGAAAGAAGGTGTGTGCCTGATTGCGGAACAGGTTTGGACGGGCGCGGTAACGGATGCCGCGACCGCTTCAGAGCTCGACGCGCATCCGATCGTCGCGCTCACATTTGACGATCTGCCGGCAGCGGGCAGGTTGCCGCAGGGCGAGAATCGCAGCAAAATTGCGGCGGCTCTATCGGCTGAGCTCAAGGCCAATCACATGGAAGGCACCTATGGCTTTGTGAATGCAGTGAAGCTTGAGAATGATCCCGATGCGCAGCAGGCTCTGCACATCTGGGTGGATGCAGGCATGAACATCGGCAGTCATACCTGGTCGCATATCTCGCTGTCGGATAACTCGGCAGCGGCCTTTGAGCATGAGATCGCACTGAATGAGCCGGCGCTTGAGCAGTATGGCGCCGGGCGCGACTGGCACTGGTTCCGCTATCCGTTTTTGTGGGAGGGCGACACGCTTGAAAAGCGCCATGCCGTGCGGAGTTATCTCACGGAACATGGGTACCGCACGGCGCAAGTTACGCTGGACTTTGAAGACTATGCATGGAATGACGCGTACGGTCGCTGCGTAGCAAAACAGGACGATGCGGCGATTGCATGGCTCAGGCAGAGTTATCTCGAAAATGCGGCGGATTATGTAATGCTGGGACGCGAAGAAGAACGCATCGTGTTCGGTCACGAGATTCCCAACGTGATGCTGCTGCACGCCACGGCATTTACCACGCTTATGCTGCCTGAGCTGATTGACCAGCTCAAGAAAGAGGGTTTCGAATTTTCCGCGCTGGCGCAGGTGGAGCAGGATCCCGCTTACGCGCAGGACCCCGACGCGGCGCTGAAGTACGGCGGCACGCTTCCTGACCAGTTTATGGATTCACGGAAGCTGCCGTATCCACCCTTCAAGCCAAAGCCCTTCGACAAGATGAAGACTCTGTGCAACTGAGCTACTTCTTCGTTTCCGCGGCAGGCGCGGGCGGTTTCAGGTACTTATCCCACCATGCGAGCCAGCGCTCATAGCGGTCGCGGATGTAACTCGGGCGCGTGAAGCCGTGGAACTGGCCGGGATAAACCACTAACTCAGTGGGACGGCCCAATGACTTGAGCGCTTCGTACATCTGCTCGCCGCCAAGCAATGGCACATTCATATCCGACGTTCCGCCCATGAAGAGCATGGGGGTGTGGATGCGCTTGTCTATCTCAAGAAACGGATAACTCATCTTGATATAGAGTTGCAGGTTCTTCCATGGGGGACCAAGCTCATTGTCATACTGAAGAATGTATTGATCCACACCGTAGAACGACATGGGCGCAGCAACACCGGCGCCGCTGATGGCCGCCTTGAAGCGATCGGTGCTGGCGACGGTGTAATCGGTGAGGATGCCGCCATAACTCCAGCCGGTCACTGCCAGGCGGTTTGGATCGGCCACACCGAGGGCGACCGCCTTGTCCACGCCAGCCAGCAGATCCTGCACTTCATAGTGGCCCCAGTCAGCGGCGATGGCTTTTGAATAATCCTGGCCGCGACCTGAACCGCCGCGGTAGTTCACATTCAGTTCGGCGTAGCCCCTGGTGGCGAGCCATTGGCGAAGAAAGTCGAAGGTGTGCTCGTCCTGGCCGTTGGGGCCCCCGTGGATGAAGAGAATCATGGGCACGGGCGAGCCTGCCTTAAAGTCCGCCGGCTTGGTCAACAGGCCGTGGACATCGGTTCCGTCTTTGCTCTTGAACTCGATATCTTCGGTCGGCACCAGGTTCAGTTCGGCCATCAGCGCATCGTTGTTGTTGGTGATTTTGCGCAGCGCGCCGTTCTCGAACGCGTAGATTTCAGCGGGGTCGCTGTCGTTGGTGTAAAGCACGGCGGTGTGGCCTGCGGCGTAGGTCCATCCCATTACCGCGCCTTGCTGCGCCAGCAAACGCTTGGCTCCGTTACCGGTTAATTCGACTTCGGCTGGGTACTGGTTGCGATCGTCGTCGACCAGGTAACTCAGGTGACCATCAGCCAAGAAAAGCGGCTCACGCATGGCGCGGTCAAGCTTGGCAGCGGGGTAACTCACCTTGCCGTCCAGAGTTACGACCGCGGCGCGGGACTGCGAGTACTCCAATAACTTCAGTTCTGCGCCCTCAATAAAGGCGATGGATTTTGAATCAGGAGACCAGGCCACGCGTCCGCCGTCGGGGCCGGGCCAGGTGGTCAGCTTGCGCGGAGCCGAACCGGGCTTGGGCGCCACCACAAAGACATCGGTGTTGTTGCTGCGGTCGGGATCGGGGTCCTGGTTGCTTACGAAAGCGATCCACGCGCCGTCAGGTGACCACTCGGCGTTTTCTTCCGACACGTTCTTGCTGGTGGTCAGCTTTTCGGCCTTCTTCGTGGCCAGATCGTAGAGATAGAGCGCATCCCAGGCGTCGTCGCGCAGGTAGCCCTGTACATCCTGCTTGAAATGGTAGCGGTCGATCACGATGGGCTTGGGCGGCACGGGGGGCTTGCCCTCTTCGGCATCCGGCTCGGCCTTGGGATGGAGCGTGAGCAGCAGCTCTTTCGAGTCGGGTGACCAACTGTAGCCCTCGATGTCCTGGTCGGTAATTGCGGTAAGTTGCTCAGCTTCGCCGCCGCGCCGGTCCATTACCCAAACCTGGGAGCCCTTGGCCGGACCGGGCCGCGACGAGGTGAAGCTGATGTATTTGCCGTCGGGGCTGAATTTTGGCGACGAAGCTCCCTCTTTGCCATAGGTTAGCTGGATGCGCGCCGAGCCGTCCCATTTCGCCATCCACAAGTGAGACTGGCTCTTGTCTTCCTTAATGTCGATCTGGCTTACGGAGTAAAGAATCCATTCGCCGTCTGGCGAGAGAACCGGGGCGCTTACGCGCTGAATGCGGGCCAGGTCGTCGAGGGTGATTGACCGCTTGGTGGGGGCATCGGCGGCCACAGCCGGCACGGCTGCAAACAGCGGCAGCCCAAGACAGAGGAAGGTGTTCAGCAATTTGCGCAGCATGGGCAAAAGATTACCACTCCGCATCCAGATCGCAGAATCCTTCCGCGCTTCCTAACGCAGCTTTGCGCGAACCTCGGTGCGCACCAGGTAGAGAAAGAAGACCAGATTGAGAGATCCCTGGACCAGGGCCGCTCCCTGACGCTGACCGGAGAAGATCCACAGGTCGTAGACCGCCAAAAGCAAAACTGCGGCCAGGGCAAGCGCCCACGCCCAGCGAAACAGCAGCAGCAACCCGCCGCTGGCGGCGATGAAGACGGCCGCAAAGATGAGAAAGATAGGCGGATAGTGGCCGCCCGCAACGACTCCCACTACGATCACACCGGCCAAAACAAGAAGGTAAAGACTGATGAACGCCAGGGCGGGCAGCGGTAGGAACTCTCGACGCGGCGCTGGCGCGTTCTTCCCGGTGTCGGTGGTCATAGCGTGTGCAGATANNGAGGGCATTGCTTTCACTTTGGTGAGCGCCTGCAACCCCGGCCCATGCAGGCCGTGCGTGGTCGTCGGGTAATGGCATTTGGCGCACTTCTGGCTGTAGACAATGGCGCCTCTACCCTCTTCGACAGTCCAAAGCGCCTCGGGTTTTGACGGAGGCAGAGAGCGGCAACCGGCCAGAGCGGCGGCAACGCCGGCAGCACAGGCTAGGAGAGTGATTGAAGCAGCAAAGGAACCGAAGCGCATCTGGCTCTGATGATACAGCGTTATTCCGCAGCGGCAATTGCTTCGGCGATGCGATCGATGGCCTGAAGCTCCACGGTGCTCCCAGGGCGGTGGCCATTGACCAGAATGGAAAACACCAGCGTTTTGCCGCTGGCCCCTGTCAGATAGCCAGAGAGGGCGTTGGTCTCACCTAACGTGCCGGTCTTGGCCCACAGGCGGCCCTTGAGGGGCGAATTCCTGAACCGTCCAACCAGTGTTCCATCCACGCCGGCGGCGGGTAGTGTGTCCCGCCAAGCCTGGCCCCAAAGCTGGTGTGAGCCGTAAGCCAGCAGCCTGGTAATGGCGCGGGGCGCGATGCGGTCGTCCATGCTCATGCCAGAGCCGTCGTAGAAGAAGAAATCTCCGTCGTCCACGCCGGCGTCGAGGATGAATTGGCGCACCACGCGCGTCCCCTCGGCAGTGCTGCCGTCCGTGCCGCAAAGTTTGCCGAGCAACCGCAGCAGCAACTCCGCATGCAGGTTCTGGCTGGTCTTGTTGGTGAGCATGATGTCCTCGGCCACGGGGACGGAAACGTGCGTGGCGAGAACTTTGCGGTCCAGGAGCGGCGCGGCCACGGTGCTCACTACGGAAGCGACCAGGGAGATCGGCTGGATGCGCTCACCGGCAAAGTCGATGGTGCTGGTCGAGTACCTGTGCGCCGACGCGGCTGCGCCGGTGATGGAAACGCCGCGGCTCACCAAGGCCTGCCTGAATGCGGCCGCGGTAAAATCCGCCGGATCTTCGACGGCCAGACCGGCGTGGAATCCCTCGGACGGCGCTGTACCCCAGGCGCGCACCAGCATGCTGCCCAGCGGGCGGTCGAGGCCGGGATGGGGCGTGTCCCCTTTATTTGCCGGGGTCATGGTGTTATCGAGGGTGTAGTAGTCCACATTAGGAATCCACTCGGCGGAGGTTGTTCCGGGCGCGGCTGGATCGGGGGTCAGGGTCAGCTCGATCGTGTTTTCGTTGAACGAGAGTGCGGAGACCGGAGCACCATAGGCCCACTGCAGATCGTCCCAGGCCCAGGCTGAGCCGTAGGGCTGGTGGAGAAAGAAGATGTCGTCACCCACGACGCTGCCGTCGACGGTGCGCACGCCGGCCTGCACCACCTGCTGGGCGAGCAACTCCAGCACTTCCATCGGACGCGGAGGCTTGGCCGGTTCACCTGGCGTGGGGACTGGGGTGGAAGGAGTTGCGGCTTGAGGGGTTGCAATGACTGGGGTTTGCGGCGGCTGAGGTGGTTGGTACGGATAGGGTCGGGCGCTGAGCGTGGGGTCGCCCGCGCCGAGCAGGATCAGGTCGCCATGGAGGACTCCCTGGTTGTCGATTTCGCCGCCGGCGACTACGTTGGTGGTCCAGGTGAGCGTGTCAACGGGCAGCAGCGCGAAGGCGGCGGCGGTGGTGAGCAGCTTGGCGTTCGAGGCGGGCGCAAACAACCGGCCCTCGTTCAAACCATAGAGCGGCTGGCCGTCGAGCGTAGCTACACTGATTCCAAAAGTGGCGTGGCTCAGTGTCGGGTCGGCGAGAATAACCTGAATTCGGTCAGCGAGTTGGCCTGTGGTGGGGGCGGAATGCCCTGACGGGCGCGTAGTGTGCTTTTGAGGCTGGCCGGAGAGAGCGGCGGAGAGGAATGCGGCGGCCAGAATGAGCGCTGGGATTCGAGGAAAGGCCTTCATGGAGGGAGTTTAGCAGCAAAAAACCGGTCTGGCGTACCATCCAGGAGGAAGTTCTTCCTGGCGGTTGCGGGGGATTTGGCAGTCACGGGGTCGCGTTGGACGATGAGCACGACCGGGGAGAAAAAGGCGATGGAACGAACCATCATGGCGTGGAACCTGCGCACACGGACGCTGGAACTGGGGCGGCGAACGCTGCTGTGCGGGGTGGTGAATATTACGCCGGACTCGTTCAGCGATGGCGGACTGTTTCTCGACCCTGAAGCGGCCATCGCGCATGGAATCAGGTTGTTGGACGAGGGAGCGGACCTGCTCGATTTGGGCGCGGAGAGTACGCGGCCAGGTTCGAAAACAGGATCGCAGGCGTCCGGTGCGGAAGGTTTTGCGCAGGCCCCTGCGGTGAGCGCCGAGGAAGAACAGGCGCGGCTGCTGCCAGTCTTGGTGGGGATTCTGGCCGCCGAACCAAACGCCGTGATCTCTGTGGATACCTACAAGGCTGCGACAGCGCGGGCCGCGGTGGCTGCCGGAGCGGAGATTGTGAACGACGTGAGTGGGCTTTTCTGGGATTCCGGCATGGCCGAGGCTTGCGCGGAGGC
>PLPU01000333.1:10210-40840 GCA_003159975.1 Acidobacteriaceae bacterium
GAGAGAATCGTACTGGACCCTGGGTACGGGTTTGGGAAGAAGTTTGACGAGAATTTTGCGCTTCTGGAGCGCCAGGCGGAGCTGCTCTCGTTAGGCCGGCCGCTGTTCGTTGGGGTTTCGCGCAAATCGTTTTTGGGAAGGGCGTTAGCGACCTTGTACGGAGGCCGGGATGCGCCGGTGGAAGCGCGCGAGACAGCCAGCCTGGCCGCAATGGTGGCGGCTATTCTCAACGGGGCGTCGGTGGTTCGGGTGCACGCGGTGCGGCCGGCGTTGGAGGCGGCGCGGGTGGCGGATGCGGTGGTAAACGCAGGCAATAGGGAATAGGGATTAGGGATTGGAAAGCCCGACTGGGGCGGCGAGGCGGTAGAGGACGTGGCGGCGCAAGGGGTGGCCGAGAGGAAGGTTGGGGTGATCGAAGTCGCCGGATGGGTCGTGGACCATGCCCAGTTTTTCCATGACGCGGCGGGAGCGCTGGTTTGCGGGAACTGTAAATGAAACCAGCGATGCGAGGCCGAGAGATTGAAAGGCATAGTCCATCACGGCGCGGGCACCTTCAGTGGCGAGTCCGCGGCCCCAGAAGTCGAAATCTAGACGCCAGCCGATCTCAACTGCCGGCGTGAAGGGCGCGTCGAAGGATGGGACGCTCAGGCCGACGTAGCCGATGAAGACTTCACTCTCGCGCAGTTCGGCGGCGTACAGGCCGAAGCCGTGACGGTCGAAGTGATTCTGGATGCGGGCGATGCCGGCGTCAGTCTCTTCCGGCGTGAGCGTGGCCGGGAAGTGCTCCATCACGCGGGGATCGGCGTTGAGGGCCTGAAACGGTTTGCGGTCTAACTCGCGCCAGCGGCGGAGCAGGAGATGGTCTGTCGTGAGCGAGTCTGGCATCGGAAAAGGCTAACGCGTCGAGAGCGGGTCAGCAAATCAACGAGTCAGCCGTAAAGCCCAGTCAGCGCGGCTCGTTCTTTCGCTCCGAAGCGAAATAGATGGCCACGCCGCCGAGCAACACCAGGGTGGCGAGGATGGGAATGAGCACCAGCATCCCAAGGCCGGAGTTAAGCAGCGCATCCAGATGCAGCATGGGTACCTGCGGCATTTGCAACGGCCAGCCAAACCCGCCGAACGAAGTTCCTTCGAGCCATGAAAGCCAGCGAAGGCCATGGGTGGCCTGGGTGGCCAGAAATCCGATGGCGAAGACAATGCAGACGGACAAGGCGAAGATTTGCGCGCCGAGGATTGGCTTGCCGATGCGTTCGACCGCGGCGTTGCGGCGGCGCAGTTGAGCACGCCACCAGAGCAGGCCCGGCGATGGAAGGTTGACGGCGGCTGCGGTCTGGGCGCGTGCGGCTTGGAAGGCACGAGTGACGAGGACCAGGTCGGCGCAAGAGCGGCAGGAGCCGATGTGGGCGCGAAGCTCCGGGGTGCAGACCTGGGGATAGTGGCCGCGCGCCAGCAGCTCTGCGACCTCTTTCTCATGGGAACACGGGCGCAGGGTCATGGCTGGCTCCTTTGGTTCAGAGGCCGGGCTGATTCTGGACGGGCTGACTCATTGAGCCGAACTGAAAGCGGGAGCTGGGCCTGATTTTGGAGCAGGCGGGCGATTTTGCAGCGGGCGCGGAAGAGCAGCAGGCGGATGCTGGCCGATGCGAGACCGGTGATTGCGGCGATCTCGCGATGAGAGTAGCCCTCTGCGTGGGCGAGCCAGAGAAGCTGGCGGTCAAGAGGGCGCATCTGCGCGAGAGCCGGGCCGAGGACGGCTTGCGAATCGGCCTGTGCGGAGCTGGCGCTGGCAGCGAAGAACTCTTCAGGCAGTTCTTCAATCGATGTGGAATGGGGACGGCGCCAGTGGTCGCGCAGCAGATTTGTCGCTATGCGGAACAGATAGCGGCGGGCGGCGACTTCGCCTTCCAACGCAAGCGATGCGGGCTGCGACGCGCAGAGGTAGCGCACGTAGCTCTCCTGCATCAGGTCGTCGGCCAGTGCCGGATCGCCGGAGACGCGCGCCAGGTAAGCCCACAGGGGACGAGCCGAACGGCTGTAGAAGCCGGCGAACGCGTCATTGTCCATGGGCAGTTCTGCCACATGCGGCGCGTCGCCGGCCAACAGGTTCGGAAGTACTGATTCCCAAGGCGTGGGCATAGTACCTTTCAGCTCGGTTGTGGGCCTCGCGGCTCACTGGTTTTCCCTGGGGTCGAAGGGTGATTTGATGATGGCCGCGGCGCTGTCGGGCATGAGGCCGAGGCGCGCCGCCAGCACCCAGGTGACTCCTGCGGAGATGATAAACCCAAGTCCGGGCATCAGCACCACGGTTCCAAGAACCAGCATGGGAACTTCAGTGTCGGGGCTGGTGTGACGCAGCAGAAGCAGGCCGATGCCGAGCAGAACCAGCACGATGCCGATTTGCAGCGGGGTGAGGACGCGAGCAACGGCGTTGGGGACGCGCTGTTCGGGCTCTATACCGGCGGAGATGGGCGCAGCTTCAAGGAAACGCCTGCCGGCATCGGTGCTCATGTAGGCGGCCAGTTCCTGGCTGGTGCTGAACTTGTCAATCAGCCGGCCATGGACTTCGCTTTGTAGCTTGAACATGCGTCCCCAGCGGCGGTTTTCGAGAATCTGGCGAATAATCCAGATGAGTGCGCTGAGAAAGCACGCGAAGGCAAGCAAAGCGAAGAAGGGGCCGAGGATGTCCATTACGTCGCGATGAAACTCACGCGGCTGCGAAAACTCCGGCCAGACGGCGCGTTCGAGGGCCTCGTCATTTCCCCCGTCTTCGCGATGCACGCGCGTAAAGAGGTAGTAGTCGGGGTTGCGGGCAATTTCAGGGTGTGCGGCAAGGAACTGCGCAAGCTGGGGATTGTTGCGGCTCACATACTCCTGGTTGGCGAGCAGGGATGGATCGCGCGCGACGACGGTGGTGAGCGTCGGACTCAGACGCAGCAATTTGATGAGCTCATTCTGAGTGGCAACGAAGTCCCGATCACTCACCGCCGACGCGGCTGCGGGAAGCTGCGCCGGTGCGGCCGAGTGCGGCTGCGCGGCGGCAATGCCGGCAAAGAGAACGGCGGACAGCGCTATGGAAAAGAGAACCCTGTGTTTGACGCGGCCATCGATGTGCATTGATATGTCCCCTCGCGGGAAGAAGGCTTCGAGCCTCTTCTGCACATACAACGGATGAAGGCCATGGTTGGTTAACAAAGGATTCTCGTTGCCTGGCGAGGTTCGCGCCTTTCCCGGCTTGAAGATCGCGGTGCGCGCTACAATTTGACCTTGGTAAGTCTGCGAGGATAAATCCGCGATGAAGTCTTTTGCTCAAATCGGCGCGGGCTGTCTGGTGTTGCTGACGCTAGGATCTGCGAGCCCGGCGGCGTATGCGCAGCGCCTGCGCTCGCCGTGGGATGGGCAGGCGGTGACCATGACCGATGCGCCTTACACGTGTCCGCAGCCGCCTGCGTTTGCCAAATCGCTCAACGCGGAGAGCTACTACACCGACGAACACCACTCGATCATCGATCCCGTAAAACAAAAGGCCTTTCGAGACGCGACCGAAGCGCCGACGCATCTGGGCGAGTGGGCGGGCCAAGCGGCCGACGCGTATCGAACCACGGGGAGCCGGGCAGGAGCATCGTGCGTCTATGCATTGCTTGAAGCCGCTGCGAAGGCGCAGGCGTGGTCAGCTGCAATGCCCACGGGCCAGGGAAGCTATGAGCAGAAGTGGCTGCTGGCCGGCGTAGCAATGGCATACCTGAAGGTGCGGGACAGCGGTGTGGGCACTGCGGACCAGGACAAGGCGATCCAGAAATGGCTGGGCAGCCTGGCCAACCGTGCGCGCGACTACGTTGAGGGGAAGCGCAGCAACCCCAACAGCGACGCGTGGAACAACCATGGCTACTGGGCGGGATTCGCCGTGGCGGCGGCAGGAATTGCGATCGAGGACAAGACCGATTTCCGCTGGGGCCTGGACGCTTACAAGATTGGGGTGGGCGACATCCGGCCCGATGGCGCGCTGCCGCGCGAGCTGGATCGCGCCGGCATGGCGCTGCACTATCACCTGTATGCGCTGGCTCCGCTGGTGATGCTGGCAGAACTGGGCGAGGCAAACGGCGTGGATGCGTATGCGGAGAAGAACGGCGCGATCCACCGGCTGGTCAAGCTCTGCGTGGCGGGATTACAGCATCCTGAGATTTTTGCCAAGGTTACTGGGGTCCAGCAGAATGTTCCCGACAAAATCTCGGGGGCGACGATCGGCTGGGCGGTTCCGTATGTCAAGCGGTTCCCAGATTTGTCTCAGGCTGCCCAGCTCTCGGCGTGGATTCGGCAAGCGGGGAGCACGCGGTTCTGGCAATGGGGCGGACTGCCGCCGGATTACGACTGGAAGAACCTGAGTTTGCCTATTTTTTTAGTGGCGATGGCCACCATGGTGGCCGCCGCCACCGGAGTGACCGCCGCCGTGGGAGTGCTCTTTGGGCGCTTTGGGCTCCTTGAAGTTGCTCTTCGGGGCCTTGTAGTTCCCGTAAGATTTCTCGGAGTTATGGCCGCCAAAAAAACCTCCGGATTTCTCCGGTTTGGACCCGGCGAAGGCGCGGTTGCCGTAGGCGGAGCCGCCATACGATGAACCCCGGTTCCCAGAGTAGGACGGCGCAGGCGAATACGAACGCTGGGCGAAGTCGTTGTGCTGCGGGCTTGCATACGCCATAGCGGGTCGGCTGGCATAAGGCTGCTGGTAGCCTCCCTGGTATCCGGCCTGATAGCCGCCTTGATGGCCGGAAACAGGGCGTCCATAGGCTTGCTCGCGTGCGGTCATAGCCGGCTGCGGACGGCTGTACGCATAGTTGTTTTGAATGGCCGGTCGAACTGGCTGCTGATAGCCGCGATTCATAGCGTCGCCGGAACGATACGCTGAGTTAGCCCGGTTGTCGTTTTGATTGCGGACTGGCTGGCGCGCGTAAGGCTCCTGGGGGGAGAGCCGATTGTACGCGCCGTAAGCCTGGGAACGGGCAAACTCAGTTGCCGGTCGGGCATCGCCGCCGTAGCCCCGGGGTGTATGCGAAGGCAGGCCGCCGTGGGGATAGTTGTTCCAGTGGGCGACGGTGGTGCTTTGCGAGGTGTAGTTGGAGTTATGGAAGAGGACGGCCTGAGTGAGCCAGTTCAGCGCCCAGCCAGCCCAGCCGAACGGTGTGTGGCTGAAGGCCGACATGGCGATTCCGAGACCGAATCGAACCGGCGATGAGCCGGCGAGAGACTCAAGCGAGCCAAGCAAAGAGAAGCCGGAATAGGGCTGAATGGGCTGTCCGTATACGTCCCATGGATTGTAAGCGGGGACGTAAACCACCTGGGGATTGACCGGAGCGAGCTGGATGTATCCCTGGTTATAGCTGACGGCCTCCTGCGGAGTGGTCTGCAGGTTTCCGGCGGCCTCAGCGCGCTGGCGCAAAACCTGTATGGTCTGGAGCACGTCCTGGGGCTGGTTGTAATAGGCGTTGCCGAGATCGGTGGTCCACTGCAGATCGTGGTCCATCTGGGCCAGGACCTGGGGAAACGCGGTGAGGGCCTTCACGCTGGGGTCCCAGGCCTGCATGTCGGCGCCATAGGCGATCTGGTCGGGGGAGGCGTAGCCCTGGGCTTGCAGCCAGTGATCTGCGCCCACCACCTGCGCTGGGTAAGTGGCCGCAGCGAGCACCTGGGCCACCAGAGCGTCTGGATAGAGGGCTATGGGGGCGACCATCTGCTCAAGCTGTTCCGGGGCCAGCGGTTGGGCCGGAGCGTAGCCGGGTTGGGCTGGCGCGTAGCCCGGCTGGGGATCATTCGGGTCATACGACTGATTCAGGGGGGCCTGATTCAGGGGCGCCTGTTGACCGAATTGGGAGCCGGGCTGCTGGGGGCCATATTGCTGGGGATAGGGGCTGGGCTGGCCGTATTGAGGATATTGAGCTTGAGGGTATTGGGCGTGCGCTGCCGGGGAGAGGATGAGCAGGAGCAGGAACGAGGCAAGTGCGGACAGACCAGGGGCGGCCAGACGCTGGTGCGCCGAAGACGAAGGCAAGCAGGTTTGGGGTCGCATGTTCCCTCTCGGTACCCCGAATGCGGGATTTCCCCGCAGTGAAAGCGCCAGTCCGAAGCCGCCTGAGACTCATCGAGAGGCTCACAGCAGACGGACCAATGGCTTGTGTAGACCCGGTATGGTGGGGTTAGTTGCGCGGAATGATCAGATGAGCTCAAAAGCATTCCGGATTCCGCTTTAGCAGCGGATGGTCTTGCGCTTCTGGCCGAACTTGGCGGCGGCTTCCACCTTCTCAATGTACGCGGTGGCCAGCGGGATTTTGCAGGCGGTATCGCCCATATCGACGCTGACTTCCCCGATCTTTTTCGCCGCGGCTTTGGCCTGCTTCTCCAGCGGCTTCACATAGCTTCCCACGGAGATGACGAAGCTGTTCATGGTGTAGCGGACGCGGTTCGGGGCAGTATGAATCTTCTCGACAATGGTTTCGAGCAGGGATTGAATCTCCTTGAGGTCGAGGGCGGCATCGGGTTTGAGAGCGACCAGGCCGGAGTAGGTTGACCAGCCGGCAGCCGCCACTCTTTCCTTCTTCGACTTCATCCATTCGAGAGCAAGTTCGCGGCCGTGCTCGTTGTCCACCGCAACCCACGGCACGGTGTATTCCGCGATCATCTGCATCTCGGCAGCGCCCTCGGCCCACTCGTTCAACTGCTTGCGGTTCATCTGCGCGCCGTCGGCCACCATGCCGGCGAGGTACATCGCGTCCATGATGCCGCTTGCGTAGAGTTCAAGGGCCAGCGCCTGCTGGCCTTTGATGGTTTTGGCGATGAGCTTCAGGTCGGCGACGCTGACGCCGTAAACGCGGTCGGCGGGCATGCCGTGGCGCGCATAGATTTTTCGCGTATTCTCTTTACCTTTGCTCTTGAGATCGGCAAGGATTGAGGCTCGAGTAGGCATGGCGTTCTTCTCCGTGAAAATGACCGGAAGTGAGGGTGCGGCCCTGTTTCAGACGACGATGAACGCAGTGTACCGAAGCTATTTCAATTGTGGAAGGGCTTACTGTTCGCGCAGTGCCTTTGTTGGATCGAGAATCGATGCCCGCCGCGCGGGAATCCATGCCGCCAGCGTCGAGATCGCGAGGAACACCACCGTCACGCTGGCGAACGTTGCCGGATCGGTGGACTTCACTCCTACCAGCATGGCCGTAATTACTCGACCAAGCCCAAAGGCAGCAACGACTCCGATAATAATGCCGACCACGCTCAGCCGCAGCCCTTGCAGGACGATAAGCCGAAGGATGTCGCCCCGCTCCGCGCCCAGCGCCATGCGCACGCCAATCTCAGCGGTGCGCTGCCGCACTACCGTCGAAAGCACGCCATATAGCCCGATGCCAGCCAGCGTGACCGCGATCAACGCGAAGACAGAGATCAGCAGCAGCGAAAAGCGTGTGCCGGCCTGCGCGCGATTGACCACCGACTCCGCCGTTTCCATATTTGTGATCAGAAGATGCGAGTCAATACCCTTGATGGCCGCGCGCACTTCCTCTGAATAATTTCCCGCGTTGCCGCTGGTGCGAATGGCCCATGAGCGCACAAAGCCGGAACCCATGAATGCGTCGGCGAAATAGACCTGTTCGCGCCCGGGCTCTGAAAGCGATGTGGTGCGTTGATGCGCAACCACGCCGATCACCTCAACCCATTCCGGTTCGGGGGTGCGAATACGGATGAGGATGCGCTTCCCTACCGCCGACTCGCCGGGGAAGGCCTTCTTCGCAAGCTTGTCGTCAATCACCACGCGGTTGCGCCCCGGCAGATTGTCTTCGTCGGTAAACGTGCGTCCATCCAGCACAGGCGTGCGCATGGTTTCAAAATATCCGGGAAGAACAACCTGAAACTCCGTGGCCTGGAATCGGCTTGGGTCCTTCAGCGCCTCGTCCGTTCCCCAACGAATCGGACTGAACTCCCCGGTCAGCGGAAACGGAAACGACGCGGTCACGCTTTGCACACCGGGAATCGCCCGCAAACGCTGTGCAATCTGGCCCATCAGCACGGCACGTTCTTCCGGGGTCTGGAGTCGCAGCGGCGCGCCCACCAGTTGAAGCGTCAGCAGGTTGTGCGGATCGAAACCAGGATCGACGCGCTGCAATTCCATAAAGCTGCGGAACATCAAGCCGGACCCGATCAACAGGACAAAGCTGAGCGCCACTTCCGCCATCACCACCAGATTGCGAAGACTTGCGCCGCTGGCCAGACCGGCAGTCCTGCTGGTACCGCGCAGCACATTCATCAGCGCCGGTTGCGATGCGCGCCAAGCGGGAGCGATGCCGAAGATGGCTGCGGCCGCCAGGCCGGCAAGCGCCGTATACGCAAGCACGACGCCGTCGATGCGCACATCGTCGAGCAGCGGCAGATTGGCCGGCGCCAGCACGCGCAGCTCGTGAATGCCGGCCCATCCCAGGCCAAGACCCAGCACTGTGCCCATGGCCGCAAGCAGGCAAGCTTCAGTTAGCAGTGGAAGAATCAGCCGCCACCGGCTGGCGCCCATGGCTGCGCGTATTGCGAACTCGTGTTCTCGAAACGACGCGCGCACCAGCAGCAGATTGGCCACGTTGGCGCACGCGATAAGCAGAAGAAAAATCACCGAGCCCATCAGCGCGAGAATCGCCGGCCGCACCTCGGCTACCAGGTGCTGCCTGATCGGCTCCAGCACAATGCTGTAACCGGACGAACCGGAGATGGGGAAGTCCTTGCGCGCCTGGGCCGCAACCTGGTCGGCGGCACTCTGCGCGTTGGCCAGAGACGCTCCGTCTTTCAACTTGCCGATGGGGAATATGCTGAAACTCTTCCGATTGGCCGCGTCGTAATCCAGGCGGTTGGCGATCCAGATGTCCGGCGCGGCTTCCACGTCGGCCGAGGGCGGGAAGTAAAGGTGAAAGCCCGGCGCCAGGACACCGGCAATCACCGGCCCGAAGCGCCCTGTGAACGTCATGGTGTGGCCAATGATTGCCTGGTTGGCGCCGTACCGCCTGCGGAAATACTCGTAGCTGAGAATGGCGAACTGCGGCAGCCGCGTGGTTGCGGCGTTCTGGCTGTCCGCTGGCGGGGCCGGGGGCTGCGGCAGTCCGTCCTGAGGTGTGAAGTCCCTACCATAGAGAATCTTCGCGCCAGTCAGTTGGAAGAAGTTTGTGGTGACAACGGCATAGCGAATCTGTTCCGGCGTGCCGTCTTCGCGCGCGACGACCATGCGGCCGGTAAAGACGCCTGCCATGTCAGTGAATAGCGCCTTGGTGCCTTCGCGCAGATCGATGTAATCGGCATTCGAGAACGGCAGGTCGTGAACGTTGCGCTTGCGCAGGTCCATGCCGCCGATCACCAGCCGGCCCGGATCTTTGTATGGAAGCGGCCGCAACAGCACCGCATTGGTCACGCTGAAGATCGCTGTGCTCGCACCGACTCCCAGTGCGATGGTCAGCACCGCAGTCACGGTGAATGCCGGGTGCTTCCACAGTATCCGGCTGGCGATTGCAAGATTTTTGATGGCCACAATGACCTCGCGGGGACGTCTGAACCGATGGACGTATCAGGCCGGCATTCGCTCTGAACGCAGGAATTAATCCGTGGTCGAAAAGGAGAAAAAAGGTGGATCCGGCCCAATCTTCAGGTACTTCATTATCCGCATGTCGCCGCTTTTGGACAAGTCTGTCTGAAGAGTTAAAAGCCGGCGCGGCGCGCGAATATGGCCTCTGGGCGATTCACAGCGTCGGGATTGTCGGCCTTCAACCGCTACTTTGCCGCGGGTTGTGCGAGCGGGACAAACTCCAGATCACGAATGCGCGCCGGGCTCGACCCTGGCGGCGTCGCGGTGGAATAAAATGCAAGACCCTGGCTGGATGCCGCGGGATAGATGAGATTGGTGAGAACGGTTTCGCCGTCTTCAGCGAAGACCTCAATGGAGTTGTTGTCGACAACGATCTCCATTGGGATGGCGCCTGCCTGCGGGTGCTTCAGCGGCGCTGACACGCGGGCGGGAAAATCGGGGGACCAGTCCGTTTTGCCGGAACGGGTTCGATCGACGAAGACACGACCCGTGGCCTGGTCAACCCCGACCAGGGTTTCCTCGTCAGCGGGACCATCCGGATTGGCTGTGCTGCGGCGAAGGCGAACCCCCACCTCGGATGCTTCGCCGGGGTCGAGGGTAAAGCGCAACCGGTAGACGTTGCCGACGGCTTTTTGAGCACCCAGTTGAGCGTTGGCCTGGGCGATGGGCTGAAAGCGCGGACCGCCGAACATGGCCCCATAGCGCTTATCGGCCGGGAGCGGCAGGATGGGCTTCTGCACCAGCATAAGCGGCTCCTGAGACGGTGTCGGGGCAGGGTGCGCGGGAGGCTCGCGCAGGAAGATGCGACGGGCAATCGTCATCTCTCCGCGGCCAGGGAGCGAAGGCAATTTTGAGGCATACTGCCAATCGTCCATCCAGCCAATCCAGACGCGTTCCTGGTTTGCGTCACCGCTGGCCGGAATGTTGGAGAACGATGTCGATGCGTAGAAATCTTTACCCCAATCGGCCCAGTGAGGTCCGGAGCCGGGATGNNCCCTTGGCGGGACCGCCGGGGTTGATATTGACGCTCAGCAGCCAGCGGCTTGCGAAACGCTTGGTTGCGAAGTCGTAGACGCGCTTGCCCGCGTCGTCCATGATGGGGAGTTCAATTAGATCCGGGCACTCCCATTCACCCGAAGTGGCGCCGGCGGGACCAAATTCGCCGGCCAATTCCCACTGGCGCAGGTTTTTTGAACGGTAGATGCGGAGCTTGTGCTGATCGGCGAGCGACACAACCATAACCCAGCTTTGCGAAGCGCCGTGCCAAAAAACCTTGGGGTCGCGAAAACTCTTGAGGCCCAGATCAATCACTGGATTCGAGGCATATTTTGTCCAGGTGGCCCCCGCGTCGCGGCTGACGGCGATGTTCTGGTCCTGCTTGTCTGGCGAAGCTCCCGTGTAAATGGCGACAAGGCAACCGGGTGTTTTCTGGCCCGTATCGGCGCAGAGGCCGCTGGTGTTGTCTCGATCTTCAACCGTTGACCCGCTGAAGATGGCCACGCCGTTCTCNNTGGCCCCAGCTCATGTGTCCCCACTGATCGCCGAACGGGTTGAACTGAAAGAAGAGATGGTACTGGCCGTTGAGCAGGATGGGGCCATTGGGATCGTTGATCCAATTGGGCGGAGCATAAAAGTGAATCTGCGGCTGCCAGGGGGTGGCTGGACCCGACGCCTGAAGACCACCCGCCGGCGGCTGGCAGAAGACCTGTGCGACAAAGACGATTGCAGAGATAAGGAACAGACCGAACGAGATTTGCGCACGCTTCGATCGGAGGCTTTCCGTGGACATTTGTGAATTCTCCTCGGTTACGACAAGGTTACAAGGTCAATGGGCGCACGGACCAGCACCCTGAATGCGAAGGAAGATGCGGACAGGGTTTATCATCGAAAACGGTGTGTTGTGCGGTCGGCGGTGCACAGCGAAAACACTTCATTTTTAAGCGCCAGAATTCAGCACTTCATCGATTCGGGGACTTTGGACCAGAGACGGGACGACATGCGAGCAAAGACTGCGGTAGTGTTGGGCGCTCAGTGGGGCGACGAGGGCAAGGGCAAAATCGTGGACGTGCTGAGCGAGCGATTCAGCGCCGTGGCACGCTATGCGGGCGGCCATAACGCCGGACACACGGTGATCATCGGCGGCCAGAAGTTTATCCTGCAGCTCATTCCCTGCGGCGTGCTGCGGCCGACATGCAAAGGCATTATCGGCAATGGGGTGGTGCTCGACCCAATTGCTTTCCTCAAGGAGGTCGCCAAGCTGCGGGGGCTGGGCGTGGCTGTGGATGCGCAGCTTTTTGTGTCGAACCGCGCGCAGGTCATTCTGCCCTATCACCGGATGATTGAGCTGGCGGCGGAGAGCGCTCCGGGCCGGAAGAAGATCGGCACCACCAGCCGGGGCATCGGTCCGGCATACGAAGACAAGATGGCGCGCAGCGGCCTGCGGGTGGTGGATCTGCTGCGGCCTGAGTTGCTGAAAACGCACATTGAGGCGGCATGCGCGGAGAAGAATGCGATTGTGAAGGCTCTGTTCGGAACCGGAACCGCGCCTCTCGACCCGGCCAGGATGTTTGACGAATATGCGGCGGCGGCCGAGGAGGTGAGGCCGTTTGTCACGGATACCGGACGGGTGCTGAACAAGATTCTGGCCGCGGGTGGCAGCGTGATGTTCGAGGGCGCGCAGGGGACGATGCTGGACATCGACCACGGCACGTATCCCTTTGTGACGTCGTCGTCGGCAACAGCGGGCGGCGCGGCCACCGGGACCGGCGTTGGTCCGACGGCAATCGGGACGGTGATCTCTGTAACCAAGGCCTATGTGACGCGGGTGGGCGAAGGGCCGTTTCCGACGGAGATCAAAGGTGCTGCGGGCGAAGAGCTGCGGGCGCGGGGCAACGAGTACGGCGCGGTAACCGGCCGGCCGCGGCGGTGCGGTTGGCTGGACATCCCCCTGCTGCGCTACTCCAACCAGGTCAACGGCGCGGAGTGGTTGGTGGTGACCAAGCTGGATGTGCTGGACACCCTGGCCGAGATTCCGATCTGCGTGGGCTACGAGATCGACGGCAAGGTGACGGACGAAATTCCTGCCGATGTGGAGGGGCTGGAGCAGGTCAAGCCGCGGTATACGACTCTGAAAGGATGGCGGGAGCCAACCGAGGGAATTACCGAATTTGAGAAGCTGCCGCGGGCGGCGAAAGAGTATTTGCGCTTTCAGGAACGGGAGAGCGGGGCGCGTATCGGAATGGTGTCAACCGGTCCGGATCGGGACCAGACGATGGTGCTCGATGATTTTGCGGCGGCGCTGGACACGATCCACGCGTAGACTTGGGAAACACGAAGAAAACTCCCGGGAGCAGATTGCGGCTAGCTGGGCAAGAGAGAAATGAGATCTATGGTTAGTTTCTTAGTCCGTATGACGTTCGCTCCTGAAGATCGCGCCGATGTGGCGGAGACCCTGCGCGAGCTGGCGAAAGCATCGCGCCAGGAGCCGGGGTGCGTGACCTATATACCGCACCTGGTGGAGGGCGAACCGGACACGGTGCTGATCTATGAGCAATACCTGGACGCGAGCGCGTTGGAAGCGCACGGGCAGTCGGAGCACTTCAAGAAACACGCCGTGGGGGGTCTCTACCAAAAGATGCGCGAGCGGAACCGGGAAGACCTGGTTGCTCTCGTTTGAGACGGGAATAACGTCAAAGCGGCGGTAGCCCATTGGGGTGATAGCGGGTGATCAAGCGGGACGGCGGGAGCACTGATGCGATACCTCAACAAGCCGATTGACCCGGAGGCGCATTCAACGCTACCATCCGATACGCCTATGCCGGGTGCCGAAAACAACTTTTCACTCCCCTGCCGCCGCAAAGCGGTCGAACTTGCGCTTGCCGCGGCCGTATTTGTGGCCGTCTGCGGGTCGCCGCAAATGGCCAGGGCATCGGGCCAAACAAGGCCGCCAGGCCACGCCCAGGCCAAACCGTCCGGCCCGCCCGGGGAAAAGAAGCACGAGGCGCGGCACGAGATCGATCAGCTTGAAGAGAGATGGCGCACGGCGATTTTGAAAGGCGACACGGCGGCCATGGACTCGCTGCTCGCCGACGATTACATGGCTACTACCGCTTCAGGAATGCTCCAGACCAAAGCCCAGTCCCTCGACAACCTGCGCAGCGGACGCACGCATTTCACTTCGCTGGAAATATCGGACCGGAAGGTGCGCTTCTACGGAACCACCGCGCTGGTTACCTCGCTTGCCGAGGTACAGGGTACGTCTGCCGAGGGACCGATTCAGGGCAGCTTTCGCTATACCCGTGTCTATGTGAAGGATGCGAAAGGTGCATGGAAGATTGTGAGCTTTGAGGCCAGCTCGGTGCGTGAGCCGGCAGAGCACAAGTAGGCTTCAGCGCACAATCCGGTCTTCTACAATGAGACCATGCCTGAGCTGCCTGAGGTGGAGACGATTGCCCGCGGTGTCAACGAGCGGGTGCGCGGGGACCGCATCGTGCAGGCGTGGTTCGGGTCGCACCGGGAACCCTTTAAGACATCGCAGGCGCACCAGGCCAAGGGGCTTCAGGGACGCGCCATCCTGGGTGTCAAACGCGTTGGAAAACATATTGTCTGCACCCTCGGTTCTGTAGACGGCAGCTTTGAAGAGAGGAGCGTCGCAAAAGCCGAGGCCCAGTGGATTGTGCACCTGGGCATGACCGGGCGGCTGCTGGTAACCACGTCGGATGGTCCTGTCGCTCCGCACACGCATGCGCGGCTGGGGTTGGCCAGCGGACGGGAGTTGCGCTTCGTCGACCCACGGCGGTTTGGCCGGCTGGAGTTTCGCGACCTGGGCCGCGGTGCCGGATTCGCCGGCCCTGGGGCCGAGCCTCTGACGATTACGGCGGACGAATTTGCCGCCTTGTTCCGTGGCCGGCGCCTGGCCATCAAGGCTGCCCTGCTGAACCAGTCGCTGCTAGCCGGGGTGGGCAACATCTACGCAGACGAAAGCCTGTTTCGCGCCGGTATTCGTCCGCGACGCATGGCCGGCCGCCTGACCAGGACGGAATTGGAACGGCTGAGGCTGGCGCTCAAAGAGGTACTGGAGCACGCGATCCGGCTAGGCGGGTCGTCGGTGTCAGACTATGTGGACGCGGACGGCGTGCGCGGATTCTTTCAGCTCGAGCACTGCGTCTACCTGCGAACTGGATTGGCTTGCCGGCAGTGCGAGACGCCAATCCGGCGCATTGTTCTGGCCGGGAGAGGCACGCATTATTGCCCTGAATGTCAGCGGTAAAGCGGATTTCTATGGTTTTTTGCATTCTTTTCTCCGCTCACCTACCAGAATTGAGACAATTCCCATGTTGGCGAGTTGGTACATTATTGAAAGCAAACAGTATCGGGAACGGCACACCGATTGCATATCTAGATAGCGCCAGTGATATGCAGGCTGCTGGGTAGAATTCCGGCCAGCCCAAAGAACAGCAGAGCCCGGCACAAGTAACCGCCAACGAAGCGGCCCTCAAAAGGGAAAGCCGGCTGGGAAATCTGCAATAGGTACGGTGGAAAGAGCCATCGTCCGATTCATATTTGGGAGGCCAGTGACCAGTGCAGGACAGCGAGACGCCATCCCGGTTGGGGTGGCGTTTTTGCGTTGGGTCGCATCGCCAGGGCCGTCGTCCGAAGATTTCGCAGGCAAGGTGCCAAAGAGTGCACTTGCCAGCGGGGATGCTTCGCTGTAGTATCAGATTTGCCTATCAAGCGGCTGACGCAGGCCACCCGAAAGGGGCAGAGCAAGCTCGCCGCCGAGCAAGGAAACTTAGCCGGCCCGATCCATCCTTACCAGGCTGCACGCGGCGAAAGCTCCCATAGGAAGGGCATCACCCCGAGAGGAAAGCGCAGGCCGCACCCCGTTTCAATCCCGAAGATGAATCCGGCAGCGGGCTTCAAACAAAGGACAAAATGGGCGAATGGAGCAAAAGCAAGGCTCCTCGACTGAGAACGGCAAGACGCCAAACCATCTGGGATTCATGGCAGGTTGATTGCGGAGTTCCGCTCCGCGGCAGCCTGTGGGATGTTCTCAATCAACTTGTGAACCGCAGGCCGTTGCGTTCCCCGTCCAAACCTGGACAAACGGCAGGCAAATGAGGACGCTCAGAGCCACTCTCGGCGCTGGGTTGGCAACGGCGAAAGCCAAGAGTGGAACGCACAGGAAGCGCAATGCACCAGATTGCAAAGTGCCAGGAAGTAAACGCATGACGACAGAATCGACGCAACCCCAGCCTGATCTGGGGTCAGCCCCGGCCAACGGCCAGGGCCAGTCGCAGGGGCATCGGCGCCGCCGGCGCCGGCGGAAGAACAAAGCCAACCCAGCCGGAGCGCCCCAGGCACAGCCGGCGCAACCTCAGGCGCAGGCCCCGGCACAACCGGCGCCCCCCAAGGCGCCGCAGGCACATGCCAACCACCAGGGCCAATCCCGCAAGAAAAAGAAGTTCTTCCAGAAGGGTTCGCCCGCGCCGCTACAACCGGGGAACAGCGTGGCGCAGCCAGGGCAAGGCGGCGGTGGCCAGGGCAAGCGCAAGAGCAAGCAGAAGGGGCCCAGGGAATTTGTGGGTCCGATGGACCACAGCTACCGCGTGGTCAACGGCAACGTCTCCGACGGCCCTCCTTCGACCATTCAGATCACCAGCAACGGCCATAACAGCCATTACCAGGACACCTACGTTGCGCCTCCGGCCGCACCCATTCGCGAGGATGCAACTACCCGCATCTTCTGCTTCATTGAGGACCTGTTCTTTCAGGCCAAAATCAATGAAACTTCGCGGAAGCTGGGCGTGAAAGTGGAGTTTTTGAAGGGCGACAAGGACGCCGTCGCACGGCTCACCGATCTGCCTGAAGCGGAGCGGCCCACGCTGCTGGTCTTCGACCTGAATAACGTCAACGCCAAGCCCATGACGCTGATTCCCAAATTCAAAGCCAAGCTGAAGAAGGCGACCTCGATCGTCGGCTTCCTCAATCATCTGCAGGGCGACCTCAAGCTGAAAGCCATCGAAGCCGGATGCGACACGGTGATGCCGCGGTCGGCGTTCTCGCAGAGCTTGCCAAACCTGCTGCGCCGCTATGGCCTGGAAGAGGAAGAAGACTCGTACCCGCAGCCGGTGTAGCCGAAAGACAGGGATCAGAGATCAGGGGTCAGGGATCAGTTTTCTGAATACCCGAACTGAAAAAGACGAGGGCGCTCCGCATGGGGCGCCTTTTTCAATTGCTGCTTGAAAATCAATGAGGAGAGCCTGCTTCTCCCGCCTATCCCGGAGGCCAGGTCATTGGTCGGCCGCCGAGCAGGTGGACGTGGAGATGATCGACGGTCTGGCCGCCGTCGGGGCCGGTGTTGACCACCAGGCGATAGCCCTCAGGCAGGCCTTTGGCGCGCGCAATCTCCGCCCCGGCCCAGAACAGATGACCGAGCAGCGCCTTGTCGCTCCCCTTGGCGTCGGCCACCGAGTCAAGATGCCTGCGCGGCACAATCAGCACGTGGACCGGCGCCTGCGGATGAATATCGGCAAAGGCGTAGCACTGGTCATCCTGGTAGACGGCAGTGGAAGGAATGCTTCCTTCGATGATCTTGCAAAACAGGCAGCTCATGGCGAAACCAGTGTACAGGACGCCCAGGTTCCGCTCTGAGCGCCCATCAGCCGCGAGCAATCAAACGGTCGCGCAAGTCGTCCGTCGCTGCCATATCGATGCACGTCCAGGCCATCGCCATCGCGCCGTCCACCAGCGCCTTATCCGCGTCCGGAGTGATGCAGTGCGCGGTGAATTCCGGCTGGTGGTTGACCGCGGGCAGGGAATTGATGCCGATCATGGGATGAATGGATGGCATCGCCCGGGACACATTGCCCATGTCGGTGGATCCGGTAGGCCGCGTTTCCCACTCGCCCAGATTCGGGAACGGCCGTCCCAGCGCTTCGGAATTCTTGCGATAGAGCGCCGCCATATCGTTGTCGTGATGCATCTCGGCGTAAGGCTTGTCACCTCCCGTAATCGCAATCTTCGCGCCCGTCGCAAGACCGCCTGCTTCAAAGCAGCGGTAGACCCTTGGCCGCAATTCGGCAAGTTGATCCAGAGTCTCCGAACGAATGATGTATTTGGCGGAGGTGTGTGCAGGCACCACATTGGGAGCTGCGCCGCCGTTGGTGACTATGCCGTGAATTCTGTCTGTNNTCCGCCGCATTTACCCCCAGCTCTGGAAACGCCGATGCATGCGATTCCTTGCCGGTGCAGTGAACGTCGAACATTGAAGCTGCGATGATTCTTGCGCGGAGCATATCAAAGGGCGCAGGGTGCACCATCATGGCCGCATGGATGCCTTCAAAGGCGCCCCGCTCAAGCAGCAGAATCTTTCCGCTGGCATTGCCGACCTCTTCGGCAGGCGTCCCGATCACGCTGATGGTCAGGCCGAGTTCGTCCGCCACTTTGGCCGCGGCAACCGCTGCTCCAACGGCCGATGCGGCAATAATGTTATGGCCGCACGCATGGCCGATGCCGGGAAGACAATCGTACTCGGCGCAAATTGCGATGTGCAAAGGACCAGAGCCGGCGCGGGCACGAAACGCCGTGGGTAGATCGCAAATGCCGTGCTCCACGGCAAAACCTGATCCGTCCAGAGACTCACACAGCCAGGCCGAGGCTTTCACTTCCTCAAAACCCAGCTCCGGGTGGGCGTGAATGCGATGGCTGAGTTCGATGAACTCTTCGCGTGCCGAGTCGAAGCGTTCTTGTGCTGCGGACTTTACATCCATCATTGGCTCCCTCTCTTTAGCTGGTGTGATCGAGCAGGATCTTCCAGCCTTGCGGCCCTTTGCGCCAGACCAGGGAAAACATGCCGTCGTCCTTGGTTGCCGCTCCTTTTGCGGTACGTTCGAGATGGAAGTTGCCCGTAACAACCGCGAACTCGACTTTGCCGCATGAGCTCGGCAACAGGCGAACTTCGAGATTTTTGTAGGTGAGCACACCCATCTGCTCGGCAGTGGAGTACGACGCTTTGTAGCGCTCAAGGATTGGCGCGAAACCTTTGGCGAGATGCGAGCCGATGAACGTAGTGTCGGGTGAGTTCTCGTAGACCTGCATGAATGTGGGGATGTCGGCGCGGTTCCAAGCAGCCACCTGCGCGTTCATGGCGGCTTCAATCGCTTTGCGGTCGGGGTCGTTGGGCGGGGCCGGCGCTTGGGCGGCGACGGGGAGAGCAAAACAAACGGCAATCAAAGCGAGCAAGAGCCTGCGCATGGGGAATCCTCCGCGTTCAGCTTACAATGGCGCTATGCCCGCGGCTACTGAATCCGGCGCTTTTCGCATTGTGCATACCGTTTGTTCGCACGATTGCCCGGACTCCTGCGGGGTGCTGGTCACCGTAAACGAACAGGGGCGCGCAGTGAAAGTTGCGGGCGACCCGGCAAACCCCGTGACGCAGGGTTTTCTCTGCGGAAAGGTGGCCAAGTATCTCGACCGCGTGTACGCACCGGAGCGGATTCTCTACCCGCTGAAGCGCAAGCCGGGCGTTGCCAAAGGCCCGCTCAAAAGAGGCAGCGAGCATGAGGCCTTCGAGCGCGTGAGCTGGGATGAGGCGCTGGACGCGATTGCCGCGCGCCTTGGAAACATTTCCGCCGAGTTCGGGCCCGAGTCGATTTTGCCTTACAGCTATGCCGGCACCATCGGCGTGCTGGGCTACGGGTCGATGGACCGCCGCTTCTTTCACCGCATGGGCGCATGCCAACTGGATCGAACCATTTGCAGTGAGGCTGGCGGCGTGGCGTGGAACCTGGTGTATGGCAAGAAGCTTGGCACACCGACTGAGGACTTCAAGCTGGCCAAGCTGGTGCTTGCGTGGGGTGCGAATATCCACGGAAACAATGTCCACCTGTGGCCGTTCATTGAACAGGCGCGACGCAACGGCGCACGTCTGATTGTGATTGACCCATACAGGACGCGAACCGCTGCACTGGCCGACTGGCACATCGCGATCCGGCCCGGCACGGACGGCGCGTTGGCGTTGGGCATGATGCACGTGATCCTGAACGAGGGACTGGAGGACCGCGCGTATATCGACACAATGACGCATGGCTTTACGCAGCTGGCCGAGCGTGCGCGTGAGTATACGCCGGAGCGTGTGGCCGCGTGGACGGGAATGACCGCAGTCGAGGTTGAGCAGTTGGCGCGCGAGTACGCGACCACTCGGCCTGCGGCGCTGCGCATGAACTACGGCGTGCAGCGCAGCGAAAACGGCGGCGCCGCAGTGCGCGCGATTGCCATGCTACCGGCGCTGACGGGTGCGTGGAAGCATCGCGGCGGCGGGGGCCAGCTTTCCACTTCGGGCGCGTTCAAGTGGGACAAGGAAGCATTGGAGCGGCCGGACCTGGCGCTGGCTTCGCCGCTGAAGCGGCTGGCGCGCGTGGTCAACATGTCTGCGCTGGGAGAAGCGCTGGAAGAACAGGGACTAGGGACTAAGGGACTAGGGACTAGCAAAAACCCGACGGTGAAGGCGCTGTTTGTCTATAACTCAAATCCCGCCGCGGTGGCGCCGAACCATAACTCTGTCCGCCGCGGGATGGAGCGCGCCGACCTGTTTACCGTAGTCCATGACCTCTTCTTTACGGACACAACGGACTACGCCGACTACGTTCTCCCGGCCACGACGTTTCTGGAACACACCGATGTGCAGGGCGCGTATGGCCACTACTACGTGCAGCTTTCGCAGCAGGCCATCGAGCCGCCGGGCGAGGCGCGTAACAATGTCTGGCTGTTTGGCCAACTCGCGCAGCGCATGGGATTCAAAGAAGAATGCTTTCGCGATTCGGAGATGGGTTTGATTCGACAGGCGCTGGCGATCGGGGCCGATGGACATTCGGCGCGCCCGGAGATGGAGCACGTCACGCTCGACGATCTGAAATCGCTGGGGCATATCCCCCTTGCCTTCCATCGCGATCCGGACGGGCAGCCTTTTCAGCCGTATCTCGAGGGGCCGCTGCCGACGCCATCCGGCAAAATCGAGTTTTATTCGGAGGTTCTTGCCGCGCAGGGTCTCGATCCCTTGCCGGGCTTTGTTGCGCCGACCGAATCGCGGTGGGGTGAAGCGGCGAAGCGCTTTCCGCTTGAGTTTTTGAGCCGCAAAGCGGATAACTATATGAACTCGACCTTTGCCAACCTTGACGGACACCGCAAGATGGAAGCGCGCAAGAGCCAGCGCCTTGAAATGCATCCCAAAGACGCGGAGGCACGGGGAATTGCCGATGGCGATGCGGTGCGCATCTGGAACGACCGCGGCGCGCTCATATTGAAGGCGATGATGAACAGCAGCCTGCCGGCCGGTGTGGTTACGGGGCAGTTGGACTGGGCAAAGTTCTCCGGCAGCGGCGGCAACGTGAACGCCCTCACCAGCGAAAGACTCACCGATATCGGCGGAGGCGCAACGTTTTATTCGACGCTGGTGGAAGTTGGGAAAAGCAGGGAATAGGGATTAGGCATTAGGGAATCGAAAACACTCTGCCATCAGTTCGCGATAGGCTGACAATCCATGAAAGATTCGAATGCATTCACGCTGCGGCTGGCGACGGAAGACGATATTCCGGCGCTGCATGCGCTGAT
The DNA here is from genome assembly GCA_003159975.1 of Acidobacteriaceae bacterium. Taxonomy (GTDB): domain Bacteria; phylum Acidobacteriota; class Terriglobia; order Terriglobales; family Acidobacteriaceae; genus Telmatobacter. Next base: position 31,410 of record PLPU01000333.1, read on the forward strand.
TGAAGCTTCAGTGCGCGGGTTGCAGGCCGGCGACTACACGCAGGCGCAGATTGAAGGCGCGTTGGGAACCGTCCTCGGCCTCGACACGCAGTTGATTTGCGACAAGACCTACTTTGTTGTCGAGATCGAGGACCACGAAAAACATGGCTCAGGGGATGAAGCCCCGGAATCTTCTGCTGGATCGAATGTCAGAGCTCAAGCCCTGACCTCCCGATTGGTGGGGTGCGGAGGATGGTCGAATCGCAAAACTCTGTTTGGCGCGGACCATCGGCCCGGGCGCGAACCCGAATTGCTTAACCCAGCAACGGACGCGGCCAAAGTCCGCGCAATCTTTGTCCATCCCGACTACGCACGGCGTGGGTTGGGATCGCTGATTTTGGCGACTGTGGAAGAGGCAGCGCGCGAGGCAGGGTTTAAGCGGTTCGAGATGGGTTCGACGCTGACGGGCGTGCCGCTCTACCGGCTCAAGGGCTATGTCGAGGTCGAACGCATCGGTGTGCCATTGCACAACGGCGAAGTGGTTTCGGTTGTGAAGATGGTGAAGCCGCCTGCGATGGGGCAGACGCCGCTTCGCGGCAAGGACACTCAGGTAGCTTAGGGAGTGCATTGTGATCTGGCTTGGGGAGAAATCAGGTTATTTGAGCGATTGGGTCACCCAGCAATGGGTCCGCTCGACTGGCCGCAGGATTCAACTTGCGGACCATCGCTGGCTGGATGGCCCGACGGGAAATACCCGCATCATTGGGAAGGGTTTCTTTCAAGAGTATGCGAAAAGAGATGATCTCGAGATCGTCGAAGGTCGATCTTGCGGATTAGTTGAAGACTTCAATTCACTGGCCGGTGCCTTGTTCGATCCCGGGCGGGTTGCGGCGATGGTCCGCGATTTCTATGAGCGGACGTCTGCCTATGACCTGGATAACTGGTCGGAGTGGCACGGGTTCTTCAAGCCATTCGGCGTGGCCCTTGCGGTGATTTTCAGCCGTCGTCTGCAACAGTTGAATATTCCGCTATCTCCATTGGACAGCAGCAAGGGGATGAGCAGCCGTGTTGTCCAGATGCGGGATCGGCAAACGGGCCGATTGGTCCAAACGGCGTGGGTGCGCGAACTGCACGCAACGAACCATGTCATTTATGCAGGCAGTTATTCCGTGTGCAACGTACCCGGCTACCCAAGCCCATGTGTAAAGGTGGTGTTTCCCTTGCCGAACGGAAATGCAATTGTCCTGATGAAACCCGAGTCTTACGCGGACGGGTCGTTCTCGTTGACCTCCGCTGGAAATGGATTTGGCGATCCAGGATTCTATTTCACCGTTCATGGTCAGGACGGCACGCTCTGGGCTCGCTATGTCAAAGCGATGCAGGAGAAAATCACGGTCTACTCCGCAGAGCAGGATGCGGCCCGGGCGGATCACATTCTTTGCTTGTGGGGAATGCGGTTTCTTCGTTTACATTACAGGATGCGCCGGGCAGCGGAGCCGGTCCCGGCGCGCTGAAGGATTGCATAAACTACTCCATATTGCCAAACGGATCTTCGAGCGACGGACTTTGCGGAGTTAGTAACTCGGATCCGGATTCAGTGATGAGCAGATCGTCTTCAAGCCGGATGCCGAATTCGCCTTTGATGTAGATGCCGGGCTCGTCGCTGAGCAGCATCTGTGCCTTGAGGTGCGGATTGGCTTCGTAGCCGTACATGTTGTTTTTCACGAAGTACGGCCATTCGTGCATGTCCATGCCGATGCCGTGGCCGAGCCGGTGCGAGAAGTATGTGTATCCGGGCCCGTAGCCGGCATCGACAATCACTTTGCGCGCGGCCGCATCGACGGCGGCAGTGGGCACGCCGGGACGCGCTGTCTGGATAGCCGCGGATTGCGCGCGATGAACGATATCGAAAACCTTCTTCATCTTGTCAGTCGCCGTGCCGAGGACGAATGTGCGCGTGATGTCGGAGGTGTAGCCTTCAACCGAGCAGCCATCGTCGAGCATGAGGATCGAACCTTCGCGCAGAGTCTGCGGCTGGGCCGAGCCGTGTGGCAGCGCGGTGAACTTATCGACGTTGAGGCTGGCTTCACCCTGAAAGCCCACGCGGCGATAGGCTGCGGCGACAAGCTCATGCACATTTGTGGTGGTCATGCCCGCAGTGAGCGACTGGGCGACGGCGCGATAGACAAGCAGCGTGGCCCTGCAGGCAAGACGCAGGCATTCAATCTCATGAGGGTCTTTGATCATACGGCAGCCTGCGGTAACCGGCGAGGCCGACACGATGGTCAGATGAGGATTTGCGGTGCGAATGCTGTCCGCGAAAACGAACTTCATGTTCTCGTCGAGGCCGACCACGCCGGAACTAAGTCCGCGATTGGCGAGACCTTTGCCGAGCGCGACGAAGGGACTCTCATCTTCCTGCCAGGTGACGACGTCCGCGTCTTTGCCGAAAGGGCCGGCTTCAAGCAGTTCGCGTGCTCGGCCTTCCTCGAAGTGAGGGCAGACCAGGAACGGCTTGGTCCTGGCAGGCATGACCAGGGCCCACAGACGCTCGCCACCGTCGAGGCGCAGGTCGGCGAAGTAGACCGACGAAGTGGTCGAATTGGCCAGCACGATTGCGTCGATCTTGTTGGCCGCCATGAGGGCCTTGGCGCGATCAATGCGGGCCAGGCGCTCGGCGTTGGTGAAGGGCCGCGGCAGGCCGGAAAGAACGGGCAACGCGGCAATCGGCGCAGGCGCCGCCGATGCCAGCTGCGCCTCTGCGGTCTTCGTGCTGCCGATGGCAGCGGCTGCGGCAACCGCCGCCGATGCGCCGAGAAAGCCTCGGCGGGAAATTGCTCTCTTTGAAGACATGATCCTCCCCTGGGGAACGATTGTGTCTCTTAGAGTATCGCGGCACCGGTGGGGAGGGCAGATGCTCGCGGGGAGTCAAGTGTCAGGGATGTGCCGGTCCGTACCCCACCGTGTTGCGGCCTACCCCCCACCCCTCTTTTATAAGATTCTTGTTTTCATGGTGTTGCGGGACCCTCGCTGCAAACATGACATAACAAAGGAGTTATTATCATGCATAAGAAAACAAAGGGGTTAATAGGGCAACCCTGCTCATTTAGGACAATTCGTGCCGCATATTGGGATTTGCTGGCGGCAAATGGTTTGTTTCGCGGCTGGATTTTCGCGGTCGATCCAGTGTGAGACGGTTGCTGTTGAGTCCCTGATTTCGACACTGATTTCATTGTGCGCCAATCGGAGCAAATTATCGGCAAAAGGTCGGCAAGTTTTTTGCGCCGGCGCGGCGGGCGCTCGCGGGAGGTTCGCATGGGGTTTCGTGGTCTCCCACCCATTCGCCGGAGAGATGGCGAATGGATCGGGCACAAAGCTTGATGCCCGATGCTGGGCGTTTGCAGGAAATTGGTTTGAATCAAATCACTGGGACGTCAGTGCGGTATCGCTCGAGTTCAATGTAGTCGAGGGCGGCTGGGTCGGCGCCATCGGGGATGCCTTCGATCCGGATGATGTCACCCGGGTTCAAATCGATGTTAAAGACAGTGTGGCGCGTGGAGTTATCGCCGTTGGGGCGCTTCGACGGGAGAGTTGCGTCAGCGAGCCAATTGGCGACCGGCTGGTTGTTGACGATGAGCGCAAACCTTGCAGCACCGCCTTGCAGATCGAAGTATTGNNGCCTCGCCGCAGCTCACGGCTTTGCCGCCGCTCGCGTCTTCCCACGGGGTCACGTCGATCACTTTGTAACCGGTCAGGCGTGCATCCTCGGCTTCAAGGCGGCCTGGATAGTGTCCCGCGCGTCCGTGCTCGTCGGGGATGCCGCTGAGCTTGAGGAAGTACTGCACGATGGCGTCGCGCCAGACGAGGGCGTGGCCGGCCTGATATTCGAGACGCGCACTCACATCTTCGTAAAGCTGCGGATCGATGTGGGGCTTGAGCTTGGTCCACTGGTTGACGAAATCCGCCGCGAAGGCGGCACCGTTGTAGTGGCTGTCGTAAATATGCTGGATGACGGTTTTGCCGGAGCGCAGCTTGTAGGTATATGGGACGTGATGGAAGAAGAGCAGCAGCTCGTCTGGGGTTGTGGCGGGGTCCTCGTAGAGTTTGGCAACTTCTGGCGGATATTGGCCGGCGAAGCCCGATCCCGTAGCTACGGAGCGGTCTTTGCCTACGCCTTTCGAGTCCGCATCGTGCCACTGACCCCACCCGTTGCGCTCGCTCGACTCGATGTTGGGGCCGTAGTGCGAGCCGGTAATGTCGGTCAGGGTCTGCATGCCGAGCGGGCCGGTATAGGCCTCGTATGCGGGCCAGGATTGCATGAGCATCTTGTCCACGGTCGATACGACCTGGGGATCGGAGCCGATGGTCTGCCTGGTCCATTCCTCTGCAATCTGGGCTGGATCGAGATCAGGGTCCCAGGCAAGGCGGCCGAAGGCGTAGAGGTTGGCAAGGGCCAACGGCGAAGCCAGCCAGCGGTCGCGCCCGATGCCGGCAACGCCAACCATTCCGCCAAGAGGCTGATGGAACGACTTGCCTTCAAGAATTTCCTTCACCGGCGTGGATTTATTGTCAGCGCGAAGGTCGGTCTCGAGGACACCCTTCCACATGGGCGCGAGATAAACGAGGTGGCGCTGCTGCCCGGTGTACTCCTGCGTAATCTGGACTTCCATGGCCTGGCTGGTGTGCTGCAATCCGGCGAAGAGCGGCGAGACAGGTTCGCGCGCCTGGAAGTCGATGGGGCCTTCCTTGGTTTGGACGATCACGTTGGGCAGGAATTGGCCGTCGAGGGGATGGAAGATGTCATAGGCGGCTCGGGCGCGGTCGGCCTTGGGGTCGTGCCAGTCGAGGTGGTGGTTGTAGACGAAGGCGCGGTAAAGCACCACGCCGTGATGCGGAGCGAGTGCGGCGGCAAGGGTGTTGGCGGCGTCGGCGGGAGTGCGGCCGTAGCTCGAGGGGCCTGCCTGGCCCTCGGAATCGGCCTTGACGGTAAAGCCGGCGAAGTCGGGGATCAGGCCATAGATCTCTTCTGTTTTTGCGGTCCACCAAGCTTTGACCGCGGGGTCGAGTGGGTCATAGGTGCTAAGTCCGCCGATCGTCTGCGGGCTGGCAACAGCGACGCTCATGGCGAGATGCACACCCCATGGACGCAACGCATCGGCGATGCGGGCAATCTGCTTGAGGTGATCGGAATCGAGGAGTTGTGGGGCGGCGTTGACGTTGTTGACGTTAAGGCCGTTGATGCCGATCGACGCGAGCAGCCGGCCGTATTCTGCGACGGGCGCCAGATCTTCGCGGACGTTGCCGCCCTCAAAGAAGATGCTCCGGCCCGCGTAGCCGCGCTCGATGGANNCTGTTGCTCTCAGCGATGAAACGCAAGAGAGCAAAGGAGCCGTACAACGCACCACGTTCGTCGCCTCCGGCAACGACGATATGCGTCCCGTGCCCCGATGCCCCGAGGCGCGAAGGCGTTGCTGCGATCCAATAGGCATCTTGCGGAAGGTTGATAGGGACCGCAACGTCTGGATAGGCTCTGCTTACTTCGTCAGCGGTGCCAATTACAATCCGGTCGCCGAAATCGTCGTCGCTGACACTGGAAACGCCGTACAAGCGAAGGATTCCCCGTTTCAATTCGGCGGCAGCGGTTTGCTCGAGTACGCTCTGGCCCAGTGGATGGACCGGATATTTCACGATCTGGGAATCATGCCATAGAGTGTGGCCAAGCCAAGCCTGATCGCCTGTTTGAGCGGGGGATAGGGAAGCGGTGGTGAAAAGCAGGGCGAGAAGAAGACCCCCAAAGAAGGTCTGTGCTATGCCACCCATGCGACATGAAGCCGCCGCATGGATGGGGCACCCGGCTTTTGTGGGTTGGTTGAGAGTGGGCTGGTTTGGTTTTGTGCCTTCCCACCCTTCGCCAGGAAAAAGGCGAAGGATGGGGCACCCAGCATCCTGGGGATGTTGAGATGGGATTGCGGAGGTTTGAGCTATCCCAGGTCTCAAACCCGAGACCTGGGGCACCCGCCTTTTATGAACGGAAAAGGATTGAAACTGATCTGTTGCCGACATCTTTGACCCTATCGCGCCTCCACACTGTTCTATCATCTGCCTGCGGTTGATAGACTGATGTGTTTGCTGATTCACGGAGGCTTTCCCCGATGTCCGCCACCATGCAAGCGGTTGTGAAGGCGCACGCGGCGCCAGGAATCGAGTTGCGCGAAGTGCCGGTTCCTGTTCCGGGGCCCGGCGAGGTGCTGGTGCGAGTGCAGGCGGCCAGCGTGTGCGGCACCGACCTGCACATCTTCAACTGGGACCTGTGGGCGCAGGGGCGCATTCATCCGCCGCTCATCCCGGGCCATGAATTCTCAGGTGCGGTAGCCGGCGTGGGCCGCGGCGTGACCACCGTGAAAGAGGGCGACCTGGTTTCAGCCGAGATGCATGTGGCCTGCGGCAAATGCATGCAGTGCCGCATTGGCCAGGCGCACATTTGCCAGCATGTGCGCATTCTGGGTGTGGATGCCGACGGCGCCTTCGCCAGCTACGCGATCATTCCCGAAACCAACATCTGGAAGCTCTCTCCCGATATTCCGCCGGAGTACGCGTCGTTGCTCGATCCCCTGGGCAATGCGGTGCACACCGTGCTGGCGGGGCCGATTGCGGCACAGACCGTCGCGGTCACCGGTTGCGGAGCCATTGGTCTGTTCTCGATCGCCGTGGCCAAGGCGTGCGGAGCGGCCAAAGTGTTTGCCATCGAAGTGAATTCGCACCGCCGAGCCGTTGCGGCAAAGATGGGCGCGGACATGGCGCTGGACCCGGCGACGGAACCTGTGGAGAAGATCGTTCTGGAGGCGACGGGCGGTACGGGCGTGGATGTGCTGCTGGAAATGTCAGGGCATCCCGAGGCGATCCGGATGGGCTTCGCTCTGCTCAGAACCGGTGGTCGAGCGTCGCTGCTGGGCATTCCGTCGCGGCCTTTTGAGCTGGACTTTGCGCGCGACATCATCTTCAAGGGCGCCATTGTGCAGGGGATCAACGGACGCAAGATGTTCGAGACGTGGTTCCAGATGGAGGCGCTGCTGGCGACGGGCAAGCTGAATCTGGAGCCGGCGATAACGCACCGGCTGAAGCTGAGCGAGTTTCCCCAGGCGATGGAATTGCTGCGAACAGGCGAGGCGATCAAGGTCGTAATGCGGCCGGAGTGAGAAAGGACAGTTGTCAGTTCTCAGTTGTCAGTGATCGGCTTCGGCCTCCCAGTCATCGTGTGGGGCGCAGACTGCGGACCTCGTTCGATATAAAACCAGCCTACTGGACAGTTAGCGCAAAGGTTACTGGAGGGCTGGTAACGGCGGTGACACCATTGGTGGACTGCCCAGTGACGGTGACTGTGTAAGTGCCGGCGGGCGTAGGGGGCGCCGGGTCCGGCCCGTGGTTGTAATAGTCGTAGCGCGGATTGCAGCCGGTGGCGCCGAGCAGGGTTACCAATGCGAGCAGGGTCACCACCGACAGCCGGCCGAGCCACCGATGACGGCGTGCCGACCAGGCCAGTCCCCCAAGGGCGAAGGCGCCGGGAAACAGAAACGCCCAGGCGATGGAGTTGGGAGCCCTGCGCACTGAAGAGGATGATGGACCCGAGATCCCCTGCGTGCCAATCACCATGGGGACGGTGATGGCAGCGGTGGCGTTGGGCTGAATCTCAATGTTCTCAGGGGTAAAGGTGCAGGAAGCCTCGTCGGGAAGGCCGGAGCACGAGAGCGTAACAAACAGGGGCGCAGTGAGCGCCGCACTGTTCACCGGCGTGACGGAGGTAGTAATTGTTCCCGATTGGCCGGGAGTCAGCGTAAGCGTGGCGGGAGAGAGCGAGACGGTAAAGCCCGGTGTTGAGCTGGACTGGCCCGACGCTGCTGCCCCTGCGGAGAGAGAACCCTGGTGCGTCGAGTCACCTTTGTAAACCGCGCGCAGCAGATGGTCGCCGGCGGGCAGCGAAATTGTCAGGCTGGCCTGACCCTGTGCGTTGAGTGCGGCGCCGGCTAATTGAGTGCCGCGGTCGCTGACAGCGACGGCGCCTGTGGCTGGAAGCCCATCTTCTCCGGTCACTGAAACGGCGACCACGGCCTGCGTGCGGCCGCCCTGATCGTGGGTTTCCACGGTCACGTCCGTCTGCGTCGCCTGGCGCGGCAGGCTCTCAGCCGCCACTGCCAGCGTGGGCGTGGCCAACGCGATACCGAATGCTGCAACCAACTCAAGCCGCAGACCGCGGCGGACAATGCCTCTCACTTGCACCTGCTCCATCATTCAAAATCGCATTTCGCCGGGTTTCCGTAGCGTAAACACCATTGTATCCGGCGGGGCCGTAGCCGGGCTATGGTTGGGCCGGACAGGGCCTATTCTTTGACGTAACGCAGACGAGAATGGCGTCCATTTGCCGGCGAAGGCGGGAAGTGAGGCCGGTTGTGGCCAGGATGGCTCTCTGCCCACAGGCCGCGCTATGCTCTTTCTTTGAGGTAAATGCCATGACGGAAGCCGCCGTACGTCCCCAACTCGCCCGCCCCCAACTTGCCCATTTAACCGCCGCGCTCGACGAGCTCCGCGCCAAAGGCACCCACTTCAAGCTGCGCATCCTCGACGACCAGCAGGCGCCTGTGTGCCACTACGACGGCAAACAGGTGATCAACCTGGCCAGCAATAACTACCTCGGCCTGGCCAACCACCCCAAGTTGATTGAGGCGGCTCTGGCGGCGACCAAGGCCTTTGGCGTGGGCTCGGGCGCGGTCCGCACCATCGCCGGCACCATGCGCATCCACATGGAGCTCGAAGAAAAGATTGCGCGCTTCAAGAATGTGGAGGCCTGCGTCGTCTTCCAAAGCGGCTTCACGGCCAACGCGGGGACCGTGAGCTCGATTCTGGGCAAAGAGGACTTCATCCTGTCCGACGAGCTGAACCACGCCAGCATCATCGACGGCGCGCGCCTGTCGCGAGCCAAAATCAAGGTCTTCCGCCACAAAGACGTAGCCCACTGCGAAGAGTTATTGCAGGAGCTGGCCAACGAGCCGGGCCACAAGCTGGTCATTACCGACGGCGTCTTCTCGATGGACGGCGACATTGGCCCAGTGGACAAGCTGGCCGCGCTGGCTGAGAAGTACGGGGCCATCATGATGGTGGACGACGCGCACGCTTCGGGTGTGCTGGGCCGCAACGGCCGCGGCAGCGTGGACCACTTCAACGCGCACGGGAAAGTGGACGTGCAGGTGGGGACGCTCAGTAAAGCCATCGGCGCATTGGGCGGGTATGTCTGCGGGAGCCGCGATTTAATCGACTACCTCTACCACCGCGCGCGGCCGTTCCTGTTTTCCACGTCGCATCCGCCCAGCGTTGCGGCCACCTGCATTGCGGCCTTCGACATTCTGGAGCAGGAGCCGGAGCGCATTGAGCGCCTCTGGGCCAACACGCGCTACTTCCAG
>PLPU01000608.1:0-4149 GCA_003159975.1 Acidobacteriaceae bacterium
AGCCCGAGGAGTTGCGCAATCAGATTGATTCCGGCCTCGCCGTCCTCATTCGTGTCCGTTTGGGACTCAACTTCACTGAGGCCGCGCAAGCCTCCATTCGCCGTTACCTGCACAGCGCTGAGCTGGGGAGATTCCGACTTGGCCAGAGCCAAGGCACGAGAAGCGAGCGCCTGAAAGCCATCAATACCCACGGGTGCGCCGAGTTGCCGGCGCAGCTTCTCGTACACCCGCACCGTTGCCGGTTCGGAATGGAGCGAGGCCGTCGCCGCATCGGCTTCGGAAGCAACGAGGCTGCGGGCCAATTCACGCGTTTTATGTGGAGGAACCATCGGTTTCATTCTTTCCTAACACTCTACGCCTTCGCCTTGAGCGTGAAGCACTTATCGCTACGACACTATCATGGCGACTGTTTCCGCGGCGAGATTCCCGACGCGATTCATCCTACTCAACTGGGCGTCGTGCGATTCAAACGTACTTGAAACGTCTGGGCAAAGATGAGCAAACTTGGACAGATTGCTCCGCCATCTCCAACTACACGGCGATGGAAGACAACCACTGGGGCAATGGCATGCGCGTGCATGGCCAGCCTGAATCGCATACGATGGCTTGCATTGCTGGAATTATCCCGGCTCGTCGGGCGGCGTCCATTGACCCTGCGCGGGCTTTGAGGTCGGAGTGAGGCGGGTTATCCGGGGGCTGGAGCCCCGACTCCATTCGGAAGCAGGTTGGGGCCGCATGCTTTCCCATGGCCCGAACGCGGGACATAGGGTACCCGGCATGCTATGGGGTTACGGAAAGGGCGGCGATGCGGGCGACGATGTGCTCGCGGATGATGCGGACTGTGGCGAGGACGTCCTCCCTCTCCGGCACCGCGAATTGAAAAAGAAGGTCGTAGCGATAAAACACGGAAAAATCGTTCAGGTCCCCGAGTTGCATCGGCGTCACGGGCAGGGATTCCCCCGCGGCGTCGAGCAGCTTCTTCAGCCTCGACAGATCGTGGGTCTTCTCGAAGGGAACGTTCAACTCTGCAAGCAGAGCTTTGATCAGCTTTTCCACAGCTTGCTGCGCGTGAAAGCCAAGAATGGCCTCGGGCAGGTTGTCGAGCGCCAGAGTCTGCTCATCCTCAGCGGCTTTGATGAGCAGGATCTGAGCAGGCGAATGCGAGGGGCTGTTCATAGACCACCTGACCTTCCGTGAGGATGCGGTGATAGATCGAATTGATTGAGCCGCGAAACTGTTCGGCGCAGGAGATGGTCGTCAGAACCAGATCGATGGACATGGGAATCTCATCGAGCTTGCGGCGAAGGATGCGGCGAATTGCACCGATTTCACCCTCGGCGGAGTCCGGCATCAGCACCGCAAGGTCCAGGTCGCTATCCCATTTGGCCTCTCCGCGTGGCCAGGAGCCGAAGAGGATGACCCGCGAGGGCTGCGCGACTTCGACAGCAGTCTTTACGGCCAGATCGATCTTCTCCTGGGTTGGGCTCAGGGTCTCTAGAGCAGCGCGGACTTCATCAGCGGTCAGCATCGTGGTCTCAGGGATAGTTTAGACCGATTCGGGCTCAATCCACTACAGCGGATAGTCTTGGATTGGATTTGTGGCGGGGTGAACGTCGGCGAGTCGAGGCTGCGTCTATTGATCCGGCACGGGCTTTGCGGTCGGAGTAGGGCTTAACAAGAGAGGGCGAACTGAATGCACTCGGATGACGAGCGGCGGTAATGCGCGGCATTCACGATGCGTGGGAGTGATTGGATAGGCGTTCGAGGATTCCGAGATTGCGTGCCATTCGCAAGGAGATGCGCATCGGAATGCGTTCATGCTCCCCAAGCGTGAGAACCACGTAGTTTTGCCAAAAGCGCCTTGTTTGGGAAACCTCAATTTCCTTCCACGGAATGGAGAGCGGGGGATGGCCCACACGGAATAGGAAAAGAACCGAAAGATAGAGACCATCGTCTGCATCGGTTATGCGAATGACGCTGCTGTAGTGTCCCCAGAATCGCATGTAAACGGTGTAAAAGAATGGACCCGCGCTTCGGGTTTCGCCGTAGGGCTCAGACTTTTTCCTGAATCGCCGGGAGAGCGCATACCAGCCGCTGATGAAGCTGATAAGGAGGCAAACAGAGCACCACATGGCAACAAAAAAGACTCGGTAAGCATACGGAGTGTTCACCAGAAAGTCATTTATGCGGTCTTGCAACGAGTACCTCACGGAAATGGCGCGAAGAAAAATCGCTCGCCACTTAGGTCGAACCCTTGTTTTACACGCCGACGGGGAAGGGCTTGGGGCTGGATTCGTCGGTGTTGGCGTCGGGGTTGCGCCAGCGCTCGAAGCGGCCCTGGAGCAGGCTCATCAGGCCGGTGTACCAGTAGCCGATGACGAACAGGATCAGGAACGGCGCGGTGAAGTAGTTGTGGTTGGAGAAGGTGTAGACGATGGCCAGCGCGAAGTAGCAGCCGAAGACCAGCTCGATCCAGGGTGCGAGCACCAGGCGCTTGCGGTACTTGGCGGCCTGGGACTTTTCGCCTTTCTTGGCGACGCGGTATTTCGGGGTGCGGACGAAGGCGCTCTTGATGCCGAAGAGAGCCTCCATCACCGCCTTGGTGTTGGTGATGGTAAGACCGATACCCAGGGCCATGAGGAAGGGCAGATAGAGGAAGGTCTTCATCCAGGTTTTGGGGAAGAGTTCGCGCTCGCTCATCAGGTAAAAAACCGCGATGGAAAAGGTGGAGGCGGTGAAGAGCGGGAAGTCGATGAGCAGCATCTGAAACCAGCCCTGGTAGAAGCGGCAGATCATGGCCGGCATGAGGAGCGCCGACATGACGACCATCAGCGGGTAGCTGAGGTTGGCGGTGAGATGGTAGACGGCTTCGATCTTTTTGCGGCGCGGCACATGGGACTTGAACATCATGGGCAGCACTTTGATGCTGGTCTGAATGAGGCCTTTGGCCCAGCGCGCCTGCTGGGTTTTGAAGGCCGTCATCTCGATGGGCAGCTCGGCGGGACATTCGACCTCGGGAAGGTACTTGAATTTCCAGCCGGCTATCTGGGACCGGTAGCTGAGGTCGGTGTCTTCAGTGAGGGTGTCGTGCTGCCAGCCGCCGCCGTCGGAGATGGCTTTGATGCGCCACATGCCGGCGGTGCCGTTGAAGTTGAAAAAGTCGCCGGTGCGGACGCGGGCTCCATGCTCCATCACGAAATGGCCGTCGAGGAGGATGGCCTCGATCTGGGTGAGCATGCTGTAGTCGCGGTTGAGGTGGGTCCAGCGGGTCTGGACCATGCCGATTTCGGGCTCGGCGAAGTGGTGGATGACTTTCATGAGCCAGTCGGTCGGGGGGACGAAGTCGGCGTCGAAGATGGCTACGAGTTCGCCTTTGGCTACCTTGAGACCTGCGTCGAGCGCGCCGGCCTTGAAACCGTAGCGGTTGGTGCGATGAATGTAGACGATGGGATGGCCCATGGCGGCGTAGCGATCGACAAGGCCGGCGGCGACTGCCTGGGTTTCGTCGGTTGAGTCGTCGAGGACCTGGATCCCGAGCTTTTCGCGGGGATACTCCATTGCGCAGACTGCTTCGAGGAGCCGGTCGATGACGAATTGCTCGTTGAAGATGGGGAGCTGCACGGTGACGAAGGGGAGCTCGTCGAAATGGCGGGGCGGATTGGGGTCGTAGTTTTTGCGGTATTTGAAGTAGAGGTAGCAGAGCGTGTAGCGATGGACGCCGTAGATGGCGAGCAGGATCATGACGGCGAAGTAGGGGATGAGCAGCGCCGCGTCAAAAGAGTTCCAGTGATAGAGGCCCTTGAAGGTCTGGTCTGTGGACTGCATTGCTTTGAAGTAGTGGATGAGACCGTTTTGGGGGGCGAGGACGAGAAGCGCGGTGAGCCGCGTGGGCAGCGTCCCGAGGAGGATGCGGGAGAGGCCGGCAACGGGATTCAGAAGGGTCACAAGCGCGGCGAACAGGGGGTAAGCCTCCACGGATCCGATAGGTACCATTGTATGCGATGCAGGAATTGGGCGCGGGGATTGGCGGGTGGGACGTGGGGATTTGCCGATCACAGCTAACTCGATGGGCGCCTCAGGCTCACAAACCTCGCGGGAAACTCGCGCAAAGTTAGTTACAGGCTTTTAGACTGGCGTGTATTGCGATTC
>PLPU01000360.1:0-5126 GCA_003159975.1 Acidobacteriaceae bacterium
GTCGGCGTAATGCTGGTGGTACGACTCGGCGTCATAGAAGCCTTTGAGCGGCGTGACCTCGGTGACGATTTTAGCGGGGAAGACGTGGGCGGCATCGAGCTGGGCGATGTAGGCCTGTGCGATGCGGCGCTGCTCGTCGCTGGAATAGAAGATCGCCGAGCGGTAGGAGGCGCCGACGTCGGGGCCCTGGCGGTTGAGCTGAGTGGGATCGTGGGCGACGGAGAAGAAGATGCGGAGGAGCTGGCCGTAGGTGATCTTCGAGGGATCGTAGACCACCTTGACGGATTCGGCGTGGCCGGTGGTTTCGGTGCTGACCTGGTCGTAGGCGGCGGTGGAGGCCGAGCCGCCGGAGTAGCCAACCGTGGTGGAGAGTACGCCTTTTACNNGTGGCGGCGGGGATGGGGGTTCTTGTAGCGGCGCGGCAGCCGGCTGCGAGAGTGGCGGCGAGGGTGAGGGTGAGGAGAGCGTTGCGCAGGATGGGCATGGAAGCTCCGGGGCCGTGTGGCTGGTGGCCAGCATACGTGGGATGCTTGAGACAGAGGACAGGTTACAAATTGCAGGTGACAGATGGCGGGTTACGGATGACAAGTTGCAGATTACGGTTTGCACCAATGCTTGTGCAGGTTTGTGGAAGATGTTGAAACAGTTGGTTGGCTGTTGATGGGGCCGGGAACTAACTGTTGAATTCCCGCGTATTAGCAAATTATGCAATGCGTGGGTACATTAAGCTGGAGCGAGGTAGGGTTGGCGTCGCCAGCCAGGCCATCGTGGCGTACTCTGGAGGGTCCCAGGGCGGACGGTATGAAGCCGCCGGCCAGGACCCAAGCCCAGGGTGGAATGGCAGGTCCGCCCGCCGTCCGCCGGGAGCGCGTGGAGGGAAACCCGCTGGAGATCGACTGGTCTCAAACCGTACGCCTCTGCATGAACGGAGATTCCGGTGCATGGGCCGAGCTCGTCCGCACCCACCACAGGCGTGTGTATGGGCTTTGCTACCGGTTTACGGGCAACCCGGCGGACGCCGAGGACCTGACCCAGGACGTATTTCTCAAAATCTATTCNNACCGCGAGCGGGCCTTCGCCGCACGAGTCGGCGGCACAGAAAGAGCTTGCAAAAATGGTGCAGAACGCACTGGCGCGCGTTTCAGTGGAGTTGCGGGAAGCCGTGATCCTGAGAGACCTGCAAGACATGGATTACAAAGAGATAGCCCAGGTGCTGAGCATCCCCGAAGGGACGGTAAAGTCCCGCATCAGCAGAGGCCGCGCGGAACTGGCGAGGCTGCTGGAACGTAATAAACGGGAGGTGATGTAAATGGCAGAGCGCACAAACATTCCGAGTTCTCCGGCCTGCGGGCAGTGGGAGACGCTTTTGGCGGACGCGCTGGACGGGCTGCTGCAGCCTGAGGACGAAGCGACCTTTACCGCGCACATGGCCGTCTGCCCGGCCTGCACGGCACTGTTCGACGAATCGCGGAAGGGCCGCGAGTGGCTGGAGTTTCTTTCGCCCGAACCGGAGGTGCCCTTAGGCTTGCTGGACAAGATTCTGGCGCAGACGGGTCCGGGACAGGTTGAGGGCTACGGGCTGATTTCGACGGGCGGCAATGTGGCGCCGATGCGGCCGGGATCGATTCCGGCATGGCAGCGGCCTGGTTTTGTAGGCAACGTGCGCCGTTTCGCGGAACCGCGGTTACTGATGACGGCCGCGATGGCATTCTTCTCGCTCTCACTGACGATGTACCTGACGGGTTTCAGGGTGAGCAGCGTGCGGCTGAGCGATCTGCGGCCGACGGCGGTGCGGTCGTTCATGGAGCGGCGGCTGACAATGGCGTCGACGCCGATCATCCGCTACTACGATCATCTGCGCTTTGTGGCCGAGGTTGAATCGAGAATGCGCGATCTGCGCCGCACCAGCGAAAGCGAGGGCCAGGGCGGCGACAACCAGCAGAAGCCAAAGGATTCAGCGCCGGGCGAGTCGAAACAGAACCAGAACCGCAAAGATGGAGGCTCCCGCGTCGACCCTCCACAGCAGTCGGTGAACCCGGCGAATGACGATTCAATCGATGCAATTCAGGCTTCCCTGACGTTAGATTCCCTGAAGCCCAGGGTTCGGTCCGCGCTTTCCGGCGGCTCCGCATCAGCAGTACGGGAAAGGAGCACAAAATGGACTGCGTAAACCACACCGGTGTAAGCGCAACCGCCTATTGCCAGAGTTGCGGCAAGGCGCTTTGCGCCGGCTGCGTTCGAAACGCGGCCGGAGGACAGATTCTGTGCGAGCCATGCTGGACGGCCTGGCACACATTTCAACAGCCGTTTACTGCGCCATCGAGCGGGCCGCATCCTACGGCAGCCGCGGTGCTGGGCCTGATTCCCGGCGTGGGCGCGATGTACAACGGCCAGTTTTTCAAGGGTTTCATTCACGTGGCGATCTTTGTGGTGCTGATCAGCATTACCGATCACTACCCGATCTTCGGGATCTTCATTGCGGCGTGGATTCTTTACCAGTCGTTCGAGGCGTTCCACACGGCGAAGGCGATTCGCGAAGGACAGCCATTACCGGATCCGCTGGGACTGAACGAAGTGGGCAACTGGCTGAACCTGGGCGGACGGCCTCGCATGCCCGGACAGCCGGGCACGGGACAGGCTGGACAATATGGTCCGCCGTATTCGGGAACGTCTGGGCCGGGTTCGTATCCGCAGGGGTCGTATGCGCCGGGGCAGGCAACGCAGCAAGGCACAGCCGGTCAAGCTGGGCAAGCTGTTCAGGGAACTGGCGGCTGGCAGAACCCGTATGCCGGGCAGCAGACCCAGTACCAGCAAGCGCCGTACACTCCGCCTGCCGGCAGCTATGTCGATCCCGGCGTTCCGCCCGTGCCACCGGTGCCGCCGGTCTATTGGAAGCGCAAGGAGCCGATCGGCGCGATTGTGCTGATTGGGCTGGGAGTATTGTTCCTGTTGGGGCAACTGGATTGGTTCTCCAGCCGCGTTTTTGAGTACATCTGGCCCCTGGGGCTGATTGCGCTGGGCGCCTGGCTGATCGTTCGCCGCATCAGCGATTCGAAGGGAGTTTCAAAATGAGCCGCTATATTCTGATTCGCCGCCTGCGCGGCCCCGCAATTCTGCTTTTGATCGGGGTGCTTGCGCTGCTTCACGAGTGGCACTGGATTCCCTTCTGGCGCTTTTTCTGGCCGCTGCTGTTCATCGTGTGGGGTGGGCTGCTGCTGGCTGAGAGGGCTGCGCTGGCCGCCGATGGGGGTTATCCGCTGTATCCGGGTGGGCCGTATGGGTACGACTGCGCGTCGGGAACCGGTGTGCCGCCTTATCCTGGACAGCCGATTTCTCAGGGACAGCCGGCTCCGCAGGCCTATTCGCAACCCACGTCGGGGGCGATGGTTCCTGCCGAGCACGATTTTGACAAAGGATCTGAAGGAGGACAGTCATGAGCAGCGTACCTCCCAACATGCCTCCGGGCGGAGCTCCGCCTTACGATCCCAGAACGCAGTGGCGTGTCTACCGCGAACAGCAGAAGGCAGCCTGGCGAGCGCAGCGCGACGCGTGGAAGGCCCAGCGCTACGCATGGAAGTCCGGCTACGTGGGCACGTACGGACCGCGGGTTCCCTCGGTGGTTGGCCCCGTCATTCTGGTGGGCATTGGCGTGATTGCATTGCTGGTGGCCACCGGACACATCGCGGCGGTCGATTTCTGGAGCTGGTATGCCCATTGGTGGCCGCTGTTGCTGATCCTGGCCGGGCTGGCGCTGCTGGGGGAGTGGGCGCTGGACCTGCGCCGCGAAACGCCGGTGCGGCGTGGCGGCAGTTTTATCGGCATCCTGATCCTGGTGGCGATTGTCGGGCTGGGCGCGTCCGGCTGGAGCAACTGGTGGGGACCGTTCCGCGCCGAGTTTGGCGACCACGGCGACGACTTCTTCAATGCATTCGGCCTGCCCGAGCACGATAACGACGCGCAGGTGGTGAATGTGCAGATTCCCGCCAACGCGAGCATCGAGATTCAAAACCCGCGGGGCGACATCAGCATTGTTTCGGCCGACACATCTTCAATCCAGGTGCAGGCGCATGAGATAGCCTATGCCAGTTCGGATACGGAAGCGAAGAAGATATTCGACGCCGAGACGCCGCACGTAACCGTGACCGGAAGCGCGGTGCTGGTGAAGTCGGACAGCAACAGCAGCGGGCGGCTGAACCTGACCATCACGGTGCCGCACTTGGCCCATGTGACGGTGAACTCGGGACGGGGCGACGTGACCGCGGCCGGACTGGGCGGGGGCATCAACGTCAACTCGCCGCACGGAGACGTGCATCTGAGTGAGATTACGGGCTCGGTGCAGGTGCATCTGGCCAACGACAAGCACGATTTTTCAGCGCACCAGGTGACAGGCGACATTATCGCCGACGGTAACTGCAACGACCTGACGCTGAGCGACACCAAAGGCAGAATCACGATCAACGGAGAGATCTTCGGCGAGGTCCACCTGGAGAACATCGGCGGTCCGGTCGACATTCACACTTCAGTGACCGACCTGCAACTGGCGGAGCTGACTGGCGACCTGACACTGAACTCGGATGACTTGCGGGTGACGGAAGCGAAGGGCCCGGTGCACGTGGCTACGCACTCAAAGGATGTGGATCTGAGCCAGATTTATGGCGATGTTCACGTGGAAGACCGCGANNGCAAAGACGCGCAACGGCGACATCGTCTCAGACTATTCAATGCCCAGCTTAGGCGATGGCGAGAACAAGGTTGCCACGTTCCAGATTGGCTCCGGTGGAGCAAAGGTGACTCTGAGCACGGAAAACGGCGATGTGCGGATCAAGAAGGGCTCGGGCTTCTCGACGACGACTTCGACAAGCAGTTCGGACGAAGCTCCCAAGCCGCCCAAAGCGCCCAACGGACCGCATCTTAGGGCTCCCAAGGCGTTGCCGGCGCAACCCGTGACACAGTAGAAAAGCACAACGGTACGAGTGAGAAGAATAGGCGCGGAGGGAGTTCCCTTCCGCGCCTATGTTGTTTTGCGGATCTGAGGGAGAATTGTCGCTCCTCTCACCAAACCAACGGGATCAGGTGGTAGCGGGTGCAGGCGCAGTATTCGGTGTAGCCGGGCAGGTCTTTGCGCA
>PLPU01000128.1:0-4361 GCA_003159975.1 Acidobacteriaceae bacterium
GCCGCCGTGATCGTGATCGGGTACCGGCAGCGTCGCCGTCACGATAGGGATGTTAGCGGCAAGGGCAAGCTCGAATTTACATTCCTTGTCTTTCTTTTCTTCGTCCTGGCCCCCGTCCGTTAATCTATGGCCGCTTTTGGGTGATCGCCGAGGCTATGTCTGATTTCGAGTCAGAATTTAGACGTTTTGCGTGGTGCTGCACATTGCTGCAAGATGTAGAACAAGTCTTTTGTATTCATCATTTACACTCACTATATTCTTTGCGTCAGACTGCATAAAACTGCACAAAAGTACCGAGCCAACAGCCACCGGTACAGCCACCAGAATTGCAACTGAATGCTTGCAATAAGGGAACAATCAGTCTCGGCTGCAATCCGGATGGTCGTGCATTGAGCCATTTGAACGGTGAGCAGTACGACTCCTCACCTGTCTCAAACTCGTTGGCACGCTCCCCGCCAGAAGGCTCGTTGTCGCTTGAAACCTTTACTGCTCTGACAACCACGTCCAACTCTCTGACGGGACCATCCACGACCTGAGTTCGCTATTCCGGTGATCGTGGTGCCGAAGGAAGGATTACGAAAGTCGGCTGGACCCGTCTACCGCTCCGCGCTCGGACTGCTCCGTTCCTACCCGGCTGGACGTATACGTGCACGACCGGTTGGCGAACAGGTGGCAACCTCTCCCGGTCCATTAAGAAATAGGCCTGACATTTCAACTTCACAGTGCCGGCGAAAACTCACATTCAAGCCGTCTCAAGCCGTCTCAAGGTGTTTCTCGAGCGCTTCTTGGACGCCAGCGGTGTCGAGACTTGCCGAAGCAAAGCTGGCGTTCAGCAAGTCCTCCGGCAGCAGGTAATCCCACTTTTCGCGAACCTTGTTCAACACGGTAGACGCGAGAGCAAGGGGATCGACAGCGCCCTCCGCGCGGAATGCCTCCAATACTTCGCGCACCTTGTCCACGGAGGCATCTTTGACGCAAACTGCAACGCCATCATTCATACTTCGCAGGCCTCTTGCGAGAAGCATCAGAAGCAAGGTGTCGTTGACTGCATCGCCGCGCCATAAAACAATCTCGACATCGGCACCCATCTGTAGTAGCCAGGTGTGGTTGAGTCCGAGCCTGGCGTAGTTTGCGCGCGCTTCATTCAGCAGCTTCTGCGCCGTGGGGTCAAGAAAGGGAATCGCATCAGTAGAACCGAGAATGAGACGCATTTCTTCCCGCACGCGGTCATGGACCATTGCGCCCATGCTTCCGTCGAATGGCGGTACGGTACCGCCAGAGGCAGGCTTGACCTCGATGGTTTTATCATCCTGGTCGACCTTCATCACCTCCCAGCGGCGGCCGGCGAAGATGAGGAAGCTTCCCGGTGTCAGTGGCCTGTTGAGCGGCATTGAGCCAAGGGATCGACCGGCAGTGACAATTCTGAATTCATCGCTCGAACTGAAAGCCGCGTAGAAGGAGAAGTGCGACGTTATCTGCTCGCCTTTTGGCGCCAGCATAATCAGGCCTGAAGGATCCTGAAATATGATCTCTTGCTCGTGCAATTTCCTCAGCAGGGAGGTGAATTGCTGCGGCGTACCTGCCTTAAACGGGCCCGACGACCTGCAAAGTGTATCCCAGAGACTTTGTGCATACGCGCCCCCATTCTGCACGAGGAAGGCAAGCACCTGCTGCACTAGGGTCGACCCGTGAATCTTCGAGATGGAGACTGGCTCGTACCACCTTAGAATGAGTAGCCGGACCATGGCAGTAACCGTAACTAGCCCCTCTCGAAGCATCTCGGAAAGGCCGGATTTGGCGGTCAGCTCATTCTCAACGCAGTAGGAACTGAGAATCATCGGTTCTCCTGGGCGACGCCCGGAGCGCCCCAGACGCTGCCGCAAGCTCGCAACAGACGGCGGAGAGCCAACTTGGACGACNNGTCTTTTTGAGAGCAGCTTCGGTTTCCTCGCGGATCTCCCGGGACAGGTTCCCATGGTGGGGCCAGAATTCATTCGGCACACCATTGTTCTCGCAGGACTGCCGCAGGAAATCGGCGTAGAACTCCACATCCGTTCGGCTGTTTGGGAAGACGAGATTGCTTGTGCCGCGAAGCTCCCTGTACAGGCTCTCCGCAATTGAAAGCCTGGCTGGGCCAGCCAACTCGTCCTTGTTGTGTTTCTCCTTTGCGCTGTCGAGGACGCCTTTCACAAGCACTTTCAGAGTCTGGTTGCCCACCGCGCTATTGACCAACTCTACCTGGCCTCGAACACCGGTGAGTTTGCTCTCTTGGACCAACCCGCCGCAGCAACTTCCAGTTGAAGGGCTGCGTAGAACCGCTTTCTCCGGCCGGACAAAGTTTGCTGGCAACAATTGTTCGGAATGATTTCCGAGATCAGCACCTTGGCTTCTGATGAAGAAAGCCACTTCAGTCGATCATCCGTCTTGCCACAACGTATGATATTCGCAATCTCCTTTGCTATCGGTTCCACTTTGAGCGGACTGCTCTTGGCCGCAACTTGCCGGCGGCGGGATTTGAATTTGTCGTAATTCGCAATGCCTTTTTCGCAGTCGATTTCCCACTGCTGCATCTCCGCATAGACGGACCCGTTTGCAGTCCCACCGTGACGCTCAATCTGAAAACTGAGAGTGGGAGGATTCCAAGTTAGACTCTCAATTCTGCCCCTCAGCTTATAGCGCTCCATTCCACCATCTGCGCTGCCATCAAGTTCATCCCAAGCGCACACGAGAAGTGCTTCAACCTCTTCCTCTTCAGCCAGTGGGCCGGATGGCTGGCTACTCAAATAGGACTTCAGTGCTTGAAGCGGCATACTCCTCCGATGCAATGATGAGATTTATGGAGAAGGCTATCCCGTCGACGGGCAAATAATTGTGACGGGAGGCACATCCGTGCCTCCGCATACGGCATCGACGGGCAAGATCCCATCACAGTGAGCCGGCGTCCAGCACTCGCCGCAGCCTATGAACTCAGACCACTCTCCGATTTGCTGTTTCCATGCACCGAGGTCGCGTATGCAACCGGCCATCATTTCTTGCCCGGAGACTGCCTCTCGAAGGGTAGAACCTTTGGAGTGACAAGGGTAGAAGCACTAATTGGGATTGTCACATCTCCAGAAACGGGCAGGGGTTTTGAGAAGAGACGACCATCGTTAGCGAACTCTGGGCTCGACTCATTGCCACATAGAGCTTACAGCGAGCTTCATCGCTGTCACCGAAATGTTTCGCATCGCACCCGACGAGCAAGACATTCCCACTCTGCAGCCCCTTTGCTTTGTGGATAGTGCTTATCGCCTTCCGTGGAAGTGACGGGTGAGAGTAGGATCGTCATCAGAATGAGACGGCGCTTTTTCCCCCTGGCGCTCGGTATGGTTGCGAAGGTCTCCAGGAGGGTAAGTCGCGTTGAGCCACTTGATGGACTTCCAGCCTTTGAGAACAAGGGCTATTACGTCTCCGTTTCAGTCGCCTTCATGCGGCGCGGTGTTCGGGACAAGCGGATTCATCGGCATCGTCGGTGGAACTTTTGCACAGTTTCAGTCGCCTTCATGCGGCGCGGTGTTCGGGACGCCCAGCGCCACGGTGACATTCGCGGAATCGACGACCAGTTTCAGTCGCCTTCATGCGGCGCGGTGTTCGGGACGAGGGGCTGCGGTAGCCCTTGTGTTCTTGCTCCATCATGTTTCAGTCGCCTTCATGCGGCGCGGTGTTCGGGAGGGTGGTCTTCACCGTCGATGCAACCAGCACTGGCAAAGGGGTTTCAGTCGCCTTCATGCGGCGCGGTGTTCGGGACAGCACTTCAGTGAGCATTGTCTGTTCGCCAACGAGCCTGTTTCAGTCGCCTTCATGCGGCGCGGTGTTCGGGACGTTATGACATCATAGCCGGTACCACAGCCGACTACGATCTGTTTCAGTCGCCTTCATGCGGCGCGGTGTTCGGGACGCAGCCCAAAACGTTCCAGTCAATCAGAGAGTAGCCTGGCGTTTCAGTCGCCTTCATGCGGCGCGGTGTTCGGGACGACAACACATGATGAGTGTCGTTCAGCTTTCAGTTGGTTTCAGTCGCCTTCATGCGGCGCGGTGTTCGGGACTTGGCGGAAATTGAGTACATGAAGTTTGTCGCCGAGGACGTTTCAGTCGCCTTCATGCGGCGCGGTGTTCGGGACGCGAAGTCGGTCAAGGCGTTCCAGAAGCTCGGCCCGTTTCAGTCGCCTTCATGCGGCGCGGTGTTCGGGACTCGGGCCATCGTAGGTCCTCAACGTGCGTAACCACGGAGTTTCAGTCGCCTTCATGCGGCGCGGTGTTCGGGACCGAGTTGGGCGACAAATACGATGCGAGTGTAGTGCTGTTTCAGTCGCCTTCATGCG
>PLPU01000252.1:0-6019 GCA_003159975.1 Acidobacteriaceae bacterium
ACTAACTTAGGAATGGACTTGCGGGAAGAAAACCTAAATTGAACCGGACAGCTATGGCTAGATATATATACGTAGCAGCGAAGGCAGCAAACGAAGAATCAGATGAATGGTAGTTGGCAGGTATATATACCTGCCAACTACCAAGATGAAATAGGATGATGTCCGTATTCTCGGTACAATGATGCCTGTTATGCCTTATTATCCTCATAAACAGCACGATTGTACCGCTTATGCAAAATTGACTTAAACGGCACTATGATACCTGTTACGTTGACATTCTCACATAAGCGGTACTATTCTACCGATATGGCCGACATGACATTTATGTCTCCGGACGAACTGCAGGCTGCATTGGGAAAGCAGCTCCAAGAACTGCGTATCGCGAAGAACCTGGATCAAATCACGACTGCCGAAAAGGCCGGAATCTCCGAGAAAGCATTGAGAAATCTCGAGGCTGGTCGCGGATCGAGCATCGAAACGCTGGTTCGCGTCTTGAAAGCTCTCGATTCTCTCGATGGCTTGCGTTTGCTTGCGCCTAAATCCTCTGTCAGCCCGCTGGCGCTTTTGCGCCATTCGGAAACCGCCCGTCGGCGTGTGCGTCGTTCAAGCATTGAGGCAAACAAAGGATGAAAGACGTATCGGTTATTGAAGTGTGGGTTTGGGGCCGTTTCGCGGGGGCTGTCGCTCTTGACCCCAGTCTCGACTATTACGCGTTCGAATACGATCCTACCTGGAAGAGAACGGGGGTCGAACTATCTCCCCTTCATATGTCTTTGAAGGAGTCCCGGTCGGTCTACGTTTTTCCGACGCTTCCGGAAGCCACATATTTCCGTCTCCCCGCTCTTTTGGCTGACGCACTACCAGATGACTTCGGAAACGCTCTCATTGACGCATGGATGGCCCAACGAGGCATCGTGAAGAGTTCCGTGACTGTTCTTGACCGACTCGCATATATGGGAAAACGAGGAATGGGCGCGCTAGAGTTTCGACCTGCGAGAGGAGCTCACAAAGAAAGCTCGGCTCCCGTCGAAATGAAAGAGCTCGTTGAAGAAGCCAGGAGCCTTGTCCAGGGAACCTTCTCAGTTGACCATGAAGCCAAAGCCGCCCTCGCCAACATCATCAAGGTCGGGACCTCCGCCGGCGGCGCCCGAGCGAAGGCAGTTATCGCGTGGAATCCGGCAACGGACGAAGTGCGGAGCGGACAATTCGATGCCGCCCCAGGATTTGAGCATTGGCTGCTGAAATTCGATGGAGTAGGCAAAGATGAGGAACTCGGAACCGGCGAAGGCTACGGTCGAATTGAATTTGCATACTATTTGATGGCAACGGCCGCAGGCATCCGGATGTCGGATTCGCGCTTGCTCGAGGAAAATGGACGCGCTCACTTCATGACCAAGCGATTTGATCGTGAAGTGATTGGTGGGAAGACTCTGAAACACCACATCCAGACGCTGTGTGCAATCAATCATCTTGACTTTCGGCAACGCGGCACACACGACTACTCGCAACTCTTCATGACGGCTAGCGAGCTCGGCCTCGACGACGATGCGTTGAGCCAAATTTTCCGTCGCATGGCATTCAATGTAATGGGGCGCAATTGTGACGATCACACCAAGAACTTTGGCTTCATTCTTCGACAGGAACAACCGTGGAATCTTTCACCAGCCTACGATGTGACACACGCCTACAACCCAATGGGTGAGTGGACCTATCAGCATTTGATGAGTGTCAACCAAAAGTTCAAAGACATCTCCAAGGCGGATCTTCTAGAGGTTGCTAGTCGTTTCAGCGTAAGAAGGCCCGAGAACGTCCTATCCGATGTTCGTAGCGCCATTGACAGTTGGTCCCAATTCGCCAGGCGGGCGAATCTCTCTCCATCTCTCCAAAAGCGTGTCGCCAACGATTTACTGCAGCTATAGCATAACGAGGACACCTCCGCCGAGCCCCGGCAGAGGTCGCGGGGTCTTTGCAAGAGATTGGCATATCATCTGATCCGGGTCTCAACTGGCGACAGCCCAATGTTGATTTCGAGGCTGAATGCGGTGAGATTTTCTGCGTTCTGGATGTGTGGTGGGCGAGGCGCCGGTGATTCGTCAGTGAGCAGGATCGAGGCGGCAGGAGCGCTCGGTGCGGGACGGCAGGGGCTGAAGCCCGTGTCGTTTTGGGGGCTTCTTCGGCACCCTCCGACTTCGCTCAGGGCAGGCTCTGAAGCCATGCCCTGACACAGAACAGCGGGTGTTTGCGGACTGTTTCCCACCCTTGCGCGGGAAAAACGCGAAAGGATCGGGCACCCAATTCAAGCGGCGTGGACGCGCTCGACGGCGAGGCGGAGGCCCATCGCTTTGAGGATTGCGGAGAGGCTGCGTAGTTCTGGATTTCCTTGTGCGGAAAGGGTGCGATAGAGCTGGGTTGGGTTGAGGTTGGCTTTTGCGGCTACGTCCTGAACGCCGCCAAAGGCTTTGGTCATCTGGCGCAGGGCGATGAGGAGTTCGCCTTGTTCTCCGTCTTCGAGGATGCCGTTGAGCAATTCAAGGGCGTAGGCGGGGTCTTCCTTGAGCAGTTCCGCCATCGCTTCGTCGTGGGTTCTGTCTCTCATTTCTCGATCCTCCTTTGCCAGTCCAGCCAGTTTTCGCATGCGCGATCGATGTCCGCGTCCTGGGTTCTCTTATCACCGCCGCAGAGAAGCAGGACTATTTCGGCGCCAGAGATTGCGTAATAGACCCGATAGCCCGGGCCGACGTCGATCCGAAGCTCCCAAACACCATCGCGGCAGGGCTTGTGATCACCAAAGTTGCCGAGTTCAATTCGGTTGACTCTTCGGTCGACCGAGATTCCCGCCTTTGTGTCGCGAATCTTGCGACGCCACTCCATGTAGACGTCTTTCTGGTTGCGCGTCAGGTAATGGCGAATCTCGTACATTTAGATTCTCGTTTATAAACGAATAAATGTCAAGTTGAGTGCGTTGTTAGTTTCGACAGCCGGCTCGATCAGGCTTGGTCGCGCCAGAGGGCTACGCCGCCTAGAAGGCCGGTTTCGTTGGAGACGATTTCTACGTTTTTGGGCGGGACGAAATCGATCTTCTTGGTGTTGCCGCCGCCGAGGTAGAGGTGGTCCCAATTGAAGAGGGCCTCGGTGGACTGGATGGCTTCGAGGAGGAGCTTGTTCCAGACCTTCTTGCCGAATTTGTCGAGGCCGCGGCGGCCGATGTAGTCCTCGTAGGTCATGCCTTTTTTGCGCCAGATGTGGTGGCCGAGCTCGAGGCCGGGGCAGAGGTGACCGCTGGTGAAGAGGGCCGCGCCGAGGCCTGTGCCGAGGGTGAGGACGAGTTCAACGCCGTGGCCCTTGATGGCGCCGTAGCCGGCGACATCGGCGTCATTGCCCACGCGGGTGGGCTTCTTCCAGCGCTTTTCGAGTTCGGCCTGGAGGGGGAAACCCTTGGCCCAGAGGGGATGGAGGTTGAAGGCGAGGTAGGTGCAGCCAAACTTGACAACGCCAGGGAAGCCGACGGAAACGCGATCGAAGGCGGGCATGAGCTTGCGCAGTTCATCGAGGCCTTTGAGCACGGCGTCTGGCGTCGGGATGGCTGGAGTGAGGACGCGCTGGCGTTCGCTGACGGGTTTGCCTTTGGCGTCGAGGAGGATGGCTTTGAGGCCGGAGCCGCCGATGTCGATGGCCATGGTGATGGGGAGAATGGGCTTGTAGTTGGGGTTGAACGAAACGGCAGAGGCGGGTGTTGCGGTCTTGGTAGCCATCAGCAATGAATTGTACTGCGCGGGGGCGGGATTGTGTGGAGCGGAGTGGGTGGGGCTTTGCGGGAGGGTTATCTCGGTTGCGTCATGCGGCCCGAGCCGGTGAAGAATCGAGAGATGTCCTGGCCTTTATCGGCAAGTTTGGCGATCTGTTCGGCGGTGATGGGCGTGGCGGGATTATCCATTTTCTTTACGTTCGGTTGCTACGGATTGTCGCTCGTTTTGACGGCGTTGGCCAGTTTAGTCGATGGGATGAGTGTACATAATCCACACCTGAATCCCCTACACTTAGGAGAGCTCTGAACAAGTCAGGGGACCGCGTTAATCTTCCCTCAGGGGCTGAAGCCCGGCCTAACCTTAAGTTTTCGGCACGGCTAAAGGCGTGCCCTTTCAAAACATCGACCCACGCAGAGATTCCTCACGGTTGCCCTTATGGCTGCTTATTGCGAAGTCGCGCTGCCTGTGCCGCTGGACCGCACGTTTACCTATGCGGTGCGGGAGGGACAGTTGCCGGTGCGCGGGGCGCGGGTGATTGTGCCGTTCAGGAACGAGAAGCTGATTGGGGTGGTGACTGGAGTGAGCGATGCCGCGCCCACGGATTTTGAGGCGCGGTTTCTGGAGGCGGTGCTGGATGAGGAGCCGCTGCTGAGCGAGAACCTGCTTGCGCTGGCGGAGTGGATGGCGGGGTACTACCTGGCGCCGCTGGGCGAGGTGCTGCGGGGGATGCTGCCACTGGCGGCGGAGGTGCGGAGGACGGTTTATTACCGGATTACGGATTTGGGACGGGATGTGCTTGCGGGGAGCCTGGACGGGGATTTTCAGCCGAGACGGTCTCGTACGTCAGGGGCTAAAGCTCGCGATTTGTCCGCCGGTCTTGATGCCGGGGCTGAAGCCCGCGGTGATTTGGACGACTTTATGCGGGGGTTGAAACCGCTGCCTCCCTCCGCATTGAGGGCGGAGGCAGAGGGGCGAAAGAAGATTTCCGGCGAAGAGATGGATACGGAGCGGCGGGTGCTTTCGCGGCTGGCGAATGGGGAGGCGGTGAAGGTTTCAACGCTGCGGACAGCTACGGCGGCTACGCTGCAGGCGCTGGCGGGGATGGTGCGCAAGAAATGGATTGCTCGGGAGACGGCGGCGACGGAACGGGATGCGCGGCGGATGGAGCGGTTCGCGGTGCTGACGCCCGAGGCGCGGCTGCCGAATCTGACGGAGAAGCAGCAGGCGATTTTGGCGGAGCTGGCGGCTTGCGGGGGCGAGTTGCCGCTGGCGGAGCTGAGGAACAAGGAGCTGCCGAGTTCAACGCTGCAGACGCTGGTGCGGCGGGGGCTGGTGCGGATTGAGGAGCGGGCGCAGGTGTTTCGCATGGGGGGCATTGAGCCGGCGACGGTGCCGTTCAAGCTGAACGAGACGCAGATGGAAGCGCTGGCCAGCGTGGCGACGGCGCTGGGGGGATTCAAGACGTTTTTGCTGCATGGGGTGACGGGTTCGGGAAAAACGGCGGTGTACCTGGCGGCGATGCGGAGGGCGCTGGAGCAGGGGTTGTCGTCGATTTTGCTGGTGCCGGAGATTGGGCTGACGCCGCAGACGGTGGGGCTGCTGGACCAGGCGTTTGGGCAGCGGGTGGCGCTGCTGCACTCGGCGCTGACGCCGGAGGAACGCAGCGAGCAGTGGCGGCGGATCAGGCGCGGGGAGGCGGCGATTGTGGTGGGGACGCGGTCGGCAATTTTTGCGCCTGCGCCGCGGCTGGGGCTGATCCTGGTGGATGAGGAGCACGATCAGAGTTACAAGCAGGAGGAGACGCCGCGGTATAACGCACGCGATGTGGCGGTGATGCGGTCCAAGCTGGAGGGCGCGGTGGTGGTGCTGGGGTCGGCGACGCCGTCGCTGGAGAGTTGGCAGAACTCGGCTGCCGGGAAGTATACGCGGATTGACATGCGGGAACGGGTGATGAACAGGCCGCTGCCGGAGGTGGAGCTGATCGACATGCGGCAGGAGTTTCAGCAGACGGGGAAGGAACAGCTTTTCTCGCGGGCGCTAGTGGAGCAGACGAAGCAGGCGTTGGAACGCGGAGAGCAGGCGCTGATTCTGCTGAACCGGCGGGGCTACTCGTTTGTGGTGATTTGCAGGGCGTGCGGGGCGAAGCTGGAGTGCGAGAACTGCGCGATTTCGTTGACGCATCACAAGCCGGCGGCCGCCGAAGCCAGTGAAGATGAGGCAGTGGCGCGGCGGGGGCAGCGGTTGGAGTGTCATTACTGCGGGTTCAAGCGGAC
>PLPU01000056.1:0-2919 GCA_003159975.1 Acidobacteriaceae bacterium
AAAGCCCTCCACCGCGACATGCCACGGTGAACGGCGGTCACCTTCCGGAGAGGGGAATTACCTTTCCGATTGGGGCGGTCGCCCACCAAAGTGCTGACACCAGTATTGACCGAGTCTGTATTTAAGTGTATACACAATTATTGACATGGAAGAGAGACTCGAAGCCCGCAGTGTATCCCCGAGCCGCCGAGGCAGACCGCTGAATGTTTGGGTGTCCGACGACCACAAGGAACACTTGGACGAACTTGCTGAAAAGACGAGAGTTTCGCGCTCGGAATTGGTTCGTCAAGCTCTCGATTTGCTTTTCGACCGTGCCGCAGCAGGCCAGCTAAGAATAGGATTTCCAACGCGCCCGGGAGCGTAGGCTATCCAGCAACCGGGGGATAGCTCCAAATCGGGACGTGACCGGTATAGCACTGAGTGAATGAGATTCTCCACGTTTCGCTTGACCTTCGCCTGGCGCGATGCTTGAATTTGATCAAAGAAGAGGCGGACAAGCAGTGATTGAGAAGAATCTTGGAGCAGTGTACACCCCCGAATTGTTGGCGGACTGGGTCGCTTCCGAGCTTCTTTCCCACCTGCCTCGGAAAAAGTCCCTGTTGGTGATCGATCCGGCTTGCGGAGATGGGGCCCTCCTGAGGAGCGTACTGAAGAGGGGAGCTCGGTCTTCCATCAGAATTGCGGGCGTAGATATCGACGCGCGTGCAATCAAGAAGGCCCAGAAGACCCTTCCCCCTGGATCATTTCTTAAAATCGTCGATGCGCTTCAACCGGGCGGGAACGCTTCTGATGTTGAGACCGGATGGAAGGACCTAGTCGGACAAGATACTGTTGCCGGTGTGATCTCCAATCCGCCTTGGGGCGCCTCTATGACTCAGTCTGCAGCCGATCTACGCAGAGCCGGTTATTACCTTGCGCAAGGTCAATTTGATTCATACGAGCTATTCATTGAGTTGTGCTTAAGAGTGACGCCAAAACATGCAATTTTGGCATTCATAATCCCCGACTCCCTCTTCCTTCCCGAGCATAAAGCGTTGCGGACCTTACTACTGGAACGCACACAACTCCATTTGATCGCACGACTGGGAGAGGGATTCTTTGATCAGGTATATCGAGGAACCGCGGTTGTAGTGTGCGAGAAGATGCAGCCGCGGCTCGCGCGTTCCGTTGAGTGTTTCAGATTGCGGAAGGAACTCCGCGATCAGGTATTCTCTAACCGCCTTTCGCTTCAAGATGCGAAAGCGCGAGAGGGGCATCTCATCCCGCAGAAGCACTTCCAATCGGACCCGGAACGGCGTTTCAGCATCGACGTCAGTCTCCAAGATCAGTTTGTGTTCCAAAAGATCAGCAGGCAGAGAAGTGACTGGGCGTCGTGGCTCATTTCGGGCCGTGGAGTCGAACTGTCGAAAACCGGCTCGGTGATACTTTGCCCAAAGTGCAACACAGCACGCCCAGTGCCGCGCGACGAGGCAAGGTTGACATGCCAGAACTGCGGGTTGAAGTTTGAACTGTCAGAGGGAATACGGAACAGGATCATAAGACTTAGCAAGGCAGTTCCATCGGGCTGGAGACGTTTGATCGTTGGCGAGGACGTCGACAGGTACTCCTGTGACTCTTCTCGAATCATCGAGGATAAGGTTCCGGGGATTAACTATAAGAATCCTTCGTCGTTTGAGGGCAGCAAACTTCTGGTCCGTAAGACCGGTGTGGGAATAAAGGCTGCTATAGACGAGACAGGCGCTTTCACTAATCAGGTTGTGTTTCATTACCGAGCTAAGCCGAATAGCACGCCGTCGTTCTTTTTGGATTATGTCCTTGGTGTTCTTTGCTCAAGGGTTATGTTGGCCTACCACTTGAAAAGGACGGGAGAAAGTGAATGGCGGTCCCACCCGTACGTCACGCAAAAGACAATCGCGGAGCTTCCCGTTCCTCTTGTATCTGAGGGGGGACGGCAGTGGAGACAGGCAAGAGCGATCGCCAATGCTGTCGTGGAACGCCGTCGGAATAAACCTGCGGACTCGTCAACTGACCTGCGTGTCGATGCGCTCGTTGCCGGCCTCTATGACCTCGACAGCAAAGCATGCGCGTGGGTATTGAACGTTCTAGACGAAGCGCAGTCTTTGCAATCCATCACAACAATGAGGGCCGACGTATCTCAACTCCGCGCGGTCAGGGTGTAAGTAAGTGTCATACAGGTATATTGGGAACAAAACTCGATTTCTTCGCCAACTCATGTCCACCATCACTTCGCTTGTTCAGCCTGGGCAAGTCGTCGCCGATCTGATGTGTGGCACCGCGAGCGTGTCGGCTGCTCTTCGTGCGTCTGGGTTCGGCGTAATAGCTTCAGACCTAATGACCTTTGCGGTTCAGCATGCGCGAGTCCGTCTTACACTCGATTCGCCGCCCCCCTTTGCAAAGCTTGGTGGTTCGTATTTTGGAGTTCTTGACAAGCTCCAGGCCCTTAAGCCGATTCAAGGTCTGATGGTTCGGGAGTACAGCCCGGCGGGCCAGCCGGCAGCCGGCTGTGAGCCGCGGATGTATTTGTCTGACGAAAATGCCGGGATAATAGATGCGATCAACGGTCAGCTGAACGCCTGGAGAAATGACGGTGCGGTGACGCAAGTGGAGCACGACCTGCTCAGGCACGATCTGGTACTGGCAACGAATCGCGTTGCCAACATCGCCGGTACGTACGGTCACTTCCGATCAAAGTGGTGCAATGGATCGCTTTCTAGGTTAACCTTATTGCCCACTGAGTTCGTTTGGGGCTTCTCGTGTGACCACGTAATCATGCAAGGTCCGGCTGAACTCGTTTCCAAAGGCCTGGCAGCGGACCTATGCTATCTCGACCCGCCGTACATGAAGCGTCAATACGCAGCCAACTATCATCTAATCGAAACGATTGCTCGCGGAGACGCT
>PLPU01000295.1:0-128 GCA_003159975.1 Acidobacteriaceae bacterium
TCCATGCTCGTCGAGCGCGCAGCCATGTTCCCTGTCGAGTGCGTAGCCCGCGGTTACCTGGCCGGCTCAGGCTGGAAGGAGTACCAGGCCACCAGCTCCGTTTGTGGCATCCCGCTTCCCGGCGGCCT
>PLPU01000295.1:193-3752 GCA_003159975.1 Acidobacteriaceae bacterium
CTGCCGCGCACGCCGAGTCCCGCGGCCTCATCCTCGCCGACACAAAATTTGAGTTCGGCAAAACCGAAGATGGGATTATCCTGGCCGATGAGGTCCTCACGCCCGATTCCTCGCGTTTCTGGGAAGGTGCGGCATGGAACCCCGGTGGCCCGCAGCCTTCGTTCGACAAACAGTTCGTGCGCGACTATCTTGAATCAATCCACTGGAACAAGCAGGCGCCTGCGCCCGCTCTCCCTGACGACGTGGTGGAACGCACGCAGGCCAAGTATCTCGAAGCTTTTCGCCGCTTGACCGGGCGGGATCTCAACCTCTAAACGGAAGTCGGAGCGCATCATGGTGTGGATCGATTGGGTCATCGTGATCATCATGGCATCATCCATCATTGGTGGGTTGTCCCAGGGATTCTTCCGCTCCGCCTTCGGACTCGCCGGCCTGCTTGTCGGCCTGGCAGCCGCTTCCTGGAACTACGGCCGCGTCTCGGCAATTTTCCAACCCATCGTCCGCATCAAGCCCGTGGCGGACGTCATCGGATTTCTGCTCATCGCCCTCCTCGTCATGGCCCTTTTTGCCATCCTCGGCGCAATCCTGGCAAAAGCCTTTCGTCTAATTGGATTGGGATGCCTCGATTCCCTCGCCGGCGCGGTTTTTGGATTCTTTCAGGGCGTAATTCTGGTAACGTTAGGAATCCTCGCACTCGCTGCTTTTTTCCCGGATACTCAATGGCTAGAGAATGCGCGCCTGCCCAAATTGTTCTTCGGAGCCTGTCATCTCAGCACCCACATGAGCCCGGCGGAGTTGGCGCATCGCGTGCGCGATGGCTTAAAAATTCTGGAACACGATTCGCATGAGTTGATCAATCCCAAACCCGCTCCATCGTAAACAGCAACAAAGATCGTGGCTTAAAGATCATCCCGGAACAGGGTAAGCTAATAGAATTGCAAGAGGTGAACGTGAGAAGAGAACTGGACATCCTGGTGTCGCAAATGCACTCCAGCGGCATTCGCTATGAAGATGCCGTGCGCGATTTCAAAAGGCAGTATCTTCGCGAAGTCTTGGTGGCACACCGGGGAAACCAGTGCAAGGCTGCTGAAGAGTTGGGCATCCATCGCAACACGCTGAGCCGCGCCATGGCCGAACTTGACCTCGATCTGGCCGAAGTCCGCGCCGGCCTCAAGCGTCCGCCCCGCAGCGAACGTCCTGTATTCAGCGCGGTGCGCCAGACTTTCCGCCAAGGCTGACCGTCTTACCCAAAACATGCTGACTTTTGAACCTACCTCCGAAGCGCGCATTGCCATTGAGCAGGATTTCGTATGGGACGCGCAGGACGCCTATCTCTTTGACATCGACGGCACCCTGCTGCGCAGCCGCGACCGCGTCCACGTCGACTCGTTCACCTCCAGCGTCCACCGCGTCACCGGCTTTGAAGTCACGCTCGCCGGCATCCTGCTCCATGGCAGCACCGACACGGCCATCCTCCGCGAAGCCTGCCGCCAGGCCGGCGTCCCCGCTGATGTTCTCGAATCACGCACCGAAGCCATCCTTGAAGCCATGCGCAACACCGTCGCCGAACGCCGCCATGAGATGGACCTCGTCCGCATGCCCGGCGTCGAACAGACCCTCGATCACCTCGCCCGCCGCGGAGCCCTGCTCGGCGTCGCCACCGGCAACCTCGAAATGATCGGCTGGATCAAAGTCGAACAGGCCGGACTGCGCGAGTGGTTCCGCTTCGGCGGTTTCAGCGACCATTTCCCCATCCGCTCGGAACTCATCGCCCAGGCCGCGCACAAAGCCCGCGAACTCGCCGGACGCGGCGCCAACATCTGCGTAGTCGGCGACACCCCGCGCGACATCGAAGCTGCCCGCGCCAATTTCCTCTCCGTCATCGCCGTAGCCACGGGCAGATACTCCTTCGACGAATTGCTCAAGTATCAGCCCGAAGTCTGCGCCTCGTCGCTGGCCGACCTCCTCGCCCACTCACGGAACGCCCAGTGAATCCGCTTCAATACAAAACGTTCGGGGGCCCCATCCATCGAGCGTTTTTTGCTCGATGGGTGGGAAACCACAGATGCCAACCATCGGAATCGGGTTTTTCGCACCATCTCTGCGCAATAGTTGCAGCATTCCTCCTCACATCTTCCGCCTGCGTCGCCCAAACGCAAACCACTCCGCCCGCTCCCACTCAATCCGTCCCCGCCCAGGCCGCCCCACCTGAACCTGCCAAAACCAACCCCGCGACCACCCCACCCGCCGCCGCCAAAGACGCCAAACAACCCACCCGCACCGAACGCCGCCGCGCCGCCAAACTCTTCCTTGACGCCAGCAAGCTCTTCGAAAAAGAGCAATTCGAACCGGCGATGGACGCCTATAAGCAAGCCGCCGCCCTCGACCCCACCAACAACGACTACAAGCTCGCCGCCGAACTTGCCCGCAGTCACGCCGTCACCGCGCTCATTCAATCCGCCGCCAAAGACAGGATTCGCGGCGATGCG
This sequence comes from Acidobacteriaceae bacterium, assembly GCA_003159975.1. Taxonomy (GTDB): domain Bacteria; phylum Acidobacteriota; class Terriglobia; order Terriglobales; family Acidobacteriaceae; genus Telmatobacter. The sequence continues at coordinate 2,683 of PLPU01000295.1, forward strand.
GCCGCCGAACGCGCCGCTCTGGCCCGCGCTCTCTCGCTCGACCCCAGAAACATCGAGGTCACCGAACACATTCACGAGCTTGCCGACGACGCCATCCGCGGCCAGTCAACGCCGCTCTACCAGCAGGGTGCCGACACCGTCGGCGAAGCCATTCCTCTTGCCCCCGAGGCCGGCCTGCACAGCTTCCACCTCCACGTGCCCCTGCGCTCCACCATCGAGCAGGTCTTCAACGCCTACAAGCTCAATTGCACCTTCGACGAAAGCGTTCGTAACAGCACTATCCGGCTCGACATTGACGACGCCACCTTCGAACAGGCCACGCGAGCCCTGACCCTGCTCACCAGAACCTTCTACGTTCCCATCGACGCTCATCGCGTAGTCGTGGCCAACGACACTCCCGATATCCGCAAGCGCTTCACCCGCCAGGTGATGGAGACCCTCTACCTTCCAGGCCTCAACACGGCCGACATGGATGAAGTGGCCAATCTCGCCAAAAACGTGTTTGAGATACAGAGCGCGACATTGGAGCACACCACCCAAACCATCACCATCCGCGCCTCTGAGGACACTGTCAACGCTTTCAATGTCACCATGCGCGACCTGCTCGANNTCATCCCGCCGCAGACCGTATCCGCCTATAACGTCTACGCCGAGGAGCAGTCCATCCTCAACTCGAATCAGGCCCTGGTCCAGCAGATCATCTCTTCGGGCCTTGCCTCTCCCGGCGACACGCTTGCAATCCTCGGCATCCTGCTCGCCTCCGGCCAGGTCTCCAGTTCCCTCTTCTCCAACGGCGTTGCTCTTTTCGGCGGCGGCATCACGCAATCCGCGCTCTCACCCGGCGGGTTTACCGCCAACATCGACCTCAACTCTTCTGACTCACGCCAACTCGACCAGTTGCAGTTGCGCCTTGGCGACGGAGAGGCGGGCACAGTGCGCTCCGGCATAAAATATCCCATCCAGACCTCGTCGTTCTCAAGCCTCTCGCCAACCCTTCCCAACATTCCTGGATTGACCGGCGCGGGCAGTTCCAGTGCGCTCTCCTCGCTGCTCTCGGGGCTAACTTCCGC
>PLPU01000613.1:0-1810 GCA_003159975.1 Acidobacteriaceae bacterium
TCACGAAACTCGGTTTTGGGCGGATAGTCCGCATGATCCGGGGAACCAAGCAGCGTGGCTCCCTTGTCTAGTTGGAGGGTGATGTTGCTCTTCAGCACGACTGGGGCGCTCAGATACGTGCCAGGGACAAGCCGAACGGTGCCGCCTTGCTTTGCGCACGAATCGATCGCCGCCTGAATCGCCGCGGTATCTTTTGAAACCCCGTCCCCTTTCGCGCCATACGCGCGAGGATCGCAACTGTGGTTGGAATCGAATGCATGCGCCGGAGCGGCAGCAATTGCAGCCTGAAGCGTTATTCCCAAAAACAAGCACACGAGTGAAATTCTCTGCCGAACCATAAGAACCCCGGGAAGATGAATGGCTTTCTTTTCAGCTCAATCATACGCCGGGAAAATAATGCAGCGATATCCCGATTTGAAGCGGCCAGGGTTCAATTTGACTTCATTGTGCGCGCGACGCGGGGTACCGCGATCAACGTTACGGCGAAGAGGAAGATAGACGCGGCAATGAACGCCAGGTGGCCGTGGCTCAGGTCTTCAAAAATCAGCTTGGCCGCGACCAAAGCCAATGCGAAGTAGCCGATTCGCGTTAGCTCCATTCGGCGCCAGCGCGCGCCGCTGAAGGCCAGCGCGAGAACAATCGCGCAGATGGCGAAGGTGCGGATGAGCGCGAGATGATGGGCTTGCGGACTCACTCCGAATGCGATCAGTCGCACCAGGCCTTCGACAAGGAGCGCGGCAATGGCGCCGATGGCCACCGAGGCAAAGACGAACTGGAGAAGCTGTTGCTTCCAGGCTTCCGACGTGCATGTTCTGCGTACCGCATAGCAAAGAACGGCACAAGCGGCTACTTGAGCGACGGCCCAGGGCGGCGCTGCGGGCAACGCTCCGGCAAGCGCCTGGAAGACGAAAGCCGGGAGCCCCGAAGCGACCGCGGCCGCGAGTAGGTAGATCGTTCCATGGAGTGCAAGAGACAGGCGGTTGAATCGAACGCCGAGAGCGGTGGCGACAAGCGCACTCACACCCAGGAAAGGCGCCAACCACGGCGAGGGGATGCACAGGATGCTTCCGAAAAGAAAGAGGGCGGGGCTCCAGGTGGCGAACACCCTGAAGTTGCGCGGCTCCGGGGAGCGTGCGAAGAGCGCAAAGACGAGCGCGTAGGTTGAAGCGGACAATACCAGGCAGGAGGCGCCAAGGATGACTGCGCCATCGCTTGGCACGAATGCGACCAAACTGGCAGCGACTAACAGAAACGCAATGACCGTCTGGATGATTTCGAAGATGGTGATTGTCTCTCGAAGCACGGCCGTCCTGATCGCTGCCGACGCAGCGACGATCAGAAACAGCGCAATCGCGGGCGCCAGCAATGCGGCGGTGCTTACAAATGGGTAATCGGGGCGCTCGCTTTGAGGGCTTGAGTAAATGAAAAACAGAGCCCATAAGGCGATATCGGCAGCCACGGCCACGAGAGGCCTGACGCCCAGCCTGTGATGACGCACCTCAGCGTACTCACAGAGGAGAATCATCAGCAGAAGCGTAGCGATGAAGGGAATCATTTCACGCGTCGCAACCAGGAGGGCCAGGGCAACCAGGACTGCGCCGATGTTGTAGACCCATAGGACCGCGGCGATGTTGCGCTTCCATGCCAGCGCATAGGCCACACACACAAAGGCTGCCAGCAAGGCAGCGGCGCCGGCGGCCGGCAATACCTTGAAGCGCAGAGTAAGCTCCCACAGCATGGGAGTCAGAATGAGAGCGGAGGTCGACGCATAGATAATGCTCGACCACCATGCGCCGACCGGAACTCGCAC
>PLPU01000613.1:1832-3177 GCA_003159975.1 Acidobacteriaceae bacterium
GGGATGCATTGTCTGCGCTGGAGCCGTCTCCAACTTGAGCGCAGGCCTGGGCACTTCGGCAGGGTGCTCCAGGGCATAGACGCGCAGCTCGAGCGTTTCAAGATGTGCGGCAAGCCGATTTAGTGTGTCGGGAAGATCGTTCATGCATTCCACCCGATAGAAGGCATTTCTGTTGGAGAAACCTCAAGCGCATCAATCCCCTGCCGCTTCGGGCGCGGTCTTCTCAGGCCACGGAGGCAGCAGCTTCACCAGCACCCACAGGAAGAGCAGCGGCAGGAGGGTCAGCGCAATCGCCACAAACAATCCTTCCTTGGTCGCCAGGGCCATCTTGTAGGTGGTGTAGCCGAGAAAACTCTTTGAGAACAACTGTCCGCCGATCACCACATTCCAGCGCATGGCAAGAACGCCGATCAGGGCCAGACTTCCGGAGATGACGTACATGTACTTGCGGGCGATCTCAGGCAGCTTCACCACCTGCGTGAGGAAGAGCAGAACCAGCGGCACCAGCGTTCCCAGGCAAATCTGGAGGACGATCTGGGAGAAGTAGAGCTTGGTGTGGACCATGAAATTCAGGCTGTTGAACGATTCGTTGGCCTCGTAGATGCGGTGCACCAGGTCGAGCATCTCCAGGCTGAAGTCGATGATGTAGATATAGAACATGTACATCGCAATGGCGTCGACGCAGCGCATATCGATCTTCTGTTTGCGCAGCTTGGTCAGCGCCATGTAGAGCAGCATGACCCCGGCAATTCCCGACACCATCGCCGAGAAGATGAAGACCACCGGCATCAGCGGCGACGACCACCAGGGATTGGCCTTGATGGAGCCGAAGATGAAGCCTACGTAGCCGTGCAGCAGGAAGGCGGAGGGAATGCCGATCAAAGTGACGATCCAGCCCACCCGTTCGTCGATGGCCAGCGAGCGCTCGCTGATGTTGGTCGAGCCGAGCGTCATTACCTTGTAGATCAATCGCAGCAGGCCCGTGCTCGACTGCGAAAGCAGCACGATCTCGCGNNTAGTCGAGCCATATCTCGAAGACCAGCACCGCCATCAGGTACCACATATACACATAGCCGAACATGGCCATCGCAGAGGTGCTGTGCGGGGTGAAGTACATCTCCGGCGAGCGGAACGGGTGGCCCAGGTGCAAGACCAGCGGCAGGGGCGCAACCAGCAGGAAGGCCAAAGCCGTCAGCAGCGCAAGCCGGTAGGTGGGCTTGACCGCCTCAACGCGGAAGACGCGCTCCAGCGATGCCAGAATGAACGCGCCCGCCACCAGCCCCGTGATATAGGGATACAAAACGATCAGCACACTCCAATAGAGTGTGATTTCGTTGGGATACAT
>PLPU01000568.1:0-3967 GCA_003159975.1 Acidobacteriaceae bacterium
AGGCTGTCATACATGGGGCACAGGCGACAATCCGTTTTTGCGCGCTCAGGGTGACGGCGATGTGAGGAATGGGAACTGGGATCGGAGGATTGATACACTGCCTTTCAGTATGGTCCCCGATACGGATGATCTGAAGAATGCCGGCGAACGCCTGTGCGTTACGGCGCGGTGGTGCTACACGCAGGGCTGGGTTCCGGCGACGAGCGGGAATTTCAGCGTACGCGAGGGCGGGCGCATCCTTATTACTGCGAGCGGGTTGGATAAGGGAACGCTGACTCTGGACGGACTGCTGGAGATTGACGGCGAGGGTCAAGTGCTGGCGGGGACGGGCAAGCCGTCGGCCGAGACCGGGCTGCACCTGGTGTTGTATAAAGCGCGGGTGGCGGTCGGGGCAATTCTGCATGTGCACACGGTTTGGAATACGCTGCTGTCGGGTCACTATGAGGCTGAGGGAGTGGTGACGATTGAGGGCTATGAGCTGCTGAAGGGGCTCTCCGGCGCGTCGACGCATACGCATAGGGAACAGGTGCCGATTCTGAAAAACTCGCAGGATTATGATGAGCTTTGCGCGGAGTTTGAGACGGCGCTTGCGGAGTTTCCCGATGCGCACGGGGTTTTGTTGAGCCGGCATGGGCTTTATACCTGGGGCGAATCGGTGGCCGAGGCGCGCAGGCATTTGGAGGCGCTGGAGTTTTTGTTTGAGGTGGAAGCGCGGCGCGTGTTGGGCAGTCAGATTTGATTTCGCGCAGTCGAGATTTCTTCAAAGGCTCATTGATCAGGAGTGTGTTGCATGGCAGTCCTTCGATTTCCGCCGGATGAGAACGTGATGGAGAACGAGGCCGAGGTGCGCGCGGCGCTGGGCGAACTGGGCATCGACTATGAGCGGTGGGACTTGTCGCGGGTAGAAACGGATGCGCCGGCCGAGGCGGTGCTCGCGGCTTATGCAGATCAGATTGACGCGATGAAGCGGCTTGGGGGCTATCGAACCGCGGACGTCATCGATGTGAATCAGGAGACGCCGGGGCTGGATGCGATGCTGGCGCGGTTTGACAAGGAACATACGCACTCGGAGGACGAGGTGCGGTTCATTCTGGCGGGGCGCGGAATTTTCTTTTTGCATTTGGCGGGCAAGGTAGTTTCGGTGGAGGTGCATCCGGGCGATCTGCTACGGGTGCCGCGCGGAACAACGCATTGGTTCACGCTCTGCGCGGACAAGCGGATTCGGGCGATACGGTGGTTTCAGGACACGACCGGGTGGGCTCCGCACTACACAGAGTCAGGCGTGGACCAGGCGCACCAGCCGCTTTGCTTCGGGCCCGCGTATTTTGGGCCGCGCGTCACCACGACAATCAGCGCATGACAGCGAGCCTCTATCTGCTGGATGTAGAGGGTACGGTTGCGCCCATTTCACTGGTGTATGAGCAACTGTTTCCTTACGCGCGGGCGCGGTTCGCGGAATTCCTGGAACAACATGGCAGCGACGCCGCGGTGCAGGCCGACCTGGCGTTGTTGGCTGAGGAGAACCTTGCAGATGCTGATGCGCCGCGGATTGACGGCGTTCATGTAGTGCAGGCGGTTGCTTATCTGCATTGGTTGATGGACCGCGACCGGAAATCGACTGCATTGAAAAGCCTGCAGGGGCGGATCTGGAAGACGGGGTTTGAATCCGGCGAGTTGAAGGGGACGCTGTTTGCCGATGTGCCAGCGGCGCTGGAGCGGTGGGCGCAGCACGGACGGACGGCGATCTACTCGTCGGGATCGGTGGATGCGCAGCGGCTGCTGTTTCGCTACTCAAGCTTTGGGGATTTTACGGGGCGGATTGCGGCTTACTTTGACACGCGCACCGGGGCGAAGACGAACAGCGCGAGCTACGAGGCGATTGCAGCGGCGATGGGGGTTGAGCCCGGGCAGGTGCTGTTTTTCTCCGACGTGGTGCGGGAACTGGACCCGGCGCGCGAGGCCGGCCTCGACACGCGGCTGGTGACGCGCGATGGGAATGCGCCGGTCGCGGATACGCACGGACATGCGGTGATTGATTCGTTTGACGGAATTGAGTGACGGCGAGCGCGAGTTCTTATGCGTCGCGAACTACTTCGCAGCGGGTGCGGGAGCGCCGCTGGCGGCCGTGAGCGGCGGGAGACTGCTCACGGCTGAAACGGGCAATTCCACGGCGCCGACGTGGTTGGTTAAAAGGTCATGAACACCAACGCGGAGGTAGTAGTCCCCCTTGACCGGAACGCTGATCTCCTGTTTGTACTGGAACTCGGGATGATTGCCGGCGCCATGGACCGAGGCAAAGAAATCCGGCTTCACCATCTCCTTGATGTCGTTGACCTGGGTGTTGATGAGTTGCCCGTCGGCGTCGTAGACGCAGGTCACGAATTCAACGGCGCAATAGAGCGGGCCCTGCGGCGTTGGGCTGCAATGTATGTCATCGAGATGGGCTTTCAAGTGAACGTCGTAGCGGCGAAAGGGGCCCTTGGCGGCTGCGCTCGGCTGGTTGCGCGGATATACCGCGGGTTCCTCGCTCGGAATGCTGGGCCGAACGATGGCCTCGAAGAGAATCTGCGTCGGCTCCGGGCCGCCATGCACCATTGCGCTTTGCATGGCGCTGTAGGGAGCGGGTTCGGGGGTGTCGGTCTTTGCCGGGGATTTTGCATCCTTCTGATCGGTAATCGCTTTTGTCTGCTCAACCGGGGCATTGGGATCGGTGGCATAGTAGCCGCGGCGGTAGGCAACGGTAAGGCCCTTGTGGGCGAGTTCGATTTGAATCTTGCGATACTGGCCCTTCCACTTGTCGCTGTTGGGCGTATAGGCGAGGGTGTAATAGTTGGAGCCGCCTTCAACGGCTTTGCTGGCCGCCTGCTTCAGGCCATTGGTGTTTGTAAAAGCCTGACCGCCGGTTGCGTCGGCAATCTCCTGCATGCTTTCGCCGCGAATAGCGGTGTTGGTATAAAAAGTGTCGTTTTGCGAAGGGACCACCGGGTTGGCGCGGGCTCCGCCGGAAGTGTTTGCGTTGCTACTGGTAAACAACTGCCCCGCGGACAGCCCGCGGGCATCAATGGGGTAGATGGCTACCTGGTTATGCGCAAGCAGGTTCACCGTCTCGCGGAACTCTTCAATGTAAGCCGGCCGCAGGTTCTCCGGCGCCTCTCCGTTGGGGAGAATCACGATGGGAAACGATGAGGAGAACCAGAGCAGGTTTTTACGGCCCGGAAGCTGCCCCAGGTACCGTCCAAGCTGGTTCAGCGAATCCAACGTAAGCTGCCTGCGCGCCTCAAGCTTTGCCTCGGTAGCAACCTTCATCCCAGGTGGACTGCTCGGCGAGCCAGGCATAGCCCCGGTCAAATAAACCGGAAAGCTGGGCGCAGCCTTCTTGCTCGCAAGCGCCGACAGCAGCAATTCATGGTCTGTAGTGAATCCCTGCACCAGGTACATCTGCGTCGAGGTGAGGGTGAGAATGGCGAAGCGCGCGCCTGCCGGAGCGGTTTTTAGATATTGTGCGACCTGATCGATCGACTTCGCCTGGTCCACCTGAGGGGTGTTGAGATGGTCGAGCAGAATCAGGTTGAGGGGTCCCGTTGACGGGAGATCGAATTCGTTGGTGAACGAACCAGAGTCGCGCTTGAGCAGAGATGGATGGTACNNCCTGGGTCAGATTGTGAACTGGATTCTGGTGGGAGTCAGTGACGATTACATCGACGACGACCAGGTTGGTCTGGACGTGAAGGGTGGCGGCTGGGTCAGGTGCAGGCGTTTGCGTCGGGGTAGGCGCAGGGGCTTGCGCGGCTGCGAGAAGCGGAGCGCAGAGAGAGGCAGCAAAGAAGCAGCGAAAAAACGCCGGTGGCATCGGCTCGGCCCTCCTGACCTTGGCCCAAGATAACACGGGATTGTTGGTGAATATCAATTGAAAACGGGCGGATTATTTGCGGAAGCCGGATGGCTTGCAGGGCTGGAGCGCTCGAAA
>PLPU01000200.1:0-19076 GCA_003159975.1 Acidobacteriaceae bacterium
TCATGGCGGAGCTTGAGCGCCTGCACTCCCACGTGCTCTGGGCCGGCATCGCCGCCAAGCTCATGGGGTTCAAGACCATGTTCATGACCTGTTTCGCGTTGCGTGAGAAAGTTATGGACGTGCTCCAGGTCATCTCCGGAAATCGCGTGAACTACTCAATGAACTGCATCGGAGGGGTCAATCGCGACATCCCCGATCCGCGTGCCGTGTTGGCTATGGTCGAGCAACTGGAACGCGAAATGGTTCGCACCGTGATCCCCATCTTCACCACCAGCACAACGGCGCGCTCGCGCTGTGCCGGCATCGGTGTTCTGACTCATGAAAGAGCCATCTCCTGCGGTGTGGTCGGTCCAACCGCAAGAGCCTCCGGGATAGCACAGGACCTTCGCCGCGCCGCGCCCTACGCCGCCTACTCCGAATTTGAATTCAACGTGCCCGTCGAAACCGCCGGCGACGTGCGCGCGCGTCTGCTCGTCCGCGCCCTGGAGATTATGGAGAGCTGCGGCATTCTTCGCCAGGCGCTCGCCAAAATGCCGCCCGGCGAGTGGCATGGTGGAGATAGAAAGGTAGTCTTCTCCACTGGAAGTGCCGTCAGCCGCGTCGAGGCTCCGCGCGGAGAAGTTGTGTACTGCGTCTCATGGAAAGAGAACTCCAGAAATCCAGCCAGAGTGCATGTGCGCACGCCGACATTTCAAAACATGCCGGCCATTCGCTGGATGGTGATGGGGGCGCGCCTTGCCGACACGCCGTTGATCCAGGCATCCATTGACCCTTGCTACTCGTGCACAGACAGGTAGCGCCGCTGTTGCAGAAACATTGTTAGCTCTAAATGGAGAATGATTCGAAGCAACTCTTCGCGAGTGGGAGCATTCTTCCATAAACCTTCCAGGCGACGGGCTTGCCCGCAGGCTTGTCCCTTAAAGCATCCAACCAGATCACGGGAATCTGCACCGCCGGCTCGACCGCCGTCAACCTCAATGTGTCCGGCAGCGAATTGCCGGCGCAGGTCAAGACTGCCGGAACGCTCGCCGGAAACGGAGGAGAATGCCTGCTCCGAAGATGATGTTGTTTTGCACGTTGGCGGTGGAGTTGGGGATCTGGTAACCGTTCTGACCTTCAGGAGAAGGCTGGAACAGCAGGGGGCTGATTGCAGGGAACTCGTTGACCCAAATCTGCGGTAAACCGCCGTTACCCAATGAGGCAGAGTAAGGAGCGAGGCCGCCGAGGCCGTATTGCGCATCCAGCCCACCGTCGTTATAGCTCTGCTCAAACCATGTCCAGTAACCCCAGCGATACGAGAAGCGGGCCACCGGGATACCCTCTGGCTGCCAATCGCCGATCTGAGCAGCCCAGCTACCGTGCCCGGCAGCAATTCCGATCAAAACAGCTCGATGGCCGGACGACTGTGGTCGCTTTCGGAACTGCCGCCGGCGACGGCAAGATGGGTGATGGTCTGGCTGGCCATTTTGTAGCTGCTGAGATGGGATTCCAGCAATCCCTTGAATGTGGTATCGAAGAGGCCATCCCAGCCGGGACGATCCGGCCTTTCGGCCAGCCGCAACAGGTGGTCGCGCATTTCTACCAGCGCTACTTGCACGTGTTCCATTCTCTGGCGCATGACATCCTGAAACTGGATGTGCCCCAACGCTTCCGACAGCCGGGCCACGCTCTCCGCATAGTTCGCATCCACCTCGATGATCACTTCAAGAAGCAACCGGCTGTTCCTGCAGAATTCAGACTGCATTTCACCCAAATCGGCAGATAGATGATTCATCGCGCTGCCGGCCGCGTGCTGTTCGAGCGAAGCGCGAGCGTGGGTCATCTCCTCGTCCACTCTCTTGCAAGTTGCATTGATCTTTGCGGCAATGTCGGCGGCGGCCTGGGTGGAGAGCACGGCAAGCTTTCTGACCTCATTGGCCACCACCGCAAAGCCGCGACCGGCGCTTCCCGCCCGCGCCGCCTCGATTTCTGCATTCAGGGCGAGCAGGCTGGTCTGCTGGGCGATGGAGGTAATGACCTTGATGAGCGGAGTTAACGCGCGAACGTCGCCGGCCAGTCCTCGAATACGCTCGAAATTTTTCTTAAACTCGTTGGTCTGTGCCTCCAGTTGGGTCGCGATCGCGGCGATAACCTCCCTGTTGTTTTCCACTCGAATCTGGGTGTTCTCAGTGAGGTCGCCAGCGCTCTTGACAGATCGTGCGATATGCTCCCTTTGCTTGCTGGTTTTCGCATTCAGGGTATCGATCTGCTCGATGACCACGACGACCTCGCGCTCGGATTCGGCCAGCGAATCGCCGATCTGTTCGTGCATCACGTCGATGTAAGGTTTGCAGTCCTTGATGTCTGTCTCGACAGCTTTGCGGGCGGCCAGCTCTCGCGAAACTTCCTCGAAGTTGAGCTGACCGAAAGCCCACATGTCGGAGACGGCGCGCCGGGCCATCGTCCAGTTCCACCATTCGACGATCACCAGCGGCACAAATTTGAGGACCGCGAGAGCTACGACGATGCGTATCCAATCGGCGATAAAAGCCCGTCCCTGGATGCGGGATAAGAATGCAAGGAACAGAAGGTTGCTAAGAAGCGCAAGTGCCACTTGAAGGAACAGTCGCTTCTTAATGGGGCGCAGCCGTAACTCGGGATCCATCATGACCTCTGCTCCCTCATCGTCATTGGCCCAATTCGCCACACGAAGAGCATTTCGAATTCCGGCAACCGCATCGGCATCACGATGTCACGCTCCGGGCAGAATCTGTTTAATGACCTTGATCAGATCGTTGCCCGATACCGGCTTCACCAGCCAGCCAGTGGCGCCGAGACGGCGGCCCTCGTCGCGCTTGGCGGCCTCGCTCTCAGTGGTCAGCGTCAGAATCGGGAAGAATCTGCAGCCGGGCAGAGCGCGCACTTTCCCAATCATTTCCAGTCCCCCCATCACCGGCATGTTGATATCGGTGAGGATGAGGTCAGGCTTGAATCCGGCCTTCAACTTATCGAGAGCAAGCTGGCCATTGTTGGCGGTCTCCACCTGGAACCCACCCATCGACAAAGTGCTCTTGAGGCTCATCACCATGGTGACCGAATCGTCGACGACCAGAATGGTCTTTGCCATATGAGCCTCTTATTCCACAGATTTCAATACGGGTTCCAGCCATGCGCGCAGTTCAGCATTCTTCGGCCAGGTGGTTATGCTCGCCTTGGCCGTCATCAGCACTTGCAGATTGGCGGTGTGCATGTGGCTGCAGGCGGATAGATCGACCCTCGCGGCGGGTCTGGTCTGCAACCACTCGAGCAGCCCTTCGGCCTCTTCCACGGCCACTTCGTCCCGAAACAGGACGCGGTTCTTCTTGAATTCGATCGGCATCAGACGATCTCCCGAATGTTGAGAATCATGAGCACTGACCCATCCCCCATCAGAGCTGAGCCTGAATACGCAGACAGGCCGGAGAGAAAGCCATCGAAAGGCTTCTGAATAACGCCCATCGTCTCCTGAAATCCGTCGACAAGGAGGCCCAACTCAATGGCCCCCGCCTGAACCAGCAGTACAGCTAGTTCATCGTCCAAATTCGGCCGGGGGATAGCGGGAATCCCCAGGAGTGTGTTGAGCGCCTTGAGCGGAACCACGCGCCCGCGCAATACGGCAGTCTGGCTCTGTTTGATGGTGTGGATCGAACTCCTGGGAACGCGCACGGTCTCGACCACATGGTCCATGGGCACACCGAAGAGTTGCCCGTCGGACTCGATGACCATAACCTGGGTCACGGCCATTGAAAGCGGCAGCGATATCCTGATCGACGTACCCTTGCCAAACTGGCTCTCAATCACGACGGCGCCATTGATCTTCTCTACTGCGGTGCGAACTACATCCATGCCCACACCGCGCCCGGAGAGGTCGGAGACTACCGCGGCTGTGGATAGGCCGGCGGCGAAGATAAGATTGATCGCCTCCTGATCTCCCATGCGCTCAAAAGTCGCCTCGTCAATGATTCCTTTCTCGTAGGCCTTCTGTTTGATCACGGCCGGATCGATGCCCTTACCGTCGTCAACGATCTCAATCACGACACGGTCTGCTTCCTGCGCGGCGCGGATCGTCAGCTTGCCGGTTACCGGCTTGCCTGCGGCCAGGCGGACCTCGGGAGTCTCCAGGCCGTGATCGAGGCTGTTGCGAACGATGTGAATGAGGGGATCGGCAAGCGATTCGATGATGTTCTTGTCGGCTTCGGTCTGCTCCCCTTCGAGCACGAGTTGAACTTCCTTGCCGAGTTTGCGGGAGATGTCGCGCACCAGGCGCGGGAAGCGCTGGAAGACGAAGGAGACAGCCATCATGCGGACTTGCATGATGGCATCCTGCATCTCATCCGCAATGCGGTTGATAATCGAGTACTGGCCTTTGATTTCACGCGAGAGTTCACGCACGCCGAATTGAGATTCCGCGCGCTCGGCCAGATAGGGCAGCCCATTTTTCGAAACCACCAACTCGCCAATCAGGTTCATCAGCCGATCGATTTTGGCTTGATCGACTTTGAGGCTTCTTGGGCCGATAAGAGAGTCTTCGGCGCGACGGCCAAATTTGACCCCTTCCTCCGCCGGAACTTTGCCGGAGTCGTTTTCTGAGCTCGGGCTTGTAATTGCGATTCCTTCGGTCTGAGCAGCGGCGATTCTGCCATCGGTGCCAGGCACGCGTGGCAAACTGGCCACCGGCTGGACGGTTTTGTGCGCGGCACGCCATGCGGCAAGCCACATGTCAAGCCATGCCANNACTGCCTTGAGCCTGCCCGCGTGCCATGCGGGACGATCGTCGAGGAGAAGAATCTGACGCTGCGCCGCGAGAATCCTGTTGAACACGGCCTCGTCGTCCGCCGTGAGTGCTCGCGACGAATCTGCAGCCGATAACGCATTGCCCAACACCTTCATTTCGTCTTGTTCCTTCGCGAGCCACAACGCGGGAACGGCAGTGATCTCAACCTGATCCGGCAGATAGCGGTAATACTGGTCAAGCTCCTCGCGGGTCGCGTTGGTAAGCAGATCGAATCCGAGCAGGCAACTGTAAGTGTCCAATTCGCCCAGTGGAGGCAACGGCGCAGGCGCAAGGACGCGGCCCCAGATAAGTCCGGGAGTCTGTCGTGCGCTGTTCAGCGGATCGTCCCCATGGAAGAAGCATTCCCGCTGCGGTCGGTAGGCAATCCAATGCAGTGGATCTCCCTGCCCGCACTGCTCAAGAGCCGATCTGCGCGCGGCTTCCGGGATGCTTGCAAGTTGAGGCAGTACGCTGACCGGATCATCGGCAAGCGGGGCATGGGGGCTGGCGGCCATCGAAGAGCCGCCGTTTGCAACAGAGACCGCGTCTTGCTTCGATATCAGGCTCGGCATCAGCTTCCTCAACGCCTCCGCCATGTGCTGCGATTCCACAGCGCGCGCCGCATCGATCTTTTCCGTGGTCTCGATTTCGCCCAAAAGCAGGCCGACGTAATCCATTGCGTCCAGCAAACGGTCTGCCAACTCTCGGGAATAGCTTGCCTGGCCGCTTCTCACCATTCCCAGCAGATCCTCCCCGGCATGCAGCACGCGCGTCATCTCCGGGAAAGTGAACAGACCGCTGTTGCCCTTCAACGTGTGCACGCAACGAAAGAGTTCGTTGAGGATGCCCTGATCGGTGGGCGCGTCTTCCAATTGCATCAGCTTCTTGCCGGTGGCTTCCAGCAGGTCGCGGGACTCGGAGAGGAACTGCTCCAGCAATGGGTTCGGGGGTAAGGGATTCATGGGCGAGCGGCTCATTGGTTTGTCTCCCCAAGCATGAGACGGACATAAGAAAGAAGCTGCGGCTGCCGGACGGGTTTGACGAGATAGCTGTTGGCGCCGGACTGGTAAGCCGCCTTCTCGTCGCGCGCTTCGGCTTCGGTAGACACCATGATGGCCGGCGGCTGTGCGATCTGTTGCTGACGCAATTCGCGCAAAAAGCCGTACCCGTCGAGCTTTGGCATGTTGATGTCCACGATGTAAAGATCGAACGGTGCTTCGAGGGCCTTCTCCAGCGCCTCGATTCCGTTCCATGCCTCTTCCACCAGGTAACCGGCGGATTCAAGAATGCCGCGGTGATACATGCGCACTGTGGCTGCATCGTCGACAATCAGAATGCGTCTCATCGAGATTCCATGCCTTTCTGATAAACGATTGCGTCGGGAAACTTGCGCACCTTGAACAGGGAGGAGATGCGGCTCATGGATTCGGAATGGCCGAGGCAGATAAAACCGCCTGGATTCAGGGCTTCGTAGAAGGTTTCCGCCGCCGTGGTCCTGGATACATCGTCAAAATAGATGAGCAGATTTCGGCAAAAGATGACATCGAAGTTGCGGTAGACAAGTGTATCGGCGGCTTCTGAAAGATTCACCCTGGTGAATTCAACTGCATCGCGCAGATCGCCGCAGAGCTGATAGTCATCGCCAACGCCCTTGAAGTATTTTTCAAGCCAGCGAGGCGGCACATTCTGCACGGAGCGGGCCGAATAGCGCCCGGCCCGTGCACGGCGCAGAATGCCGGTGTCTATATCGGACGAGACGATCTCCACATCCCACTCCCTAATTCCGGCCCAGAGTTCCACCAGGTACATGGCGATCGAATACGGTTCCTCCCCGGAAGAGGAGGGAATGCACCAGATGCGGATCGCGTCTGAACCTATCCTGTGCCGGACAATCTCCGGAAGGATGGAATCGACCAGGCACTTGAATTGATACTCCTCGCGCAGAAAGTAGGTTTCGTTCACCGTCATCAGGTTGGTGAGTTGCTGGAGTTCTTCGCCCGAAGCCTGGAAACGCAACATGGTGAAGTAGCCCCGAAAATTGCCAGTGCCGGTAGCCTCGATGCGTTCGACCAGGCGCTTGTCCACAAAGTAGCGCTTGGTCGCCTCGAAGCTGATGCCTGTCCGGCGATAGAAGAACTCCTTGAACTTCAGGAAGTCTTCGATCGTGATGGTTGGGCCGGGCTCCGGCAGCGACGCGTAAGAGGTCATAACAGGTTCAGACCTCGCGAATGCGCTTGAGCGCCAAATCAGCGGCAAATTGAATGTAAGGTTCGGACTGAAAGCGGGCCTTGAGCCGGACGAGCGGATCGATGGCCGCCTCCGTGCCTACTTCACACAGCAGATCCACCGCAGTGGCGCAGACATTCACGTGGCTGTCCCGTTCGATCACGTCGATCAGCCACGTCTCAACCTCCGGATGCCGCTCGGAATCGAGGATATTGACGACAAAGATCCGCATATCGGGATCCGGATCGGCAAGCAGGGATCGCAAAATCGGCGCCGTTTCGCTGCCCAATTGCTTAAACGTCTCTATGACCTCATTGCGCAGGGCCACGTCTTCACTACGAAGACAATCGGCCAACCCGCTGACGGCCGACGGATCGTTCAGGCGAACCAGGGTGGTGAGGATCACTTCACGGACGGCCGCGTCCTCCTCGCGCTTCAAATGGCTCACCAGCGATGCGGCGGCATCCGGGCATTGGGCGATTTCGCGTACGGCCTGGCGCCGTCCAGCAGGATCCGCGTCCTCCAGGGCTGCTCGAAGTTCGTTGCAACCCCTTCGAGGCTGTGGCTTGCCGCGCTCTGTTGGCTTAACGATCTTCTGCTTCACAAGGCCCATGATTCTCTTCCTCACCTACACGGCAAACTCGACCTCTGCCGGGGAAAACTCGTCTGTTACCGGCCGGCCCATGTCGAAAGCTGCGCGGCGATTTTTTCGGCGGCCAAAATCAGACTTGCCCCGCCCTTCCTGACCAGTTCCGCAGGCATTCCGTAAACCACCGCCGAGTCCTCGGATTCAGCAATGGTGTGTCCACCTCGCTTCTTGATTTCGGTGAATGCATCCGATCCATCGTGGCCCATGCCGGTTAACAAAACCGCCGTTGTCCGCTTTGGATCGTAGTGCTGCAGCACTGATCGCCCCAGTAATTCGACTGAGGGGTGCCACAGGTATTCCGGATTCTCCGGCGCCGGAAGAACGGTGAGCCGGCCAGACCGCGTTGCAAGCAGGGTGTCCGCTCCACCCCGTCCGATGTAGACCTTTCCGGCTTCCACCGCCAGGGCGCTGCCCGCCTCGACAACCTCAAGCGCGCAACACTGATTCAGCCGATCCGCAAAGGCTCTGGTAAACGCGGCAGGCATGTGCTGCGCCACAAGTACCGGCCAGGGAAACCCTTGCGGCAATCCCGACAGCACAATTTCGAGGGCGCGCGGTCCGCCGGTAGATGCGCCGATCACCAGCAGGCCATCGGCGGCCACCGCAGGCCCTTTCGGCGCAGAAAATTCTTGAACCGTCTTCCTGCGCTCCTCCTGCATGCGCCGGACCACTCCGGTCGCGGTAAACCCTTTGCTCTTCAGCCGTGCCCGCGCGGCGCTTCGTACCTTGGCCACCAATTGCTCCGTGATCCTGTCGATGGACAGAGAAATGGTTCCACCAGGCTTGGAAACGTAGTCGACCGCGCCCAGATTCAGAGCCTCGAATGTGGCCAGGGCTCCCTCGTTGGTGAGCGAAGAAACCATCACCACCGCAACCGGCCTCTCGGCCATGATGAGGGAAAGCGCGGTCAATCCATCCATCTCCGGCATGTTGATGTCCAGCGTCACAACATGCGGCTGGAATTCCCGGTTTTCCCTCACGGCTTCGTCGCCGTTTCTGGCCTGGCGGATTTCGAAGTCCCCCTCGGCCTGAAACAGAGTCATCAACTGGCGGCGCATCAACGCCGAGTCGTCGACAATCAGGAGCTTGATCATGGTTTATCCAGTGACCGCGGCCAGCGCCACAAGTTCCTTCTTCGCCATCAGGTGGGGCGGATCGATGAGCTGCACCATCCGCTTCTGCTTTTCCAGATTGGCCATGCGGCTCAAGAGCCGGCTTTGCTCAGCGGACAGTTGCGGCGCCGGTTCGATGGCGGCCTTGGGAATTCTCAAGACTTCTGCCACCTGATCGACGATGAAGCCGGTGCGCACATCGGAGATGAGAAACACCATGATCCGCTGACGATCGGTGCGCTCGACTTGCTTGAGACCGAGTCGCAGCCGAAGATCGATCACCGGCAGCACGGTTCCGCGCAGGTTGATGACGCCCTCGACAAATGAAGGCGCTTTGGGAACGCGAATGAGTTGTTCCGGCACGCGCACAATCTCTTGCACGCTTGCAATCGGCGCACCGAACTCTTCCTTGTCAAGACGGAAAATGACTACTTGCTCGTCGTCGTCCAGGCTGTCTTCGAGGTTGGTCGATTCCCGTTCGATTTCCTGCTCAGTTTCGTTCACGGCGCTCAGCGCCTCCTTGATGACGGAATGGCCGAAGAGATTGCGCGCGGTAATAATCGACACCAGGCGCTTTCCATTGTCCAGCCGGCAGATTGAAGTAACCTCGGCAAGGTTTCCTTCGCGGGCCAGCATGGCGGGAAGCGCGTCCACGCCGGATTTTGAGACCCGGAGCACCTCGCTGACCGCATCCACTACCACACCCACTGAAACTCCGTTCAAGGTGAGCACCACGATGCGGCTCTTCTCGTCCAGATCGCGGTCGGGAAGTGCGAACATGCTGCGCAGGTTGACCAGCGGCAGCAGGCGGCTGCGCAAGGTCATCACGCCGAGAACGTGAGACTCCGAGCGCGGAACATGAATCACCGCCTCCGGCACTTGCACGATTTCCTGCACGTCTTCGATGGCGATGGCATACTCCTGACCGTCAACATCGAAGCTGACCAGTTGCAACTCGTCGCTCGAGTCTTCTTCCTCACTCTGTACGCTTGCTTGCGCGGCTCCGGCAACGCCTGTGCTTTTTGAAATAGCCGCGATCTGCGAGAACTCCCGCTCGATGAGCTTGGCAAAATCCAGCACCATGATCATCGCGTGACCGCCCACATCCTTGATGAGGCTGGAGAGCATCTCGGTGTTCACCGTGGTCTTGATCGAGCTCACGTCTTCGATGTGGCTGGCATCGACGCCGACCACGCTTGAGACACGGTCCACCACAAATCCCAGCGGCTGGCCAACATCCACTACCAGCGCGCGGGTCGAGTCGTCATGGGGCAGCTCCGGAAAGCCGAACAACCGGCGCAGAGAGATGATGGGCAATACCTTCCCGCGCAGGTTGGCCAACCCTTCCAATGCGGCTGGCGCCAAAGGTACTCTGACGACTTCTGGAACCCGTATGATCTCCTTCACCGGCACCATGTCCGCTGCGAAGACTTCGTCGCCGGCAATGAAGGTGACAAACTGCTGTGTGCCCTGTTGCGCATTGGAGACGCGTTCTTCGATCTGATTCTCTTCGACGTCCGCTCCAGCCGGTTGCTTGTCGGGGGCGCGCTTGTCGAGGGTGTTCTCCTCGAGAAGCGCCGTCCCATCGGTGTGCTGCTTCGATGATCTTGTCGTCATGGTGGCGTCCCCTTACGCTGCGCTCTGCAGTTCGTCCGCCAGAGAAGAAATCTCTTCGATGGCTGCTGCCAAATCCTCGGCGCCCTTGGCTTGTTGCTGGGCCGCGCCGGCTGCTTCGGTGGCTGCCTTGTCGGCTTCGGTTGCCGCGGCAGAGATCTGCTCGATGCCCTTCTTTACCTGGGCTATGGCAGAGGCTATTTCGTCGGAAGCGGCGAGAATTTCCTGTGTGCCCTTTTCGACCACCAGGATGTCGGTCTCGATGGACACCAGGTCGGCAGTCGTGCTCCTGGCCTTCTCCACCTCGGAGATTGCCGCTGCCACGATCTCGTTCAGGTCGCGCCCCACCACGCCAATCTGATCCTGGACCGCCTTAACCAGATCCTTGATCCGGTCGGCGTTCTCCGACGAATCATGGGCCAGGTTGCGAATGTCGGTGGCCACAACAACGAAGCCCTTGCCGAATTCGCCGGCCCGCGCGGCTTCAATGGCGCCATTCACCGCCAGCATGTTGGTTTGGATCGACACCGTGCTGATGGCCTCGACGATCTTGTCGATGCGCCGTGACACCAGTTCAAGGTCGTTCATCTGCTTTATGCTGGCGCGAGATGCTTCCGCCGAAGTGGAAAGACCTGTAATCAACCCATTGACGGCCGTTTTGTTTTCGCCCAACAGATTCTTGATAGCAACAACTTTCTCCGCGCTTGCGGTGGCGCGCTTCAGGGCAACCTCCAACCCCTTTTCGATCTGGTTGGTGGCCGCGGCGGATTCTTCGGAAGCTGAAGACTGCACCTCGGCGCCCTTGCGGATCTGGCCAAGTGCGGTCATGATCTGTGCGCTGGAGCGGTTGATCTCCTGCACCGCCGAGGACAACTCCTCTGAGGAGGACGCCACCTGCTCGGCGCTCTTGGCCACATCGGTCGAGTTCTTCAAATCCTCTGCCAGTTCCGACAGGGCTTGTGCCGTCTGCTCGCACTCGCCCAGTGCCTGGGTCTGCTCTGCCACCGTCTTGGCGGACTCTTCGGCAGCGGAAGATTGTTCTTCGGCCGCGGCCGCAATGCTCTGCGAACCCTTCAGCGCCTGCTGCGAAGCAACGTTGGACTGCGCGGCGTTGGCGCCAATCTCCTGGATGCCCTTTACGATCTCAACCGCGTCGAGGCGGATCTGTTCCAGTTGCGCCGTAATCGTCTTGCCCTTCTCAACTTCTTCTTCCATCGTTTTGGCGGAAGTATTGATCCCGTCGGCGATCTTCTTTACATCCGTTTGAATCTGCCCAACCAGCTCCTGGATCTGCTTGGCGCTCTTTTCCGAAGTCTCGGCCAGAGTGCGGACTTCATCGGCGACGACCGCGAAACCTTTTCCGTGCTTGCCGGCGCGAGCCGCCTCAATGGCGGCGTTCAGTGCCAACAGGTTGGTCTGGTCGGCGATGCGCGCCACAGCCTTGACGATGTCGCCGATAGTGGCGGCCTGCTTTTCCAGTTCGACCACCATGGCTACGGAGGCGACCTGGCGCTGTGCGGCCAGTCCAACATTGGCAATAAGTCCTGCGACATCTGCGCTGGTGCGAATGATCACAGTCTGGCAAGCCTCGCCCTTACCGCGGCTCGCCTCGGCGTTTTGCAACTGCCGGGCAAGAGACACTCCAACTTGCTGGAAGGCCGCCAAGGACTCTTGCGCCGCAGCCGATGCCTCTTCGGCTCCGGTTGCGATCTGATCGCTGGCGCGTTTCAGCTCCTCGGCGGCAGACGATGCCTCGGCGATGCCGGAGGCCAATTGTCCCGTGGCTGCCGCAATGCGTTCGGCTGCCTGTTGCTGTTTGGCGAGCGT
This sequence comes from Acidobacteriaceae bacterium, assembly GCA_003159975.1. Classification (GTDB taxonomy): domain Bacteria; phylum Acidobacteriota; class Terriglobia; order Terriglobales; family Acidobacteriaceae; genus Telmatobacter. The sequence continues at coordinate 12,221 of PLPU01000200.1, forward strand.
CCTGGCCTTTTTGCGCTGCGCTTCCGCCTCGCGAGTGGTTACAAGTGAGGGCCTACCATCCGTTGACGCTGAGGATGCCTGTGCGGCAGCCTTCTTGACAAGTGCCATGGGTCCTTTCCTTTCGTGCTGCCATTCCAGAGCCGGGTCCCGTGATTTTCCAAGGCTGGAATTCGCAAAACCGTCAGAGGCGCGTGAGAAGTGCGTAGGCGCGAAAGAGATGCGCCCTGTGAGTCACATCTCCAGTAGCGGCTCGAAGGAGGATTTTCTCAACTTGAAAACTGTTTATTTTTGCTGATCACGTCTCCGGCGCTCCGAAACAGGAGGTCGGACCAAAACAGGAGAGTCATTGCGTTAGTGCGTACCCGCGGTCACAAAAGTACCGGGACACTGCCACAGTTGACGGCCCTGTGCACATGCCGAGGAGGCACAGATCGGGCGCAGAACCGACGCATACCAGTCTTTTGCCGATCGGTCCTGAGCAGTCCAGTTTTTGGAAGGGACTACCGAAGTGCATCTTCGGCTTATTCGCTCGCCACTATGGCGTCTTTCAGACAGCGGAATTGAAGTTCCAATTCGTCCATGCGGATAGCTATAAAAAGCAGGTCCCCCGCGTCGGCTGCTTTCTCCATCTCGGATGCCAGGGCCCGGAGCCGTTCGCCGCCGGCGTTTGCAGCAGCACCTCGAATCGAGTGTGCCTGCCTGGCCGCGCCTGACGCATCTCCGCTTTTCACAAGATATTTCAGGGCCTCAATCTGGCCTGGCATGTCCTCAAAAAATGCCGAAAAGACGATCTGCGCCAGTCCATTGTCCCCCTCCAGGCGGCGCAGCACACCTGCCCGGTCGAAGATAAGCGTCTCCTCTTTGCCAGTGATTGACGGGACGACCTGCCGGGTCGCTGTTGGAATCGCGGCATCACCGGTAGGTAGCCATCTGTTGAGCGCAGCCCGCAACACGGCCTTCAAAATCGGTTTGGGCACAAAGTCGTTCATGCCTGCCGCAAGGCAACTGTCCCGATCGCTCTCCATCGCGTTGGCGGTCAAGGCGATGATGGGTATGTCATGATTGAGCACCGCGGACCGCGGGTTGCGAATCTGGCGCGCGGCCTCGATACCGTCCATCACTGGCATACGCATGTCTATCAGCACGAGGTCGTAGGGGATGGACTCAAGTGTGCTGATCGCTTCTGCGCCATTGGCCACCGCGTCGGCCCGCAGGCCAAACTGCCGAAGCATACCCAGGGCCACCTCGCGGTTGGTGGAATTATCCTCCGCGACCAGGATTCTCCCCTCGAGACAAGCAGCCGGTTGGCCTTCCAGCGCTACTCCAGGAGCCTGACCGCCCAGCCCCAGACTCATCCCCAGTCGGGCCGTGAACCAGAACTCCGATCCCTTGCCTTCCTGGCTCGTTACGCCAACGCTCCCGCCCATCGTCTCGGCCAATTGCCTGGAAATGGCCAGACCCAGCCCCGTACCCCCGAACTTGCGCGTGGTAGAAACGTCCACCTGGCTGAAGGTATTGAACAGTACGCCGATCTTGTCTTCCGGGATGCCGATACCGGTATCATGCACCGAGAAGCGCAGCAGGCAACTGGATTCTGCTCCTTCGGCGATCGTGACGCGGATCGCGACTTCTCCCTTTTCGGTGAACTTGATCGCGTTACCCGCCAGATTGGTAAGAATCTGACGCAACCGTCCTGGGTCGCCGCGAAGCTGAGTCGGAACTGCGGGATCGGCGATGCACAGCAACCGGATTCCCTTGTCCTGTGCCGCAGTCGAGAGAATTGAAGCAAGATTGTCCAGCAGAATCCGAAGATCGAAATCGATCGTCTCAAGTTCGAGCTTATTCGCTTCTATCTTGGAAAAGTCCAGAATGTCATTGATCAGTTGGAGCAGCGATTCGCCGCTGGCCCGGCCGAGCTCCGCATAGCGCCTTTGCTCGGCGGTTAACTCCGTATCCAGCAACAGCCCGTTCATGCCAATGACGCCGTTCAACGGGGTACGAATCTCATGGCTCATGTTTGCCAGGAATTCGCTCTTGGCGCGGGTGGCAGCCTCAGCTACTTTGTTTGCGCTCTCTGCCTTCTCTTTGGCTTGCACCAGATCCGCTTCGGTCCTTTTCCTGCTTGTGATTTCGGTCTTGAGCGATTCATTCAAACGCGTAAGTTCCCGTGCATCTCGCAGCCTCAGTAGATGCTCGCGCAGCAGAAGCCCACTCTCCAGTTCAGTCTCGGTCCAGGGACGGCTCGCCCCATGTACGGTCTCCTGCCATGCCTCAAATGATTTCCGTGGGTGCAACCGGTCATGCCGATCGGCGACCACAGACTTATTGGGATTCCCGGCCCAGGCAATGGTCTCCACAAGTTCCCTGCGCAGGAACAGCAGATAGTCGTCCGTCGCCTCCCCGAGATCGATCAACAGCGCACCACTTGCAACGCTCGCATACGCAGCAAGATCGGGGTCCACTTTGCCAAGTTCATTCGAACTCGCGACGCCGTGCGATGCCAGGCTTCGCAACCCGTCGATGACCGGAACCAATAACTCTGTTCCTGCGATGGCGCCTTGGCCCGATAGAACTCCGTCAATGCGGAAGACCAGTCCATCCGCATCAAACAGATTGAGAAGTGGAGTGCCTTCCGATTGCGCCGCCTCAACCAGAGATTCCGCTGTTTCCATCCTGGCCACGACATTGTCGAGCAATTCACGGGCCGTCAGTCGCGTCTGCAATGCGGCACTGTCGGCCCGCAAGGCCACCTGGGCCGCGAGAGTCTGTCCGATAAGTTCGCAAACCGATCGCGTTGAACGCGCCAGGCGGTGCGCTTTGGGGTCATGACAAGCGATCATTCCCCACAGCCGCCCCTCGACAATAATCGAAACCGTCAAAGACGATTGCACACCCATATTGCGCAGGTATTCAAGGTGAATGAGCGAAGCGCTGCGTAGAGCCGAGTAAGTCAGATCGAGTGCCTTTCCCGTCAACGGACTCATCCCGGGAATGATAGGCGCCGGGGTTGCATCGACATCCACGATGGCCCGTATGACATTCAAGAGAAATAGCTGCCTCACCTGGGGCGGAATGTCGCCGGCTGGAAAGCGCAAGCCGAAATAGGAAACCGGCGAATGGCCAACCGCTTCGGCGATCACTTCGCCGTTCCAGTTCTCGTCGAATCTATATACCATGACGCGGTCGAAGCCGCTCAGCCTTCGAACCTCGCTTGCGGCCACACGCGCAAGTTCCAGAATGTCGGACGCCGCTCTCATCCGCGATAGCGGAAGCTGGATGTGCGCGTCGAAGTCGAGCGGAGCAAGAGAATGTGCTCCCTCAATAGGCTCGAGTTCCACAATCAGGACGCCGTCCTGGCGATGGGCGATGCACTGCGCTTCGACGGCGCTGCCCCTTTGTGGGATGTGAAACGAGGCAACAGAGGATCCCGCGTCGCTTGTAAGCTGTGCGTGAAACGCTTCGAATAGTTGCGCTCCGAGCACGCTCTCGAACGGACGATCCAAAACCGACTCAGGCGACATCCCGAGGAACGCGGAAATGTTGGCGCTGACCTGTCGCACCACTAAATCCGGTTCAGAGAGGGCAAACAGCAACCCGTGCGGCTGGATCTGCCCGATTATCTGGACTTGCTCCTGGGCGCACCTGTCAAGGCCGGGAACCGAAATCGGCTCGTCGAAGTGGGCCATTAGAGCACTTCCTTCGCAAGAGGTGGCTCGGAAAGCCACGCTGCGTAGGCGTCGAACACCCCTACTGCCGTTGCGCAGATTGCCTCGACATCGTCTTTCCCATTGTCTTCCAGGTCTGAGCGGAACGACGCCCATGCCGCCTGATATCGCCCATCCTCATCGCCGTAGAAGCGAAAGCTGGCGCCTGACCCAAGAACAGCACGCAATTGCTTGACGATAACTTTTGCACCCAAAGTAGACCCGAGAATCACATAGATATACCCGCGCAGGCCGGCCCGCGAGATGGATGGAAGGGCTTGACAGCGCTCAAGCGCGTCGATATCTCCGACAGTCGCACCCATGATTCGCAGATCCTCGCGAAGGTCGCATGACCTTTGAATCGCCAACGGCGAAGCCGCATTGTCCTGATGTGAGGCGGCGATTTCGAGCGGCTCAAAGAATCCGAGCAGTCGGCCGAGATGCGCTCTGTATTCCGAAATAGTGTAGTCGCTCGCAAATAGCCGCGACATGGCGGAACTGGAACCAAGATTTGCATGGAGAGGACGCGTTGCGCTTCGAAGAGCTTCGATAACACTTCGCTCGGCCAATGCGGATGAATGGTTAAGCACTGTTTCCTCCGTAGGATAGCGACATTCAATACCTCGCTCGCGACGTCAATTCGAACGCGAAGGAAGGATGACAAAGAGGTTGAAGTATACAGTTTTGCGGAAATGGATGCCGGGCAATAGAGGACATTCGATCGCGTTGAACCATCTGACTGGAAGATCGTGCTAAGCACTCAAGTGCCAGGTTCTTTCGTCGATAAGGGAAGCTGGGCTTTCAATTCTCTTAACGATGCTCGGTTCCGGGTGCACTCATCCTGTCCGCTCGGTCTACGACAAGGAAACAAAAGCGTTCAAACATAGAACGTACAGGTCGAGCGCAACAGAAAATCGCACGGGAAAGGTGAACATGATGAAGAGCTTGGTTGCGGAAGACGACGCAACGAACCGAAAGCTGCTGAAGGCTTTCCTTTCCCGCTACGGAGAATGTGACGTCGCTTTAAATGGGAAGGAGGCTGTGAATGCGGTTGTGCTCGCACTTCAGAGCCATCGGGAATACGATCTGGTCTGCATGGACCTGAGGATGCCGCAGATGGACGGACAAGAAGCGATCCGGGAGATTCGCAAACAGGAAGCTGGCGCGAATGTTTCAAAGTCCGCCAAGATCATCGTAACAACGATCCATACCGATACGAACAGCATCACCGGGGCACTCCTGGGCCGGTGCAATGCCTACCTGGTGAAGCCAATCGATACTGCAAAGCTGAAAAAGGAACTCAAAGCCCTAAACTTGATTCAATAGCGGCCAGGTACTTCGTGCGGTGCTGAACATCCGCGCAGAACTGCTGGGTAAGGCCGGTCTTTCCGGTGCTGGTGCGAGGGGTTTTGGACGGGACTGTGTCCCTTCTCAAGAAGCAGAATTCACCACTTTGGTAGTGTTTGCTCATACTCGGCGGTGTGTCCCCGCAATCCCCCGAAGTGCGCTGAAAGTATCGAGACTCGAAGGGAACTGTGGGCATATCACGGGGGCTCCGATACAAAAACCTGAACCTCGATATGGAGCCGGAATTGACCTCTTTTGAGCACAGGCATCACCAAGGTAACCCTGGCTTAGCAGGGGTGTAGTCAGGAACGGCCGCAAGGGCCGCGACGAGGTTGTTGGGGGGCGGCGTCAAAGGGGATCCACCGCTACATCCTGCGAACTGTCGCAATGAGCTTTTGGATACAGCAATAAGCGAACCGCTGCTTTAATCTCGCGTTTGAATATGAATAACAAGCGCCCCCAGCTCGGGCTACGAGTAGCGAAGACCAAACCCCGGCCCGCAACCCCAGACCCAACACGCGAGAAACTGGTGGAGGCTGCGGGGCCAATTTTTGCCAACCGCGGCTATCAGGCTACGACAATTCGCGAAATCTGTGTAGGCGCGGGAGCGAATGTCGCCGCTATCAATTATCACTTCGGCGATAAATTGGGCCTATATACCGAGGTCTTGCAGCAATCGGTGCGTGCTGCGCAACTCAGAGCCGTCAAAAACACACTTGATCAAAACGCGCCTCCGGAAGAGATCTTGAGGGCCCTGATTCGTGCTCGGCTTCGGAGCATCAATGGGAAAGACTTACCGGATTGGCATTCCCGACTCCTGGCGCACGAGTTGGCACAACCAACACCCGCACTTCGGCAACTCATCGATAAGGTGACTCGACCGATCTGCAAGCGGCTCCTGGAACTCATTGGAGGAATGATCGGCTTCCCCCCCAATGATGACAACACCCGACTCTGTGCAATCAGCGTGGTGGGACAAGTCTTTGCTTACGTCCTACCCAGTCCTCTGTTAACGGAGATTTGGCCGGAACTCAAGATGACACCTGAACAGGTGGAGCGCGTCGCGGATCACATCGCGGACTTTTCACTTTCGTATCTCCAGGACTTTCGCCTTAAGCATGGATCGATGACACCTTCAAGGAAGCAGAGGCTCAGCAAATGACTACACCCAAAGTTGAAAGCGTGCCTGAAGAGTCCGAGCAAAAAATGCAGACGGACTCCCCCGGTGCAAAGCCGGCCCCGGCGGACAGCGCCAAGCCGGACCCAGCGGAAGGTGAAAAGAAAGCAGCGGACGAAAAGGCTAAGCAGGCAGCCGACGAGAAGACGAAGCAGGCCGCGACGCGACGACGCCTGATTCTGATGATCGTCGCTGGCGTGGTGCTGATTGGGGCGGCGGTTCTTATTTGGAGGGTCTTCTTCGCCGCGCCAGCAGTTCCAGCCAGCATTGTCGTCGTGAGCGGCAGGATTGAAGGCGACGACTCAGCAGTTGCATCCAAAACAACCGGACGCATTCTTGAGGTTCGTGTGCGCGAAGGTGACACCGTAAATGGCGGAGACACGATCGCCATTCTCGACGACGCACAGATTCGAGCGCGTGAAGACCAGGCTCGCGATGCCCTTTCGGAGGCAGAAGCAAAGGGCATAGCCGCGCAGGAACAAATCGCCGTCCTTCAAGAACAATTACTGCAAAGCCGACTGCAGGTAGGCCAGTCGAAGCTCGATACAGAAGGCCACGTGGGGCAGGCGCAGGCGGACCTGGCAGCCGCGCAATCGGAATTGGCCCAGCAACAGGCGGCGTATCAGAT
>PLPU01000200.1:19094-36509 GCA_003159975.1 Acidobacteriaceae bacterium
CGCTTCGAAACGCCGGGTTGAGGCGTCACAGAGCGAACTGACCACGGCGGAGGCGAGTCTGTCCAACGCCGGCATCCACGAATCGCAGGTCGCATCGGTTCGAAGACAGATTGCACAACAGGAAGCTGAAGTCGCGAGTGCAACGGCTCAGACACAGCAGGCTCAAGCCGAGCTTGCAGAAGCGGAAGACAACCGGAAAGACCTGACCATCAAAGCGCCATTCTCCGGAACAGTGATGACGCGTGCGGCCGAGCCGGGCGAGGTGGTGGTTGCAGGAACCGCTGTAATCACGCTATTGGATCTGAGCAAGGTGTATCTGCGCGGCTTTGTTCCAGAAGGCCAGATCGGCAAAGTGAAAGTGGGACAGTCGGCGCGTGTCTATCTCGACTCAGCGTCGCAACAACCCATCTACGCGTATGTTTCCAGGATCGACCCTCAGGCGACATTCACTCCTGAGAATACTTACTTCCGCGACGACCGCGTCAAGCAGGTTGTCGGCCTCAAGCTGCAATTGATCGGTGGATTCGGATTCGCCAAGCCCGGGATGCCTGTCGATGGCGAAGTCCTGGTGCAGGGAGACAAGTGGCCGAAGGTCAGGCGCAAATGATCACTGCCAGTCCAGAGCGAGCGGAGAATGAGAACCGAGCCGTCGCAGCGCAGAAGGCGATTGATGTTCGCGCACTGTCGAAGCGCTATGGCAAGCTCGAGGCCGTGCGCGGAATCACATTTGATGTCAGTCACGGCGAGATGTTTGGTCTCATTGGCCCGGATGGAGCGGGGAAGACTTCGACATTCCAGATTCTTGCAGGCGTCATGGAAGCAACCGAAGGCAGCGCGAGCATACTCGAACGACCGGCGCGGGATATGCGGTCCCAAACCGGGTATTTGACGCAGGACTTTAGTCTTTACCCCGATCTCACTGTAGGGGAAAACATCCGCTATAGCGGCGATCTGCGCCTCATCCCGCCGGATGAGATCGCGGATCGCAGTCTTCAATATCTCAAGATGTTTGATATGGACCGATTCTCGGACCGGCTCGCTGGCCAATTGAGCGGCGGGATGAAGCAAAAACTCGCTCTTGTCTGCGCGCTGGTTCCGCAGCCCAAAGTGCTGCTGCTCGACGAGCCAACCACGGGTGTGGATCCTGTGTCCCGTCGAGAGTTCTGGGATGCGCTTGCTCATTTGTCGACAGAGGGGCTCACGATCCTTGTAGCTACCCCTTATATGGATGAGGCTGAAAGGTGTCATCGGATTGCGTTCATGTATGCGGGCGAAATCCTTCGGATCGGCACTCCGACCGAGCTTTGCGCCAGCCTGGGGGCCAAGCGGATCGAACTCCGCACCGCAGACCTCAGGAAAGCGGAAAGCGTGCTTTCCCAGGGGTCAGGGCCGGATAAGGAGATCATCGATGTTGAGCGGTTTGGCGATCGGCTCGACTTGCTGGTGCGCGATCCGGAGAAGGAGCGGAAATGGATCGCCGAGAAGCTGAAAGGCGCAGGCTTATCCGTCGGCGAGATGCGTGTCGATGAACCGACACTCGATAACATTTTCGTAAACAAGCTGCGTACTCTACGCGAGAATACCGACAATACGGAGTTTCCCGCAAAGCAGGATCACAGCAGTCTGCGCGGACAAGTTGCGGTCGGCGCGAAGAATCTTGTCAAAGAGTTCAAATCATTCACGGCTGTGAAGAATGTGAGCCTCGAGATTCGAAACGGAGAGGTATACGGACTTCTCGGAGCGAATGGGGCGGGCAAGACCACAACCATCCGGATGCTTTGCGGTTTACTGGAACCTACGAGCGGAACCATGGAGTTGGGCGGCACAGGTGGAAACCTGAGAACGGAAGCTGTACGCAAACGCATCGGTTACATGTCGCAGAAGTTCTCTTTGTATGAAGACTTGACGATTCGTGAGAACCTCGATTTCTTTTCCGGCGTCTATGGCGTACCCGATCGGGACCGCGAAGAAAAGAGCCGATGGGTGCTTTCCTTTTCGGGGCTCAATGGAAAGGAGAACCAGATTACAGGGAGCCTGCCGGGGGGGTGGAAGCAGCGCGTGGCCTTCGGCGCCGCAATCATGCATGAGCCGGACATTCTCTTTCTGGACGAACCAACTTCGGGCGTCGATCCTCTGGCGCGGCGCGCGTTCTGGACAATGATCAATCGGCTGGCCGATGATGGCGCAGCAATCCTCGTGACAACTCACTATCTCGAGGAAGCGGAACAGTGTAATCGCCTNNGCCCCAACGCGCCGCGGACCTGCTGAAGAGCAAGACAGAAAACTGGCGAGTGTCCCTTTTCGGCGAGCGTCTGCATATGATCACCGACGAAGACCCTGCTGCCGCCATCAAGGAAACCACAAAGCGGCTTGAAGAGAACGGGGTCCACGTGACCAGCGGGAGAGAAATCCCCCTCTCACTCGAAGACGTGTTTATCTCCATCGTTGAGAAAGCGCGCGCTCAGGGGAAGGCGGCCACCGATGACTGAGAGAGTGCACGCATGAGGCGAATCATTGCGCAAATGCGGAAGGANNTCGCTCACCGTGAACGAGCTTCCAATTGTCGTGCAGGATTTTGACGGTTCAACGGCGTCCAATAGTCTTGTTGACGCCTTCCGGGCTTCGATAACTTTAAAGGTGGTCTCATGGCCGGTAGACAAAACCGCCGAGGAGGCCCTTGCCTCCAATGCTGCGCGAGCCGTGCTGATCATCCCGTCGCACTTCGGCCGGGACATGGCTCGCGGCGTTAGCGCTCCCGTCCAGTTTCTAGTGGACGCATCGGATGCAAACACGGCCAAATTGGTCACGGCTTATGCCGGCCAGATAGCGACCTCGTACAACCAGCAGGCGAGCGGAGCGCAAACAGGACCGATCCAGACCGCCATTCGGCTCTGGTTCAACCCCGGACTCTCTTCAAAGAAGTTCTACGGCCCGGGGATATTCGTGCTCGGCATCTCCATGTTCCCGCCACTGCTGGCCGCCCTTGCCATGGCAAAGGAGGGTGAGCTGAAGACGATTCTGCAGGTTTACGTCTCCAGCATTCCCGCACATGAATTCCTGTTGGGGAAAATCATTGCATTCATGATCGTGGCGCTCGCGGAGTGTCTGATCATGTCCTTGCTTCTGTTCACCTGGTTTGGCCTGAGTTTTGCCGGCGATCCTACCCCCGCTATGATCGCCACCGTCCTCTATGCCTTCTGCGTGGCGGCGTTTGGAACCATGGTCGGAGCGATCATCCCCAATCAGGCCGCGGCCTTGCAAGCGGTGGCCTTTGGCGGATTTCTGCTCGTGTTCCTGCTCTCCGGCCTGATCTTCCCCGTCGAAAACATACCGGCTGGACTCCGTTGGATCTCAAGCCTCGTCTGGGGCCGGTATTACATCGAGATCGTTCGCGACGCGCTCTTGCAGGGCGGCGGATGGCCTGCAATGTGGTCCAAGGTTCTCATCATCGGCGCAATTGGAGCCATCTTCTACGGCGTCGCATGGCAAGGCATGAGAAAGATGCAGGTGAAGGCCTAAGTCATGACAAAGCTCTCAAACTATCTGTTCAATTATCGTCTGCGCGCGTTGATCAAGAAGGAGTTTGCCCAGACTCGCCATGATCGCAAACTCATGTTTACTCTAACCGTCCTGCCCGTTATTCAGTTAATGCTCGTAGGGTTTGCGCTGAGCGCGGCGGTGTCGAACGTTCCTCTCGCCATTGTCGATGATAGCCGGACACCCGAGAGTCGAGAACTGATAGCGACGTTGACCGAGAGCAAGAGTTTCCGTCTCGCGGGCTACTATTCATCGGTTGACCAACTGGGAGATGCGGTCAGCCAGGGCAAAGCCGATGCCGGGATGGTGGTTCCTTACAACTATGCGCGGGATCTCCTCCGCGATCGTGAGACCACTATTCAATTCCTGCTCAATGCCACCAATGCAAACACAGCCACGATCAGCCGCGGTTATGCAGAAAGCATGATCCAGAGATTCAACCAGGGACTTCGGAGCCAGGGAATTCATGCCCGAATCCAGCCAGTTGACGGATCAAACCTCGCCCGTAACGGCCAAGTGCAGCTTGAACCGGCTTTTCTCTACAACCCCGGTCTGGTTGATTCATGGTTTATCGTCACCGGTGTGCTCGGATTGCTGTTAATCCTCGATAGCTCCCTTATTAGCTCCGCGGCTATGGTGCGCGAACGGGAAGCGGGGACGCTCGAACAGTTGCTTATGTCCCCGGCTTCCACTTCAGAAATCATCATCGCCAAAATTACGCCGCTGTTTTTGCTGTTATTCCTGATGATGTTCCTGGCCATCGGTGTCCTCAAATTTGCGTTCGGTGTTCCCTTCCACGGCAATGTTCTTCTTCTGGTTGCCGGTGGCGCGCTGTGCATTTTGTCCGGCATCAGCATCGGCACTGTCATTTCCACGTTCAGTAAGTCGGCCCAACAAGCGCAACTCACGTGCTTTTTCGTCAATCCGCCGCTTTCATCCTTGTCTGGAGCACTCAATCCGGTTGAGGCAATGCCGAAATGGTTGCAGCCTTTCACGGTACTGAATCCCATTCACCATTTCGCAACCATCGCGCGTGGAAGCATGCTCAAGGGCAGTGGAATTTTGGACCTTTGGCCGAACTTCCTTAGCTTGCTCATTATTACGCTGGTGCTTGGCTCGCTCAGCGTCTGGCGATTCCGAAAGCAGCTCAGTTAAGGACGAGGTACCTTGATATGAATCATCGGAAGACAACGACGGCGCCAATTTTCCGGATGAGGGTACCTGGCGCGATCCTTTGCCTGGGTACCCTGTTCATCTTGCCGCGCCCGGCCCAATCGCAGACCCCACGAGCAAATCCACTTCCTTTGTCTGGGCGCGCGGGACAAAGCGGGTCGGTGACCGCTGTGGAGTCTCCCATTGCAGGAACGACAACCAGCGTAGATACGATTAACCCTACGGTTCAAACCCAGGGACCGTATACCGGAAGCGCTTCGAGCACCGCGAAGTTGCCGTTTTCGGGCAAGCTCTCGCTCCGTGAAGCCATCGCAAGAGGGCTCAGCTATAACCTTGGGGCTGTGGGCCAGAGCAACGCTGTTCGTCTAGCTCAAGGGCAAAATCAGATTGCACGAAGCGCACTGCTTCCCAATGCGAGCGGCTATCTCGCCGAGACGCTGCAACAAATCAGTCTCACGGCGGAAGGCCTCCGTATCAAAATTCCCGGCTTTACCATCCCGCCGACCATAGGCCCCTTCAATAATATCGATTTGCGCGGCAGTCTTTCTCAGTCAATCGTCGATCTGAGCGCGTGGAATAATTACCGGTCATCTAGAGATATCCTTCACGCCAGTCAGTTCGCTGCGCGGGATGCGCGAGAAATGGTCGTCCTGGCGGTTTGCGGGACATATCTTCAAGTCATTTCAACAAAGGAAAGAGTAATATCCGCTCGCGCTCAACTCGACACTGCTACCGTTCTCTTTCAGCAGACTCAACAAAAACGAGGTGTAGGACTTGTGCCTCAAATCGACGTTGATCGGAGCGAAGTCGAAAAGCTGACGCAGCAACAAAGAGTCATCTCGCTCGAAAACGAAGTGGCCAAGCAGAAGATTATTCTGGCCCGAATGACCGGACTACCTCCAAGCGATGAATACGATCTTACCGACGACGTGCCCTTCCTGGCCGCGCCCGATCTTAGCTTTGAGGACGCGCTCAAACAGGCGTTTGAACGTCGCACGGATATTAAAGCGGCGGAAGCGCAGATTCACGCCGCCGAACACACACTTGCCGCTGCTCGCGATGAGCGCCTGCCTTCGCTTACAGTGAATGGCAACTATGGAAGGATCGGTACAAACCCTGCGCAGACCCAAACGACGTATTATGGCGCGGCCACACTCAATGTTCCGATTTGGCTGGGAGGCCGCACGGAGGGAGAAATCGCAGAGGCAAAAGCCGCTCTGGCTCAGCGGAAGGCGGAGCTCGAAGACACCAGGAGCCAGGTGGAGAGCGATGTTCGGAATGCTTTCCTCGATCTCCGAGCGGCAACGAGCCAAGTGGAAGTCGCCCGGAGAAACCTGCAGGTCACGAGAGAAACGTTGGAGCTGACGCGACAGCGCTTCGACGCCGGCGTGACAGACAATGTGGAAGTCGTCCAGGCCCAGGAATCTTTAACCTCCGCCGAGCTTGACGTGATCAACAGCGTGTTCGCCCACAACGTTGCGAAGCTCAGTCTGGCGCGATCGATCGCGAGCGCGGCCGATAGCCTGCAGCAGTTCCTGAGCCTCCGATAATGGGCTCTCTGCTGGGTTTCTGCCTATGATCAGGCGCCGAATCCATTTCGTCATTCTCGCAGTCCTTGTCGTTGCCATGGCCGGAATCTACGCGATGTTTGCGCATGACTTGGCAACTGCACTCGCGCGTCTCGTCAACCATAGCGAGACGATTGAGACGTCTTTCGGCACGGTGGAGTACGCCGTGATGGGCGAGGGCGAGCATTTGCACGCTTCGTGGAGCCGATTCCGCGACAGAGTCGTACGCTGATTGCTGGCAATCGTGCAGCCGCACGCGGGCAGACGTCCTTTGAAGGCCGCCGAAGATGCCACGCGAGGTGCATCACTGAACACGCCAGAAGTATTCCATGCCGCCTGAGTCACTCCACATAGGGCCATCCGTCGGAAGTGAAGGCAATTTGGTTGATGCCCAGGGCTGGATATCCATTGTTGTTGCCGTCGTAGTAGTGATAGACGAGAATGTCGCCGTCGGTATCTGCGAAGAGGTTCTCCCCTCCGGGCCCATTGATGTTTCCATGGGCGCTGAGCACGATGGTTCCACCGCCTGAAGTCAACGCGACGCCACCCCGGTCTACATATGGGCCGGCGATGGAAGTGGACCGTCCAACGATGATGCGGTAAGTACTGGTTACTCCGTTGCAGCAGGTGTCGATGGACGCGAAGAGATAGTAGTAGCCTCCGTGGGGATAGACGTAGGAGCCTTCGAGTCCGGTACCTGAGGGGTGATAGGCCAACTGCGTGCAGGCCGCGGCAGTTGGAACGCCCGTGGTGTTATCCACGGGAACGATCTGGATGCCGTTTGAGTACGAACCGAAAGCAAGCCAGGCGTTGCCGGAGGCATCGACGATTGAGGTGGGATCGATGGCATTGGAGCCGGTGCAGTCCGTTGAAGTATAGACAGGAGCGCCCGAGTCGACGTAGGTTCCTGGGACGCCATTCGGGCTGATAGCGAGACCTATTGCCGAGTTGCTGCTGCCGAATGTGGAGGCCGCGTAGTAGAGCCAATAGACCCCATTGTGGCTTGAAGCGTCGGGCGCCCAAAGATCGCCGCTTCCGCCGGTATAGTTGTTGGTCCACGACGGCAGCGAAGGAAGACCGTAGCCGTCGTCAGAGAAGTTGATGCGGTCAGTCGATGTGTGGGCGTGAATCAATCCGTGCGTGGAAAACAGGTAATAGGTTGAATCAACTTTCAGTATCGAAGGATCGTGAGTCCCGATTGAGGATGCATCCGGCGCCGTGTAAGTGACGTTGACTGAGATTGGATCTGGGTAGGGCGATGTATTGGACGAGGTCAGCTTCCACTCCTGGCAGGTGCAGCCGGTACCGGTGGTGGCGCGGGCTCCTTGATCGATTGTTGCCGCAGAGGTCGTGCCTGAGCCATCGTCCTGGAGGTAGTAATTGCTGTTCGCATTCTTGATGAGGTAGTTGCCGTCTGTGAGCACGTAGAACTCCCATAGATGGTCAGGGGTGCCGTTATCGGCGTATTGCAAAGCCTGCGCGCCGGGCGAGGTAGACGCGTTCAGAATGCCCAGGACCTGATGGGTCAGCATGTTCTCGACGTTGAACTGGTTATTGTTCATGGGAATGAAATGCCACTGGGCATCGGTTGTACCGGTGTCGGACTCCTGCACAACATCGGTGCCGGCGACCTGGCTCTGACCGGAGATGCCCAGGACAAGACTGCTTGAGGCATTGGTGAGCGTGTATTGGTAGTTATCGCTGACCGCTGTCAACGTGCCCATGTCGGGCGTGGATCCTCCGCCGCCACCGCCACCTCCTCCGCCGGTGCTCCCAGCGCCGCCGCAGCCGGTGAGCATCGCACCCGCGGCGAGCGCAATGCCCAGACCACTAATGGATTGCGCTCTTGTGACGCGCTCAAACAAATGGTGCATGAGATCTCCAGTCCTGTTCTCTTGGATCAGGGTTCTTGGGATGCAGCGGTGAGTCGGCATTGATGGCAGGCTATACCGAATTCCGCAATCGCGTTGGGGGCTGAGTGCACCCCCTTACTTCGATTCGCCGGCTGTGCTCAGCATCGCGTGCGGCCAGCCGTCATCCCAACCCAGTGTTGAGATCTGAAGGGCGGGTTTGCCGGTAACGGCGTCGTAGGCATGGAACACGATCAAATCGCCCTCCGGCCGCAGAAGGACAGATTCTCCTCCCGGACCGATCCACCGGCTGTTGGGCCACAAAAGCTGAGTCCCGCCTCCTCGCAGCATCGGCTTGCCCTCCGCATCCACGTACGGTCCAGTTACGCTTGGCGACCGGCCCACCATGGTGCGATAGCTGCTCTTCGTGCCGCGGCAGCACAAATCGAACGACACAAACAGATAGTAGAAGTCGCCGTGGTGCACTATAAAAGGCGCTTCGATCGCCTGCCAGTCCCCCGGCAAACCCGGCTTTGGCGGTTCCGGCAGGGCGGGCACGGCGCGGGTTGCCAGCGAGTAGAGCCTGGTATCCGCGGAAGAAGTCTTGCCGGTCACAGGATCGATGCGGCGCATTTTGATGCCGCCCCAGAAGCTACCGAAGCTGAGCCACGGCTGGCCTTTTTCATCGAAGACGATGTTGGGATCGATAGCGTTGAAGTCGTCGCCGTGAGCGGAGTTGAGGACCAGCCCTTCGTCTTGCCAGTGGTATTTGGGGCTCTGCGGATCGAGCGTGTCGTTGGTGGCGAGGGCAATCCCCGAAGTATTGGAGCCGAACGTCGAGTAGGCATAGTAGAGGTGATACTTGCCTTGAAAGAAGGAAATGTCGGGAGCCCATAGGTCTCTGGTTGTGGGACTCGCCTCGCGAATCCAGGCAGGAATCTTGTCGAAGACATGGCCGCAGAGCTTCCAGGCCAGCAAATCGTTCGAGCAGCGAATGGGGAACTGACCCTCATTTGCGTTTGAGGTGGTGGCGAAGACGTAGTAGTTGTTGCCCTCGCGTCCAATGGATGGATCGTGAGTAATGGAATAGTCACCGCTGAGGGTCAGCGCCTGGGGCTTCTGGCCCTCAACCGTCTGGGCTTTGAGCGGCGACACGAGGTTCAGGATGAGGCCGGCGAGGGTAAGACAGATAACGCGCACGAGGACTCTCTCTCTTGTGTGAACGGGATTTGCATCCCTGGAATGCGAAAAGAAGTGCTGAATGCTTGCGAAGGACGCGACGCCCATGAAACGAGCGTCGCGCCTGGCAAACTCTCCGGACACATCAAGCGGCCCGGAGAAAGCTGGTTAGTAAGTGATCCTCATTGTGAACTGGACATTTCTGGGTCCAAGCAAGGTGCTGCCTACCTGTCCGAAGTTGGTGTCTTGAACTCCTGAATCGGGTTTGTTGAACGAGTGACGGTTGAAGGCGTTGAACATTTCACCGCGGAAATCCATTTTGATCCTCTCCGTGATCGGAATGGCTTTGTTGATGCCAAAATCTTCGTCGTAGAACGCGAAGCCACGGATGTCGGCGGAGTTGCGCGGCATGTTGCCGAAGACGTAGGGAACGTTGGGAGCCGGGGCCGGGTTTGGTTCTGCGAAAGCTGCGCAGTTCCAGAAGCCGGTGGTGCAGGCGCCGGATGAATGGTTGTAACCGGTTGTACCGGTATTGCTGAAGGTGAAGGGGTTGATTGGTCCCGGTCTCTTCGCGGCCTGTCCCGCTACGCGGTTGGGACGAATGCCATTGTCAAATCCAGGGATGCCGTTGGCTCCAAAGAAGCTGATTGGCTGCCCACCCAGGTAGCGCTGCACGCCGCTGACTCTCCAGTTGGAGACGACAGCACTCACGACCTTGGGCGAATTGGCGAGGAACGGCTTGCCCTTGCCAACGGGCAGTTCATAAAGGTAGCTGACAACAAGGTTGTTGGGGATGTCTTCGTTGCTGACAGCCTTTTCCGCCTTGTGGTCATAGGGATTCTGCGTTCCACCCTGATTCTGCAGGGTGCTGTAGTAGGGCTGGATGGCGTCGGCATCGGTCAACGTCTTGGAGAATGTGTAAGAGCCCAGGATATTGAGACCGTTGTGGAAGCGGCGCTCGACCTTTGCGGTCAATGCGTCGTAGCTGGCCTGCCCCACGTTTTGCAGGTAGCTGTCTTCGTTGATGTAGCCGTACTGCGGGAAGGGACGCAGGGCCTGCTCGACCCATTCCTCGAAGCCCCACTCGTTGATGAAGTTGGCGTAGGGAGGCGTAATCCCCGGAGGCGGAAGTCCGATCCACCACTCGAGGTAGCTGCCCATCTGCAGATCGGCGAGCGGAATGTCGTTGGGATAGTTGATGAGGCCATGCAGGCGCGTGGAATGCATGCCCAGGTATCCCAGCGATACGAAGAGATTGGCGCTGATCTGATATTGATTTTCAAGTGTCCAGGTCTCAACCATCGCGGGACGCCCGTAGGGCTTGCCCACGTGGTCTACGCTCTGAGTATTCAACTGGGTTGGATCGAGGTTCGGTGTGGTCGGCAACACCGGCATGCCTCCATCCTCCGGCGGGCCGTCAAGAGGGTCTGCGGTGAAGAGGGTTTGATTGACGGTGAATCCTTGCAAGGTGCCTTGCCCGAAATCGGCATAGACCAGCGGACCATAATAGATTCCAGCATTGCCCCGCAGGACGTCTTTGTGGTCGAGGAATCCGGGTTCCCAGGCAAAGCCAACGCGCGGCTCGAAGTCCTTGTGATAGACGTTGGCCCACGTCTCGTTCACGCTTCCGTTGCGGCCCACGCCCTTGCCGGCAAAGACCAGAGCGCCAGGAATGCCATTGGCGGCGGAGTTCGGAGCCGTCTCATCCAGGATCGCCGTATCTCCGTCCGCTTCGTGACGCGGCGTATCGTAGCTCCACCGGATTCCAAGGTTGAGGGTCAAGTTGGATTTGATTTTCCAGTTGTCCTGCGCATACAACGCGCCGTAATGTGCAATCCAGCGCGGGGCGTGCAACTGATTGAGAGCATTTGCCGTCCCGGTTTCGCCAATGAGAAAGGCGGCAAAGGCGTTGCCATCCTGTCCCCAGTACGTGGTGTCGGATGCGGTCTGATTGTCCCAGAAGTTGTAGCAGCCGGATGTGCCGCTACAGGTTCCACCAATCTTGCTGACAAAAGAGAATTGGTGATATTGGTCTTCACCGCCGATGCTGAAGCTGTGCCTGCCATGTTGCCAGTGAATGATGTCATTCAAAGCAATCATGTTGTCCACGTCTTGGGCGTCGTCGTTCTCGCCAAAGCCTGGAAACGGACTGCCGTTGAAAACAAAGCCCGGAAAGACAGGGCCGGAGCCGTTGGGGATGCCCAGCGTGCTATCCCAGTCTGAGTTCAAATTCACTGCGCGCGACTGGTTGTAGTTGTTGGAGCGATTGGTGCCAAAGGTCAGCGAGTTGACCAGATTTGGCCTGGCAATCCAGTCCCACCCCATGCGGAAAAGCTTGCCGAGCTGGTTCGCCTGACCGCCGCCGCCGCTGGTGAGCGGTTCAGGCAAATTCAAGCCGTTCCCCTGGTCGGTATTTTGCCTGGAGCTGAAAAAGCCCCACACCTTGTGATTGGCGCCGATGTTCTGGTCGATGCGGAAGCTGTAGACCGTCTGTGCGAGCGAGTCCTGGCTGTCGTAGACATAGTTGTTGGTGCCGCCACCGCTCAGATTGGGGGTCGGCATGTACTTCAGCACTGCTTTTGCCACCGCACTCTCGCGGCTAATGGGAATCTGGTTATTCTTAAACGGAGTGTTGCGGCAGGTGTTGGCTTCGAAATTCGGATCGAAGATTTCGCCGTAGTAAAGGGTGGTATTGCAGGCGTCGGAAGCGCCGGGAATCTGGCCGCCNNCAAAGAAGAAGAAGCTCTTGTTTTTGCCGTCATAGAGGTGCGGAATGAGAATGGGACCACCCAGGCTGCCGCCAAAATCGTTCTTGGTGTCCGGTGGACGTTGCAGAGCATCGCGAGTGGCGACATCGGAGCCGGGGGTTTCAGCAAGGTAACCGTTGTTGAACCAGTTATTAGCGTCCAACGCGGAATTCTTGTAGATGTCGAACAGGGCGCCATGATAGCTGTTGCCGCCGCTCTTGGTGTTGAAGTTGGCCAGGCCGCCGGTGGTTCTGCCCAGTTCCGCAGGCAGGCCGGAAAGGCTGATGTGGAACTCATTCACAGCTTCAACCGTAGGCGCAACGACGTCGAATGACCCGGAGCCGTTCTCCATGCGGTTGGTGGTGATCCCGTCGACGAGGTAGTCTGTGCCTTCTTCCTGGCCGCCGTTGATCTTGGTCATCTGGAATCCTGACCCTCCCGACGATGTACCGGGGCCGACGGTACCGGGAACGAGAAATTCCAGCGAGGAAAGGGAGCGGAGGTTTCCGCTGACTTGAAGTGGCAAGTCGGCGACCTGCTCGGGCGCGATGGTTGCGTCGATCTCAGAGGTTTCCGTCTCCAGAGAGACGGTGCCGCCTGTGACACTGACCACCTCGGTGGCTGCGCCGACGGCGAGTGAGATGTCCTGCGTAGTGCTCGACCCGACGGCCACAGAAACGCCGCTGTAAACAGCATTTTTGAAGCCGGTTACACTGACATTCACCTCGTAGGTTCCAGGGCGAACGGAGGGGAGGTTATAGTAGCCGGTGCTGGAGCTGACCGTCGAATAGGAAGTGCCGGTAGCGGCTTCGCGGGCCGTCACTTTCGCTCCCTGGACAACCTTCCCGGCGGGATCTGTGACCAAACCACCGATGGAACCGGTGTCAAGCTGTGCGCGTGCCGGCAACCCCGCACCGAGCAGCAGCGCAGCGAACGCGATCAAGACTGCCAATGATTTCCAGGCTGCAATCCTGGCCAGCGGACTCCTTTGACTCGAAGGAGTTTGTGTAAAAACATGATTCATAGTCTGCCTCCTGAGCAAACGTCTAACCGCAATTGCGACTCCTTACGCCTCGTATCTGTGCTATCGATCCATCCTTGAAGACCGCCGAAAGCATCTGTATTGCAAGAAACGGCCGAGCAACGGTTTTGTGGTTATGCCGCCCGGTTCACTGATCGATGGATCCGGGCAACTTGCCCGAATCGTCGACCGGAAGCTGAGATCTCTTCCGGACAATCTGCGCGCGCCGTGAGTCCTGCCGCGCATCGGTTTGGGCTTTGAGCCTCTGATAATTGGCCAATGCCTCGCGGGCATCGTCCATTCTGTGCAGCTTTTTGTAAGCCTGCGCCAGCCTGTAATAGGAGGTCATGGCGCGATCGTCGCTCGGGTCCGGAGCAATGGCCAACTCATACTCCTTGGCTGCCTCCGCAGTCTGACCAAGGTCAAGCAATCCGTCGCCGAGGTAGTAGTGCGCGTCGCGCAGCGTGGGATCTTCCTTAAGCGCCTCACGCAGCAGCGGAACGCCCTCGGCGGAGTTGGCATGCACCACGTAAAGACTCCCCAGCTTGAACTTTGCCATCGTGTCGGTGGGATCAATCTCCAACTCGGCTTTGTACGCTTCGGCGGCCTTGTCCAAGTTTCCTGAAGTCCAATATTGATCGCCCAGGCTCTCGTGCAAGCCAGACTGCCTCGGCGCCAACTTGATGGCGGTTTCGTATTGGGAAATCGCTTCCTCAGCGCGATACGCCTCGGCTGCGGAATCGGCCAGCACCTGGTGCACCCGGAACGAATCCGGATCGGCCTTGAACATAGCCGCATAGGAGTCCTTCGCCACCAGGAAGTACGCGCGACCGCGATGATAAAGAGTGTCTACGTCGTTGGGATCGAGCTCATGGGCTTTGTCCAGAGGGGCAATCGCTGCCTCCGGTCGATCCTCGGCCAGGCGGGAGACACCAAGCCACATGAAGGCTTTGGCACTGCGCGGATCGCCGCGAGTCTCGGCCTGGAAGTCGTCCTCGGCTTCCTTGTAACGGTTCTGCTTATAAGCCACGGTTCCCAGGAAGAGGTGCGCTCCCCGCAAGGCCGGCTTCAGATGAAGCGCTTGTTCGAGGGCGATCCGAGCCTCGGCAAGATGGCCCGCCTGCTCCTCAGCCAGTCCGAGGTTAAAGAACCCCTCCGCAAAACCGGGCTGCAGGTGCGTGACGCTTGTATAAGCCTCAACCGCCTGATCGAACTTGCCTGATGTCATTGCCGCAGCCCCCTGCTGCATTGCCTGCCGGACAGCGTCGTTTGCTGCCGGTTGTGCTTTCGCCATAAGCCCGAGAAACAAGAAACAAGCAAAACCACAGTTGCGAAGCCGTCTGTTCATAACCCTCCTGAAAACTTGCCGGAACGAAGTATACCGTTCAGGCTTCTTCAGGGTTGGTGCTTCGCTCGATGCCTGCATTGCTATGATTCCGGGCGGTTGAAAGCTTCACCCTTTCCTCTTGATCCGGGTCCTCCGAAACTGCTTTGCAACCCGCTCTCTCTGTGTTTCGGAAAACGTCTGCTTACTCCGGCGCTCCAAATGCTGAAAATGCCAAATGATACAAGCCGGTAAGCGTTTCCCCGTACATTCCGCGATTTCAGCCCTGTTGAAGAGCACCGCGATTCAAACACCGGTTCTCTGCCACTGACAACGCTATTAACGGCTTGCTGGCACGTTTGCTGGAGATATATCTATATGCATCATTGACTTACGCCGCACATGAAGAGGATTGATTACGGCCCGTGTGTCCCCGTTTGTTGGCGCCCTCAAGGCGCAGGAATCGGGGCGATGGTATAGTTGTGAGTCAAAGGGAATCTCAGTGCGATATGTTGACAGCCGATCCATCTCGGGAGCCGGAAGTACTCAGCCCGGAACATATCGATTTGGTGCACCATCACCTCGACGAGGTACTTGCCAGCCACGCATTCGCGGGCAGCAGGCGCACCCAGGATTTTCTTCGCCTGATCGTCGGACATGCGCTCCACGGTGAATTCGATAGCCTGCGCGAGCGGATGATTGGCGCTGAGATGTTCGGGCGTCCGGTAGGCTACGACACGGGAAGTGATTCCGTGGTCCGCGTCAAGGCCACTGAAGTCCGGAAAAAACTGGCACAGTACTATATTGAATCGAAGCAAAAGCCGTCAGTCCGCATTGAACTTCCCAGCGGCTCCTATGTGCCCCGGTTTTGCTTTGAACCCGGTGAAGCAACAGAGTCCCTTCACGCCGGCAAGAGCGTACCCCAGCCTGCCGTGCTTCCCGCCTCCGCACCCGGTAACGGCGACGACGGTGGAAGGGTGGTCGCGAATGCAGCTGAGCCGCTCCTTCCATCTCGCCGGAAATGGCTCCGCAGGCCCTATGTGCGGGCCGCCCTTCTGTTTGGGTTTGCCCTCATCGTCATCGCCGGTTATTTCGGCATCAAACGGTGGGTCATCGATTCCAGTTCGAGAAGCGAGATTCGTTCCATCGCGATCTTGCCGCTCAAAAACCTTTCCGGAGATCCGGCGCAGGAGTACTTCGCCGACGGGATGACGGAAGAACTGATCAACGACATGGGCCAGGTTTCCACGCTGCGTGTCATCTCCCTGACGTCGGCAATGAGTTACAAGGGCACAAAGAAACAACTGCCCCAAATTGCCCATGAGCTCTCCGTCGACGGTGTCGTCGAGGGCGGCGTATTGCGCGAAGGCAACCAGGTACGCATCAGCGCGCAGTTGATCGATGCCAGGACCGATCGGCCCATCTGGGCGCATACCTATGTCCGCGACATGACGAGTGTGCTTGCTTTGCAGGGAGAAGTGGCGCAGGCCATCGCCGATGAGATCAGCATCAAAGTGACGCCGCAGGAGCAGGCCCGCCTGGCGCGCAGGCGCCCAATCGACCCCGAGGCCCAGGAACTCTACCTGCACGGAATGCTTCAACTCGACGCGGACGATTGCAAAAGCGCGATTGAGTATTTTGATCGGGCTGTCGGCAAAAACCCAAACTATGCGCAGGCGCACGCCGCCCTGGCCGCTTGCTACGGCAGAATGGGCGAGTCTGGCCGGATGCCTTATAACGATGCGTTTTCAAAACAGAAGACTGAAGCAACGCGCGCCATTGAGTTGGATGATTCGCTTCCTGAAGGCCACACCGAACTTGCCAATACCGCAATGACACTGGATTGGGACTGGCCGACTGCGGCGACAGAGTTTCATCGCGCCCTCGCGCTCAATCCAAATTCAGCTCCCATCCATCAGAAGTATGCGTTCTACCTGGTGCGAACCGGCCAATTGCGTGAAGCCCTTGCTGAAGTGGAGCGCGGCGTCGATCTCGATCCCGTCTCCGGCCGCTCCTTCCACTTTGAGGGATTCATCTACTACTTCTCGCGCCAGTACGATCAGGCGCTCTCATTGATCCGAAGAGTGAGGGCGCTCGACATCAATCCGCCGGACTGGAGTTTCCTGCTCGGGGATGTCTATGCCGAGAAGGGAATGTATACGGAGTCAATCAATGAGTTTCTGAAATCTGGCCACGGCGCCGATTCTCTTGGTCACCTCGGAAATGCCTACGCGCGCGCCGGCCAGGTGGCCGCAGCTCGCAAGACGATTGCACGCCTTGAAGCGTATGTACTCAAGGATGGAGTGGGAAGATACGAGATCGCGCTGATTTACACCGGCTTGGGCGACAAGCAAGAAGCCTTCAAGTGGCTGGAGGACGCGTACAAGGCTCATGATGTGGGCCTCATCTATCTCAAGATCGACCCATGCCTCGACCCGTTGCGCTCGGACCCGCGCTTCGACGACCTTGTCCGGCGCGTCGGGCTCGCCAAATAATGGATATGTCGGTCCGTAATGCGCCGACTACGGCGGATTGCAATTGGCACACGCTTCCAGCCGGCGCGCTATCGATGCTGCACTGAGTTGCAGGCGAAATCTTTGAATTTGCGAAACTCGGATCGGACGGATCCTGGTAAGCGCCCTTTCTCCCCGCCGCTCCTCGACAAAATCCCAACCTGTCGTTCAATCAAATGGATGGGCAGAGCATCCATTTTGACTATCAAGGTGTAAATCTGGATCGACTCTTCCGGCTGTAGACGTTTTTGTAAATGGTCTTGCAACCAGAATTCGGCGAGAAGCCAAATAATCACTGGCCTTCCAGCACGTGGACACCCTGAGCCACCACCAGCGGGTCGGGTTCACGAGTTTTTAAGTTATTGATTTTATTGGTCGGGGAGAGAGGATTTGAACCTCCGACCCCCTGGTCCCGAACCAGGTCACAGCAATTGTCGGAATCTGTTGAAATTCAACATTTCTAAGTGCTTTTGATGGAACGGCTTGCAACCAGCGTCTCGGGG
>PLPU01000013.1:0-14019 GCA_003159975.1 Acidobacteriaceae bacterium
AACCGCGAACTTTACTTCCGCGACCCCACAACCATCGAGCTGCTGAATAACGGCGTCTCGAAGGTCTCCGAAATCGGCCATGATGAGCGCCAGATCAAGACGCTCCGCTTCGAGCTGGAAACTTTTGTCTGCGATGGCGAATACGCCCGCGGATTGGAGCGGATTCTGAGGGCCTACCTTGATGGCCTGGGGCGAGAGGAGCAGAAGGCCGTCTGGGTCAGCGGTTTCTTCGGTAGCGGCAAGTCCCATCTCGTTAAAGTGCTCCGCTATCTTTGGGAGGATTACCACTTTGCTGACGGCGCCACCGCCCGCTCACTCGTGAAATTGCCGGTCGAGATTGCCGACCTGCTGAAGGAACTGACGAATCGCAGCAAGCCCATGGGTGGCATGCGCGGCTGCGGGAACTCTCGGCGCGGGCTCTATGGACAATGTCCGGCTGGCTTTCGTGCAATTGGTCCTACGATCTGCCGGCCTCCCAGAGGATCTCGCACATGCGAAATTTGTCCTATGGCTGCGCTCATCGGGTATGGAAACCCCCGTCGCCAAGGCCTTAAAGAAAAACAACTGCGATCTGCTCGAAGAAGTGGTGAATCTGAATTATTCGGTGCCTCTTGCCGAGGCGCTCCTGTCTGCGGACTCGAAATACGGAACGGTGGCCAACGTTCAAGAGGCGATACGCACCGGCTTTCCGGATATCACCTCCCCCACAATGGGGCAGACGCTAGACTTCATTCAACAGGTCTTCGGAGAGAAAGGCAACCTTCCCTGCACGCTGCTCGTGGTAGATGAAGTCCAGCAGTTCATCGGCGAGAAAATCCAGCGCGCGATGGATATGCAAGAGATTGCGGAGCATTGCTGCACCAAGCTAAATCAGCGTCTTCTTCTCGTCGGTACCGGCCAGTCCGCATTGAACACCACGCCCAGCCTGCAAAGGCTTCAAGCACGCTTTGCTGTGCGTGTGCAGCTTTCGGATGCCGATGTCGAGAGTGTCATCCGCAAAACCGTCCTCCGCAAGAAGCCGGAGAACGGGCCAGCTATTTCGAAATGCCTCGACGCCAACCAGGGAGAACTGGCTCGCCAGCTTCAGAACACTCGCTTCGCCGCCACCCAAGACGACGATAAGTTCCTCGCAGCCGATTACCCTCTCCTGCCTACCCGACGGAGGTTCTGGGAGAAAGTGCTTCGCAACACCGACCATTCTGGAACCAAGGCCCAGTTGCGCTCACAATTGCAGATTGTCTTCGAGGCAACAAAACAAACTGCCTCGGCTTCTCTTGGCACGGTCGTGCCCGCTGACTTCATCTATGACCAGATCTCCACCGACCTCATCAATTCGGGCGAGTTGGAGCGCGAATATAACGAGATCATTCTTAAGCAGCGTGACGGAACCAAAGACGGCGATCTCCGGTCCAGCCTGTGCTCCCTGATTTTTCTTATCGGCAAACTGCCGCGCACGCCGGGTGCCGACGATGGTGTCCGGGCAAACGCCGAGACGCTGGTGGATTTACTCGTCAGCGATCTGACAAGCGACCGACCGAAACTTGAGCAGGCGGTCCCCAAGCTACTTAAGCAGCTCGTGGATGCTGGCCAAGTTATGGCCATGGAATCCGAATATCGTCTTCAGACTCGCGAGGGCGTGCTCTGGACGCACGACTTTAATCGTCGCCGCGCCGCCGTCCTCAATGACGACCAGCGCATCAATTCCAAGCGTACGGAACTCCTGCGTGAGGGGACAAAGCAGGCATTGAAGCCTGTAACGCTACAGCAGGGAACCTCCCATCAGCCACGCAAACTCGTCGTCGAGCTTTGCTCAAGCCGTCCGCCTTCCAGCACCGACGAGGTCACGCTGTGGGTGCGGGACGAATGGAGCGACGACGACAAGTCGGCCCTCAATGACGCCCGCGCCGCCGGGGTGAACAGCCCCTTGCTCTTCGGCTTTCTGCCGCGGCTCCGCCACGAGGAACTGCGACAAGCCATCGCCCCTCAAGTCGCAGCTCAGGAAACCCTGGACGCCCACGGCCCGGCCGCCGGGCCGGAAGCTATCGAAGCCCGCAAGGCCGTCGAAACCCATTTGGAAGTTGCCCGGCACCGAATTCAGGAGCTCCTCGGGCACGTTATCGGCGGCGCCAAAGTCTTTCTCGGGGGCGGACAGGAAGCCAACGGCGTCGAATTGGCGGATAAAGTCCAGGATTCCGCCAACAGCGCTCTGGAGCGGCTCTTCCCGCTATTTTCAGAGGCTGATCACGCAAATTGGGGCCAGGTCGTTGCCCGCGCTCGTGCCGGCGACGTGGGCGCGCTCTCACAAGTTGGCTATCCAGGTGATGTCACCAAGCACGCCGTCTGCCGCCGTGTACTCGATCTCATTGGTGCCGGTAAGAAGGGAAAGGACGTTCAAGAGCACTTCCGGTCCGCGCCGTTTGGCTGGCCGAAGGACGCGATCGATGGCGCGCTGTTCGTCATGCTGGTCGCCGGCAACCTTCGCGCCACCATCAATGGCCAACCGGCACAGGCAACGCTCCCGCAGAACCAGGTGGGCGTCGCCAGCTTCTACGTGGATGTGCCGCCGCTCAATGTGCAGCAGCGGCTCGACCTCAAGGCGCTGTTTCAGAAAATCGGCATCTCCACGCAAAACGGCAAGGAATCCGAAGCCGCCACACAGTTCCTTCAAAAGGTTCTCGCACTTGCCGAATCTGCCGGCGGGAGTCCTCCTCGGCCCGAGGCTCCAAATACGCAAGATGTGCGTGCTCTGCAAATGCTCAGCGGCAATGCCCAACTTCTCAAGGTTCACGATCAGAAGGATGATCTCGCCACCAAACTTGCCGCGTGGAAGAAAAACGCCGACGCCATTACCAAGCACTGGATCGTATGGGAACGCCTGCTGGAATTTCACAGCTTTGCCACCGGCCTGCCGGAAGCGGAGGCTGGCGCCAAGTCCATCGCCGCAATTACCGAGAGCCGCAGCCTGCTGGCAGATCCCGATCCCGCGCCCGAGCTGACGAAGAAGCTCACCACTGCGCTGCGCCTCGCCCTCGGCAAGCTGCAGGGCGACCTCGGCGCCGCCTTCAAAGTCGGTGATGACAGACTGGCCGTCTCGCAAGTGTGGAGCCGCCTGAGCGACGAACAGCGGGTCACGCTTGTCACATCCTGGCATCTCACACCTCCGGCGAAAGAAGCTATCGGCACGGACGAGGAAATCCTGGCTGCCTTGCGGACAAGCACCCTGGCCGACCGGCGCAACCTGCTTGACGCCATACCACAACGGTTCTCGCGAGCACTGGACGAGGCCAGCCGCATGCTGGAGCCCAAGTCGCAGCGCGTCATTCTGCCTGGAGCGACCATCCACAACGTCAGCGAACTGGACCTATGGCTCGCAGACGCTCGCAAACACATTGAGGAGAAACTCGAAGACGGCCCCGTGATCCTATGAGTAATCTTCCTACAAATCTCAGACGCCAGTTGGAAAACGCGATCAAGCAAGCCCGGAGGATCGCCGAGGGCGGCGCTCGCAAGGCGCTCGAAGCAATCGCAGTGCATGAGCCGGACCCATACCGGCACATGGATGAGACGCAACTCGACCTGAGGAGCAAACTCCGCGCCCAGGCGAAGCAATTGGGCGATGGAGAGAGTCAGAGCCAGCGCGGCGCTTACGAAATCAAGCACCTGGTTGAAAAGCTCGCTTACGACCAATGGCACCGGCTGCTCTTCGCCCGGTTTCTGCTTGAGAACAATCTCCTCATCTCGCCGGAACATGGAGTTTCCGTGTCGTTGGACGATTGCGAGGAACTCGCCCCGTCGGCCGGACTGAAGGACGCGTGGGCGGTCGCCGCCCGCTTCGCTGCGAAGGAGCTGCCGGAAATCTTCCGCGCCGACGACCCTGCGGGTGCTGTAGAACTGCCAGTCGAGAATCGTAGACCGCTCATTCAGCATGTCACCGGCTTGCCTGTGGAAGTGTTCACCGCCAGCGATAGCCTCGGCTGGTGCTACCAGTTCTGGCAGGCGGAACGGAAGGACGAGGTCAACGCCACCGGCAACAAAATTGGCGCCGACGAACTTCCGGCGGTCACGCAGTTGTTCACCGAAGACTACATGGTAGACTTCCTGCTCGATAACACGCTCGGCGCGTGGCATGCGGGCAAGGTTCTCGCCGCGAAGTCCGCGCTGGCCGAAACCGCACAGAGTGAAGATGAGCTCCGAAACGCCGTGGCGCTGCGGGAATGCCCATGGAAGTATTTGCGCTTCATCAAAGGCGAGGATGGAAAGTGGACTCCCGCTGCCGGCACGTTCGACGGCTGGCCGAAGTTCGCGAAGGAACTGAAGTGTCTCGACCCGTGCATGGGCAGCGGGCATTTTGCGGTAGCAATCTTCGAGAGGCTCGTGGCCTTGCGAATGTCCGAGGAAGCTCAAGACGAAGCGGCATCGGTCCAAGCGGTCATCCGCGACAATCTGTTTGGTTTGGAGCTTGACCAGCGCTGTACGCAGATTGGTGCGTTCAACCTGGCGCTGGCAGCATGGCGGCGGGTCGGCCACTGCAAGCTGCCGGCGATGAATATCGCGTGCTCAGGTCTTGCGCCGAACGCGAAGAAGGAAGACTGGCTGAAGCTGGCCGGCAACAATAACAGGCTCCAGAACGGCATGGATAGTCTCTACCAGCTGTTCATGGACGCGCCTGTCTTGGGCAGCCTCATCAACCCGCGCGGCGGCGAAGGCGATTTGCTGGAGGCCGCGTTCCATGAGCTCCAGCCGCTACTGGAGAAGGCGTTGGCGCAGGAGACCGAGAATGACGCCGCGCATGAAATGGTTGTAACCGCGCGCGGTCTCGCCAAGGCAGCGGAGATTCTTGCCAGCCAGTTCACGCTAGTAGCGACGAATGTACCTTAAGCGCCTGGATTCTGAGTTTTTCAATGGACTGGTGGCGCCGGAAGCTACCGGTTTGCTGCTGCGCTGGCTGAGTAATCCGGAGACGTTTAAGCAGCATCGCTCGGACGCCGAATGGAAAGCATTCTGCGAGCAATGCAAGGCGGACTTCCGCTTCGATCCCCTCAAAGAAGGTCCGCTCAAGGCGGCGAACCAGTTGGCCAACCGCGACAACCCATGGAGTAAGGTCTGGCAGCGTTTTGCCGAGGCTCCTGTCAATTATCCAGGGATTGTGCAGTGGCTAAAACGGGCCGCGCCCAAAGTTCAGACAATGTTCGATTCCGCCGAGGTCTGGCCGAATATCAACGAACGCGAAGAGCGTGAGTTGCAAAAGGCCCTGGAGTCGCTGGTGGATCGCCAGCAGGGCGAGGTGATCCAGCGCATCGCAGAACTGGAAGCGCAACATTGTCTCCGGCGGGGTTACCCATGGCAGAAGTTAGGGCTAAGCCCGTTGGCCACTGCTCTCGAACCTCTGGCGCTACTGGCCAGGTTGTGTGTAAGTGCCCCAGGTGCTCCGACTCCTGATGCGTATGCAGAATCTTATGCGAGCAGCCTATGGCGTGTGGATGCTGCCGCCCTCGCTACCATGGCTGCATGTTCGACGCCCGAACAGCACGGTGCGCTGCTGGGAACTGTCCGGGCCGTCTATTTGCCGTGGCTGGAAAACACAGCCCGCCACCTTCAACAGCTCATTCGCGACAATGGGCAGTCGGTTTCCAAGCGCGCCAAGCCTATCGAAACTGCAACGGGACGACTCGTGTTGTTTGCGGACGGACTGCGAATGGACGTCGCCCAGCATCTGGCAGAGAAACTGGCGGCGGTTGGGATTGAATCTACGCAAGACTGGGAGTGGTCAACGATTCCATCGGTCACTGCCTCCGCCAAGCCTGCGGCTTCTCCTATCGCCGACATTGTTCAGGGTGGTGAAGCAGGCGACGAGTTCTCCACGCGACTGGTTTCCACGGGTCAATTCCTTACGCAGGATCGTTTTGTTGCCGCCCTTAGAACAAACGGATGGCAGGTCTTGGTCTCTGACCAGACTGGAGACCCGTCTGGTTCGGCCTGGACGGAAGCTGGTGCTCTCGACAAGAGGGGCCACAACGAGGGCTGGAAGCTGGCTCGGAGCGTTGAAACAGAAGTTCGCGACCTGGTTAGCCGGATTGATGCGCTTCTCGATGCCGGCTGGACTGAGGTAATCGTAGTGACGGACCACGGCTGGCTGCATGTGCCCGGTGGCCTGCCGAAGGTGGACTTGAAGTCGTTTCTGGCTGAACACCGCTGGGGGCGATGCGCAGCGTTGAAGCCCGATGCCCAGGCTGACGCACCGGCGTTCAAGTGGCATTGGAATCCTGTTGTCACGATTGCGAGCCCGCCCGGTGCGGGGTGCTTTCGCGCCGCCATGGAGTATTCCCACGGCGGCGTGTCGCTCCAAGAGATGGTGACGCCCGTGCTTCGCATCAGAGCAGTTTCTCCGAAGAGCGGTTCGGCCCAGATCCTCGAAGCCAAATGGACCGGTGCGAAATGTCGAGTGTCGGTCGGTGGAGATTGTGTGGGCGTCCGCGTGGATGTCCGCACCAGCCAATCCGATCCCAACACTTCGCTACTTGCGGATAAGCATGCGCGTGAAACCACGACCGCCGGCAAGGTGACAGTCTTCCTCGAAGATGATGCCAACATTGGCAACAATGCCGTAATTGTCCTGCTCGACGCTACTGGACAAGTGATCGATTCGCTAACCACCAAACTTGGAGAATGATCTGATGAGTCAACAACTGGACCCTATCGATACGATTGCCAGTAAAGCTTTTGAAGGCTACGTGGTGCGTAAAGATCTCGTGCGCAAATTCAAGGGTCAGTATCCGGTGCCGACCTACGTCGCCGAATTTCTCTTAGGTCGCTACTGCGCCTCTGTGGACGAAAAGGAGATCGCCGAAGGCCTCAGGATTGTGGAGCGTCAGCTTGGCGAAAAGACAGTCCGCGCCGGAGAACATGAGCTATTCAAAGCCCGCGCCAAGGACAAGGGGCACGTAAAACTGATTGACATCATCACCGCAAGATTGGATGCAGGTACCGATTCGTTTTTGGCGACCCTGCCGAGCTTGCAACTGAAGGATGTTCGGATCAGTGAGGAGATGGTACACGCCAATGAACGAATGCTCACGGGAGGCTTCTATGCAGAGGTCGAACTCGCCTACGACCCAACCATCGCCCAGGAGAAGAACGGCCGCCCATTTGGCATCGAATCTCTGCGCGAGATCCAATTATCTAAGCGGGAAGTTCTGCCGGCGCTGTATCGGAGCCGGGAGGCATTTGCCACTGAAGAGTGGAAGAATTTCTTGATTCGAAGTATCGGAATGGAGCCAAAACAACTGACCCCGCGTGCCCGCGACATGATGCTCCTTAGAATGGTCCCATTCGTGGAGCGCAACTACAACATGGTCGAGCTTGGTCCACGCGGCACTGGCAAGAGCCACCTGTTCCAGCAAGTTTCGCCGTATGCCCACCTGATCTCAGGAGGCAAAGCGACGGTCGCAAGCATGTTTGTCAATAACGCCAGCGGTCAGCGTGGATTGGTATGCCAGTATGACGTAATCTGTTTCGATGAAATCTCCGGCGTCTCCTTCGACCAAAAAGACGGCGTGAACATTATGAAGGGCTACATGGAGTCCGGCGAGTTCAGCCGCGGGAAGGAAAGCATCCGCGCCGATGGCGGCATTGTGATGGTTGGTAACTTTGACGTAGACGTGCAGCACCAGCAGCGCGTTGGACATCTTTTTGGCCCACTGCCGCCCGAGATGCGCCATGACACGGCTTTCATGGACCGTATCCACGCTTACTTGCCAGGCTGGGATTTGCCGAAAGTAAACCGGGATCTGCTGACCGATCACTTTGGCCTTGTGAGCGACTTTCTGTCCGAATGCTGGAACCAATTGCGACGCCAGAGCCGGCAAGGACCATTCCAAGGGCGCATTCACTTGGGAGGCGCCTTGAGCGGACGCGACACGACTGGAGTTCAGAAAACCGTCAGCGGCCTCATCAAGCTAGTTTCGCCAAACCCAGACACTCCCGTTCCAGACGAAGTGCTGGAGTGGGCTTTGCGGATCGCATTAGAGTGCCGCCGGCGGGTCGAGGAACAGCAAAAGAGGATAGGGTCCGCCGAGTTTCGTAACACCCAATTCAGCTACTCGATGGGCGATGACGGTGTAGAGAAGTTTGTGGCAACGCCCGAGCTATTCAGCGAGAACAGCATTGGCACCGACCCTCTGCCGCCGGGACAGGCTTGGGTTATCGCGCCCGGCAGCGGCGACGAAAACCCAGGGCTGTATCAGGTGAACATCACCGAAGGTCAGGGTAGCGGCGTGAAGATCCTGAACCAGCCGGCACCTGCGCTCTTCAAGGAAAGTGTCCGGTGCGCCGAACAAAACCTCTATGTGCGCCCGAAAGAACTCGTCGGCGACCGCGACCCGCGCCAGCACGAGTTCTCGGTTCAGCTGAGGGCGTTTGACAGCGCCAAGAGCGGGTCTGCCGTCGGTGTCGGGGTGCTTCTCGCTCTCTGCTCATCGCTCCTTCAGAAAAGCATCAAAGGCGGCCTCGCTGTCACCGGAGGTCTAAACTTGGGCGGTTCCATCGAGACGATCTTCAACCCAGTTGCCGTCGTTGAAATTGCCATCGAGAAAGGTGCCGCGAGCATCTTGATGCCAATTAGCAGCCGTCGGCAATTGAACGATCTGCCTGACGATCTTGCGGCCAAAATTACCATCCACTACTACCTCGATGCGCGGGATGCGTTGCTTAAGGCGTTGGCGGTCTGATTGCCCAAAGGAGGCAAGTCGGACGTAATGTGGGCGAGGGAACGTGAACGTCGGTGAGATCGTTGGTGAATTGATTCATGGGTTCAGGATTTCAGTTCGAGAGCGCGGTCTCTGGTGCGGTGCACTGACGAGATGTCACCCAGCATCTCAGATCGGGTAATCCCAATGCTGGCTGGCCGCACTTCTGGATGCGCTGCGTGGCTTTCCGGCACCCTAAACACCTTCCATGAACTCCGAAATGGTCATTTTGAAGCAAGTCGCAAAAATTTCCAGTGACCTGAGCGAAGGATTTTTGTGTCCGCGCTCAACGTTGCTGATGTACGTCCGGCCCAAGCCAGTATGCTGGGCGAGATCGTCTTGATTCCAGCCCTTTGCCTTTCGTAGGTCCCGGATGCGCTCTCCAACTCGCGCGCAAATGTCTGCACTTGCCACCCTTCCAGCATGGATGTATCCTTCTGGCTATATTTCGCCAAGTGGCTACATTTGCAGCATTTGTTTTTCGAGTGGAGAGAGAATCGGGAATACTGGGCCGGTGTTTCTCTATCTCACTTCGTTTGTGTGTGTTGCAGTATTGTTGATGCGTTGAAGAACAAAGAGTTCGAGAAGCAGGGATTCAACAAAGCTAAGGGCGCGAATGAATTCGTCCATTTGATCCTCTTGCTGGTCTGGTGGACCGAACAGGGTCCGTCTCGATTCGACCCCGCCAACCGATTTTGCCGCCACCCTCCGCGAGGGTAATCCAGGAACCCGCTGACATGAGCGAACTCTACGAATTCGATGCCAAGGACGATGAACTCCTCTCGGCCGCCAAGATCCTGCTGAAAAAGGTGGCTGTAGCAGAAACGACAAGGCCGGCGCAGCTGGTGACAGTCGCCAAGCTGCTGCATGTCCTCGCGGTGCTCCCCCGAGTCACGACCGGTGTGACGGCCTCCGTATCCGTTAGTTGCCCAAGGCATCAATTCGACGACATCGAGACTTTCCATTGGTTGGATTTCGCGGTTAAGGAAGATCGGCTCTGCATTTCGAGCGGCGGCCATTTCTATCAGCCCAGCAGCGGGGGTGACACTTTCACCACCATGGGCTGGATCGCAATTCCGGAGGAGCCGGCCGAACTGGACGACTACCGCGATCACCTGTGGATGGTGCCAGATGTCCGGTCGTTCCCCGAAGGAGTCGAGAGCATCGACCTCTCCGCCGGGGGCTACACAGTCGAGATTGTCGACGACGACAATCCTCTGCTTGCAGAGCGGCAGGATGAGGATGTCGAAGACGAGGATGCCGGCGTTGAGATCGATAAGGACGAGGCAGAAAAGTGGCTCAAGAGAGGCCTGGAACACCGTGATCGAGGCCAATATGAGGAAGCCTTTGCGTCTTTCAAGCGCGGAATTGAACTTAACCCCGACCTCCCTGAGTTACTGCTCTTCCTCGGCGCCTGCTATGACGGCGGCCAGGGTGTGCTCCAAGACTGTGCAGAGGCGGCGAGCTATTATCGCAAAGCCGCCGAAAGGGGGCTGGCGGAGGCACAACTCGGCCTTGCGTATTTGTACAACTTTGGGCAAGGCGTTCCGCAGGACTTCACAGAGGCCGCCAAGTGGTATTGCAAGGCCGCCGAGCAGGGATTTGCGATTGCGCAATGCAGTCTCGGATGTGCGTTCGACCACGGCTGTGGGGTACCACAAGACCATGCGCAGGCCGCCGCTTGGTATCGCAAGGCTGCCGAGCAGGGTTTTAGAGATGCGCAGCGCCTCCTTGGGAACCTGTATCGGGACGGCAAAGGCGTACCGCAGGACAGCATGGAGGCCGCCATCTGGTGGCGCAAAGCGGCGGAACAGGGCGACGAGGATGCGCAAGCCGCTCTAGCAGCCATATGGAAGACGGGCCCCAAGCCTGTTTCCTCACCCACTCTTCCAATTCCGACGCTTCAGGATGCGATCGCCTCTTACAAGGTCACCGCAGAGTTCAGTGGGAACGGCGCCAGCAGTGGAGATTCAGTGTTGGTAGAGCTATCGAAGGGACTAAAGGCGGGCCCAGAGCCGTTGGAGGCTATCCTGCCGGCTGGTTCAGTCCTAGTGGGCGACGATGCAAGTGTGCAGAACATGATGGTCGTCAGTGTGCGTGGCATCCTTCGCGGGGGGAATAAGTACCAACCGGAAACGCAAATCGTCCTTACAGGCAGTGATTCAGTTGACTATGTACTAACCGCGTATTGCATGCAGTTTGAGAAGGAGAACCCCTCCGATGCCACCAGATTTTCCCTGAAGCCGCCAGACCCGGCCTTGGCTCGCATTGCCGAAAAGGGGGCATCGCTAACGGTCCCCGCAATGCAAGCAGCAATCTGGATGCAGACCGACAAAATTACTTATTACCAAATAGGGATATTTACTTGACGCCACCAGGCCCAACAGGTTGTGGTTTGACCAATTTGGCGAACGGAACCGGGTCTGTCTGCATGGCCTGTTGAGCCAATCGATAGAACAGTTTGCCGCGTGATTTCGACGTTCGGCGGTTGAATCGAAAGGTGAATTCGTCGAGGTAGTCATCCAAATGGGCGTGCGCAATCGCGCCCTGATGGGTGCCGAGCATCCATCGTTTCAGTAGTGAGATCGTGCGATGGACGCGCGGAAGCAGGTGTTCTCCGGCCTTTTGATGCCTCTGAATCTGGCGATCGTGAATGTATCCCTCCATTCCGAGGTAGGCGGGAAGGCCGTCGGTTCGAACCGTGCTTCCCGGCACAACGGACTGAGCGATGAATCCATGGAGGGTGGTCCTGGTCGCATCCGGGACACAGCGCAGGCGAATGCGGCCAATGCCTTCTCCATCTTCTTCGGCGGCGACGGCGATCAGGGCCTTGAGTTCGGCCCCCCTGCCGTCTGTGCCCGGTTCCTCGCCGCCCCAGTAGGTCTCGTCCACCTCAACGACGCCATCAAGCCGGTCGCGGCCTGGGCGAACCATGGCGCGGCGCAGCTTATGCAACATCGCCCAAGCTGTCTTGTAACTGCCCAGACCGAGCACGCGCTGTAGACCTAAAGCGCTGATGCCATTCTTTTGACTGGTAATCTGCCACATGGCGCGNNGTGACCGACATCTCATACCGGCACTTCTCGCAGCGCCGGCGACTCCGCCGGATCGACCAGACATCGGCCCAGCACATCTGGGACATATCCAGCCGCACGGCCAACGCAGAGTTGCAAGGTACTCGGCGCACGCCTCCTCGCTGCTAAAACGCCTCTCCAACTCAAGCAATGTCCTCGGAAAATCCTCGTCCATGACCCCAAACACTACTGCTTGGGGTCAGTGGCGTCAAGTAAATATCCCTATTACCAAATGAATCAAAAGTTCCCGATCACTCCGGAGGATTGGGCCGCGGGGGAGACTGTCGTCCTGGAATGTCGGAACGGGATGTCGCTGAAAGGTATACATCCTCGACAACCAGAGGAGGGCCGCAGTCACATTACTGAAGCAAGCCAATATGCTCCAAAAGCACCGCCCGAAGAGGCGGGACCACGAATTATCGCTTCCTTCCTCACCGAGTTCATCCCAGGCGTCGAGAAGGAATACAAGTTTCTGGAACAAGCCGTCACGGACGCCTTAAGGATCGGTCAAACCGAGTTTCAGACGGAGGTGTTGATATTTGGCCTTCACTGCCTGCAGAGGACCGTGTTTGCGCATTGGGGAGCAGAGTACAGGAAGGTATTCATGGATTCCGCCTTGTCCTTTGTAAATGTCACGTTCGCTTCTGTTCTTTCCGATGAAGTTCAGGAAGGTTTTTCTGCGCGCTTTGAGAAACACTATAAGGAGCGTCAGCGTGAATATTCAGCCATGATCCTGCCGATCACCGAAGGTTCGCCCAACGGTACGCTTTTCTACGAGTTCGGCAAGATGAGATGTCGGGATGCCGGAGTGGGTAATCCTGAGGCAATTTTATTAATGATGGAGCAGGGATGCTCCATCTTCAAGATGATGGATACAGTTACACAGACACTCTAAGGAAGCTTTGCAACCTCTGTGCGATGCGGCGACGCAAGCGGTGCTGGGAAGCTGGAAGAGCCTGGGAGGGAAGTAGCAGCAGTTGGCCACAAAGCTCCCAGGGTTCCTAGTCGGCGGGTCAATCGAGCTGCCAGATTCCCCCAACGATGCAGCATCGAGGAGCCGGCTGCGGGCCGAATGGTGAAGTTCTCAACGCGGTCTCTGCCTACTGTCGGCATCCGCATCACGCGCACAGGAACGTGGGGAGAGGCGGACAGAAAAGCAGGATAATCTGCTCGATAAGAACATCCTCTGGGTTCCTTGCTTACTCGAAAACTCCGCGATCGAACTCGAGTCGCCGGGTATCGAATCGGGCCGTCCGAGGCTGGAAACGTGCTAAGGCCTGTTGGCAGCAAATGACTTTCCCAGCGACCTTGATCGACAAGATTCGGCAGCTTCCCAAGTCCGAGAATCTGGACCTGAGGCGCCTAGATTCTCGTGTGGAGACCTGGGCCACCCGCCGGTGGCACTCTCTCCTCCAAGTAACGGGGCAATGTTGCAAAATGGCCTGGTCACTTCGGGACAGCCAACTCGGCGGCCGAAAGAATAATCTTCCTGTCTATGAGAACAAAATGGCAGTTATCAGCGTTTTTTCTGGGAGCCGTTCTGGTATGTGGACCGGCTCTTGTATGGAGTCAACCGTCCTCCCCGAGCCAGGACAGCGGCGCAAAGCAGGATATGAAGGACGCGGGGCACGCATCGAAAGACGCGGCCAAAGACGCGGGGCACGGCGTGAAACAGGGGACGAAGAAGGCCTACCACAAGACGAAACATGGCACAAAGAAGGCCTGGCATAANNGACCCGGCAGGTGGCCAGGTCTCAGCGAGCGAGCTTGAGTACCAACCTCTACCCTCAAGTTCCGTCGAGTCTCCACCTCGACTGACGCCAAATCGCCGAAGCGCTCGTCGAACTCGGATAGGTCCTCAAGTCGTCCAGTATTCGGGAATGTGAACCGGCCCCATCTTTTCTGCGTTCCCTGCGCCCTGAATCGGATGCTCCGACGACCTCTAAATGCGAAGAGGCTGTCCTTCATCTGGAGTCCTGGCAGCGCGGGTAATGCAAACACTTGGTTCACTTGTCGTAAACATAGGGCAAATCGATATCTGCGGATCGACCTGCGGTATTCTGAATCAGGCACGTTCCCCCTGCCAGGTTGCATTTGGAGTTCGGGATGGGCGATTTTGTTCTGAATGTCAACGGTGCACACCTCAGCGTAAACGCCTCTTCTGAAGAGACTCTTCTCTCTGTCTTGCGGAACCGGCTGAA
>PLPU01000297.1:0-2413 GCA_003159975.1 Acidobacteriaceae bacterium
CAATCGAGCCACCTTCCGCTCAAGGTGAACTCCGGCGGCGTGATGCCGGTCATCTTCGCCAGCTCGATTCTCTCGGCTCCCCTGCTCTTCGCCCAGGTTGATTGGGTGCAGAACAACCGCTTTCTCCAGCCCATCATTCAGGCGCTTCAGCCCGGCTACCCGTGGTATGTGCTGCTGAACATGCTGGGGATCATTTTCTTCGCGTACTTCTACATTTCCATCGTGATGAAGCCGGACGATATCGCCGATAACTTCCGCAAGTCGGGCTCGTTCATTCCCGGAATCCGCCCCGGCAAGCGAACCTCGGACTTCATCAACGATATTCTCACCCGGCTTACGCTGGTGGGAGCGCTGTAT
This sequence comes from Acidobacteriaceae bacterium, assembly GCA_003159975.1. Lineage (GTDB taxonomy): Bacteria > Acidobacteriota > Terriglobia > Terriglobales > Acidobacteriaceae > Telmatobacter. Next base: position 358 of record PLPU01000297.1, read on the forward strand.
CTCATTCTGATCACGCTGGTGCCCACATTCATGATTTCGGGCATCCGGTTCGACAAGTTGTGGCTCGTCGGGCGACTTTTTGAGTCATTGCCGACGTGGACGACGCACGGCATGGGGGTCCAATTCTACTTTGGCGGCACCTCACTGTTGATTGTGGTGGGTGTGGCCATGGATACGGTTAACCAGATCGAATCGCAGCTGATCATGAGGCACTATGACGGCTTTTCCCCTCGCTCCGGTCGCATACGCGGAAGGAAAACCTGGTAATGTCCTCATTTATGACTGCTCTTGAAACAGGCCGGGAAACGGGTGCTATAACCGTTCCCGGCCCAATTCTTTTGTTGGGTGCGCCGGGCTCGGGCAAGGGAACCCAGGCCAAGGAATTGGTGAAGCTCTGGGGGATTCCGCAGATCTCCACCGGCGACCTTTTGCGGGCCAATGTGGCCCAGGGAACGCCTCTGGGTAAGGTGGCGAAAGAGATCATGGGACGGGGGGAACTGGTCCCCGATTCGCTGGTCAATGAGATGGTGGCGATACGGCTGAGGCAGAAGGATACCGCGAAGGGGTACATCCTCGATGGATTTCCGCGAACGCTGCCGCAGGCAGGCTGGCTGGACGGGCGGGTAGGCGCCGAAGCGAATGCGCTGCCGGTGATTGCCGTGAGCATCCAAGTGGACTATAATCAATTACTGCGCCGGATTACCGGGCGCAGGAACTGTCCTGTCTGCCAGACCATCTACAACGTCTACGTGAATCCGCCGAAACGGAGTGGATTTTGCGACGTTGAGGGTGCGGCACTGGTCCAGCGAGCCGATGACACGGAGACGGTCTTCCATGAGCGCATGCGCGCTTACGGGGCACTGACGGCGCCGGTGATCGAGCACTACCGGGATCTGGGACGTTTTGCGGAAGTGGATGGAGACCGGCCGATCAGCACGATTGCGGCCGGAATTGTTGCAGCCGTCGAACGGTTACGCCAGTAGCGCAGCCGAACGGCGGGTTGTGTGTGAGAAGCTAGTTGTCAGTTTTAAGTTGTCAGTTATCAGCGAGGCCGGTGCCGGCACCTGAATACTGACAACCGACAACTTACAACTGAGGTCTGTTCAGTGGCTGTTGTATTGAAGTCGTCGCAGGAGATCGAGAAGATGCGCCGCGCGGGCCAGGTGGTTCGCGAGGTGCTCGAGTTGGTGCGTGGGCTGGTGAAGCCAGGCGCCACGACTCTTGATCTCGAAAAAGCTGCGGAAGCGCGGCTGAACGAGCTGGGCGTCAAGGCTGCTTTCAAGGGCTATCACGGGTTTCCCTGCGTGCTGTGCACCTCGGTCAACAGTGAGGTGGTGCATGGCATACCGTCGTCGAAGCGTGTTTTGAAGGACGGGGACATTGTATCGGTCGATTTTGGGGTAGTGGTTGACGGCTACTATGGTGACGCAGCCATCACGGTGCCGGTGGGCGAGAAGATCGACCCGAAGACGGCACGGCTTTTGGCGGCGACGGAGAGGTCGCTGCACGCGGGCATTGCAGCGGTGAAGCCAGGGGCAACGCTTGGGGATGTCGGTGCGGCGGTGCAAAGGGTCGTTGAGGCAGAAGGATTCTCGGTGGTGCGTGATTTTGTGGGCCACGGGATCGGGGTCCACATGCACGAGGACCCGCAGGTGCCGAACTTTGGGCAGGCGGGCCGGGGCATGAAGTTGAAGACGGGGATGGTGATCGCCATCGAGCCCATGGTGAATGCCGGCAAGCCGGACGTTCAGGTATTGGGAGACGGATGGACGGCGGTTGCGGCGGATGGAAGCATGAGCGCTCATTTTGAGCACACGGTGGCGGTGACCGCGACCGGATCGAGGGTTTTAACCGAGTAGCACGCTCGGGCTAACAGGCTGGAGGCGCCAGGGCGCGCCGGCGGAATTGGATGCGGTTTGTCGAAGGAAGATGCGATTGAGGTCATGGCAGTGGTAACAGAGACACTGCCCAACGCCATGTTCAAGGTCAAACTCGAGAACAATCACGAGGTGTTGACCCATGTTTCCGGAAGGATGCGCAAGAACTTCATCCGCAT
>PLPU01000297.1:2448-3263 GCA_003159975.1 Acidobacteriaceae bacterium
ACAATGAAGGTCCGTGCATCAGTGAAGAAGATTTGCGTGAAGTGCAAGGTCATCACCCGCAAGGGAGTGGTCAGGGTGATCTGCGAGAACGCAAAGCATAAACAGCGCCAGGGCTAGTTGAGGCTGGCAATTCGCGGATTCTCCGTAGCAAGAGGCGAGTTAGCTTGAGTCAAGGCTTGCGATGAACCTCTGGAGGCAAACCGCAACCACCGTGCGAACCGGCTGAGGCCGGGGGCACACAACGGAAGTGAAAAGGAATCAGAATGGCACGTATTGCTGGCGTCGATCTGCCCCGCAACAAGCAGGCCCGGATCGCGCTCACATACATCTTTGGCATCGGTGACCCCCGCGCCGCCAAGATTCTGGAGAAGGCGAATGTCGATCCCTTCAAGAAAGTCCAGGATCTGGGTGAGGACGAGGTTAACCGCATCCGCCAGGTGATCGAGGACGAAGGGAACGTCGAGGGCGACCTGCGCAAGGACACTTCGATGCACATCAAGCGCCTCATCGACATCCAAAGCTATCGCGGCAACCGTCATCGGCGGTCGCTGCCGGTGCGCGGCCAGCGCACACACACCAACGCCCGCACTCGCAAGGGCCCGCGCAAGGGCACAGTTGCCGGCAAGAAGAAAGCGACGGGTAAAACCTAATGGCGAAGCCAGAGCAGAAACCCGGAGCCGGCAAGGCGGGGAAGAACAAGAAGTTCAAAAAGCGCGAGCGCAAGAATGTGCCATTCGGCATTGCGCACATTCAGGCCTCGTTCAACAACACTATTGTTACCATCACCGACCAGGTGGGCAACACGCTGAGCTGGA
>PLPU01000062.1:0-2501 GCA_003159975.1 Acidobacteriaceae bacterium
CGAAGTTTGGCGCGGACAGGGCAAAAGGGTGAGATGGTTGTTTGGATTTCGAGGAACATCTCCTCGTGACTCATACGGACAGGTTCGAAATCCGCCGCGACCATGGAAGACTCCACACCGCGAAGAATCGACCCAAACTGGGCAAGTATGGCTTCATGTTGCGCACGTGCGCGGGTAATGCAGGTCTTCCGCGACAGCGAAAAGGATTGCGAGAATGTTGCCGCTCCGGTCTTGGGCCCGCCGGCAGAAGCCATCATCCGGCGGTGGGTCTCTGGGTCCCAGATAAAGTAGAAGGTAAGGCTGCGCGTAAGGAACTCTCCATCTCTGGCGCGCAGCTTCCAGTCCTTCACGCGTTCTTCGTCGAGGGCGACAGCGGCCGGATGTGAAGTGCGGCGCGCCTCCTCGTACATGCTGAGCGTGTCCCCCATCTGATCGTTGACCTCGTAGCGGATCTGGACGCGTATGCTCTCCTCCGGGCAGGTGCGAAGCAGAGCATCGATCCGAGCCTTGAGTTCGTTGCGCTCCTCTACCGAACCGAAGTACGTCAGCGATCCCCGCACCCTGAATCCCGCGACGTACGATCCGTCCATGCGGACGACCACGTTATCGAGGAAATCGCGCACCTTCAGCAGCGAACATACAGCGGGCTCCATCTTGCTCTTCTCGTGCTGGGCTACAGTCTCAGGCACGCGGGTTTGCTCCTTTGGGATGCTTCGGAAGTTCGTCGTTGTCCTCGATAATGTATGGCCCGGTGATTTCACGATCGCGCGCCAGGGCGCTGTAAGTGTGCGGCTTCAGATGCCACGCCAAGAAGTCTCTTAAATATCCGCGCGGTTTGCCGTATTTGAAAATCATCAGACCAGGAACGCCTACCATGACAACCACAAGAAAGCAGAACCAGTTCATGGGCAACCCCAACACAACCATGTCGTGAGGAAAGATGAACTGACCGATAATGAGGGCGAAGACCGCAATCACGCCAAGGGCCAGAAGGTCCTCGATGTCCAGACCCAACATGCGCACGCTGGTTCGCAGATTGCGGGAGATCGGGGTTGCATTGAGCGGCATCAGTGGATGCCCCCCGCGCCGGATGTTACAAAGAATTCGAGTAACCGGAGGCCGCCGGAGACAGCGAGACAGCCTACCCCGACAAGAACGTGCCGTGCAGCATTACCTCCCATGCTCGTCAGTTCGAACATCCCGCCATTGGAAACAGACAGAATGGCACGAACGAAATTGACGCCGGCGTACAGCGGCATGACTACGTTGCCAACCCAGTTCGTAAGAGACAGAAATGCATAATAGAACTGGTCCTGGCTGCTATTCTGAGTTGAAAAATACTCGGCCAACCTGACGAAGCCGGATGCCGACAGGCAGGCCACAGCTGCTGTCACGTAGCGTTCGCCGGCGCGCGCGTGATGTGCCAACTGGTAGATTCCAACGCAGAGCGTCAGTCCAGCGCAAACCGGCAAGATCACATTCCCGATGTATGAGGCCATGCTGGTCAGGCCAGTGTCGAAAGAGCCGCTAACCACGGGACACACCTCCATGAAGTGCTCGCCCTCGGATGATCCGGGCTCTCCGCGCGGGAGGCTGGGGAGGGGTTGTCACGCGCCATAGGAATTGGAGAAGTCCGCCCAGCGCCCATGCTCCGCCAAACAAAAGGACCCCACAGACCACGACAATCCCAGCCCGCGTAACAAGATTCTCGTTGTGCATGAGACCTGCGACGATGAGGGCTCCTGAAACGTCTGCCAGCAACAGTGCAAACAGAGCATGACCCCATCGTCTGTTTTCAGAGGTCCTCAAAGCCCACTTGCGAACGTTTCCCCAGGCGAACGCAAGAGCGCCCATACAACACACGGCGATCATGGAGAGTGCAGTAAGGAGCCGCGCTGCACCGGATACGGGGAGCGGGGCCATTCCGACAACAGGAACCGCCAACAGAGCCAACACTGAGGCTGTGAACCGAGCAATATGAACAACGAGCAAATGCTGTGACCTTATTCCCATGACTTCACCAAGAGCCAGATCCCCGAAAAACACATCATTGCAATGGATGTAATCGCCAGATGTCCCCAAGGCTTTCCGCGCACAAAGTTGACCACAGCACCTATCACGCACAGTGCGCCTACGGCCGGACAAACATTACTTCCAACCCAGTTCACTAAATTCATCAGGCCATCGGCCACGCCGTACTGGTCCGAAGATAGGTTCCAGGAGTTGGCCATCGTCCAAAGAGCCTGAACTGAAAGAACGAGCAGCGCAGACACCAGCGAAGGAATAGGCGTATTGCCTTCCGCGCTGTCGAGCAGCGCCTTGAGTACAAGGGCGGCGGCGACGACTGGGACCAGATGGCTTACAAGGTAGTTATTCGTGAAGTACTGGACCAGATTCAACAAGCCAGAGAGGTATGCCTGCGAGACTGAGGAGCTTCCTGGAGGTTGCCACGGAATGCCAGCCGCTTTGAGAAACAATGGAATTGACGGAAGAGCCAGGAA
>PLPU01000092.1:0-2792 GCA_003159975.1 Acidobacteriaceae bacterium
TGCCGTTAGGAACTGAGTCGTCAACAAGGAGTCTATGTTCGATCCGGGAGCAGGGCGAATGGCCTCTGCGCCGGCCTTCAGCGGGTTAACAATTAAGGCATCCGCTTCTTGATCCATCGAGGGCGGCGTCTCTTCAGCGCTACCGGCGGCTGAAACCCCGGGCGGCTGAGCGGCATGGCCGGACGGCGCTGCTACCTTGAACTCGGCAATCTGCTGAGCCGGAATATCGTCATAGACTTGAATATAGGCATCGGTTCTCTCGCGGCTTTGAGCTTGGAACCCAATAACCGATTCCAGACTGTGGTCGATTTCCGACGACCACACGGATATGTTCACGGTCTGCGCTCCCACGAACCGGCTAGTCCCTCCACCGAGCAGACAGCCCATCAGAAGAATCACCGCATGGCAGTTCTTCGTCGCCTGGCAAGGGTGAGTTTGTTTTCTCGTCTTTTGCATGGAATTCTCCCGGAATACCCCTGCCGCGCCGGCGTAGGTGTTCTGGTCGATCTCGGCGCCGTGAGCGCTTTGGGCGATCAACGGCGCCGATGCCGGGTGTGAAGCGTGAAGCTCCCCGTTACGAGGGTTAGTTCACCGTGATGGTAAAGGTCTCAGTGCTCTTGCAGCCGGAGGAGTTGGTGTAGGTCGCCGTATACGCATTGGAGCCCGACTTCAGCGGAATATCGTCGATCTGGCGCGAGGTGGACTTATATCCGTTGGGGCCGGACCAGCTCCATGATCCGCCGGATGTCGGCTGCGGGCCAAGGTCCACGGCCGTGCTTGTGGAGCCCACGGTGGCGCTGGTTTCCTCAGCCCAGGTTGAGCCGTTATTCACGGAGATGTACGGGGTGATTGAGGTGGGCGTGCAGCCGCCGCCGCCTCCCGAGCTGGTGCTGAGGCTGTAGGAATTCACCGTGAAGGTCCCGCTGCCACCATTGGTATCCCCGATTTCAAAGCCGAAATCTGCCGTGGAGAACGTCTTGCTGTCGAGCTTGCCCTCGCTCACAAGCCAATTCATTAAAGTCAGAAGATTCACACTGCCGCTCGACGCCTGCGAGGTGCGCAGGAACGAAACGACGTTGTGGCCAGTGTTGCCCTGAAAGACGTCGTAAGTCTCACCACCAATAGAGACGTTGGTGGCGAAGGGGCAGCCACTGACACCAAGCTGGTTGCAACTGTACGAGCTGGCGATAGGGCCGTCGCCCTCCCACTGCTCCCAGACCATCACTTCGTCCACGTTACCATTCGTCCAGAGATCGTAGGCTGCGTCGTAATAGGGGTGTGTGCCTGACACCGAGAAGTTGAACGACGAGTTTACGGCGCTGAGGGAACTGAGATTTACGTTGCCCAAGCTGATTTCCGTGTCGGGGTACGCCTGGACACCGGAACCGCTGCTGGGGTAATCAGCAACATACCACCAATTGGTGGAGCTGTTGGCATAGAGGCACCCGCCGGAGGTCGCGCCCCATTCGTCGGTATACAGGTTGTAACCGTTTTCAGTGTAGGTTTCGTATTGGCTACAGGTACTGTACACCTGGGCCATTGCCGGCATGGAAGTGACTGCGCAGAGGGCGAGGACGCCGACTGCGATTGCGATTGCGATTGAGCGGAAACGTTTACACATGGGGGATTCTCCTTTTTTGCCCGTTCTGGTTTCTGGGGCAGTATCACTGCTCCGACAGAATAGGGAGGACTCTAAGATGAAAATCTACCCAGTGTCAAGGTGTTTGTCGTGAAATTTTCACTAGGGTTAAGCCGCCCGGTACCGAATCTGGCTTGCTCTTCACGTACTATTCTTCTGTAAATGTATATAACTATATGTAAATAATATAGTTATAACGGCATTGGCGGGTGGCCCCGATCCCTCAGCCCTTCCCAAATCACAACGAGGGTGCCCCCGGTCCCTCGCTTTCGTGGACCGGGGATGGCAGCTCCCAATCCTCCCGCCAGATCACTCCCCTAATGTCGCTCAGTGTCCATCTACCCGCACGCTACAAAACCAATTGAAATACGAACAAATAGAGAATATAATAAGCTAGCTTAAGCTGGACTGACCAAGGAGGCGCCCCTATGAATACCGTCGGTGCTTTTGAAGCAAAGAACAAACTCGGCTCCTTGCTCGACCGCGTGGAAGCCGGCGAAGAAATTCTGATCACCCGTCACGGCAAACCGGCTGGTCTACTTTCCCCCCCACCCCGCCAACGATCGGCTGAAGATGTTGCGCGCGCGCGTGCGGCACTTGAACGCATGTCACAACGCGCAAAGGACGCGAACAGAGGGCCGTTCGATTGGGCTGAGTGGAAAGCCTATCGCGATGAGGGGAAACGTTGAGCCTTGTTCTCGACAGTTCTGCAACGCTTGCCCGGGCATTTCCCGATGAACGCTCCGACGCAATTCTGGAAGTCTTCGATCATGTCGCACAATTCGGAGCCGTGGTCCCGGAACTGTGGCGGATCGAAGTTGCAAACTCGCTCAACGTTGGCATCCGCCGGAAAAGAATCACGTTTCTTGACCGCTCTCAGGCTCTATTCGACCTGGATTCACTGGCAATCACGGTTGATCGCGAAACCGGCGATCACGCCTGGCTTGAAACCCTGGCCCTCGCCGACAAGCACAGCCTGACCGTCTACGACGCCACCTATCTCGAACTTGCCTTGCGCCGAGCCCTGCCCCTTGCCACCCTCGATACCGACCTGCGCGCAGCCGCGACTGCCGAATCAGTTCAACTACTGGGAATGTAGCGCCTCAAATACCGCCGCTGAATTCCATTGGAAGATCGCCGTCATTCATCCCCC
>PLPU01000092.1:2862-3032 GCA_003159975.1 Acidobacteriaceae bacterium
ATCTGTAACCTGTCATCTGTAATCTGTCAGATACCCGCATACCACGCATAGCCAAATTCCGGATTCACGGAGCCGAGGCCCTTACCGAAGCCCTTCATCGAGTCGGTCACCGTCAGATGGGTGATGTACTTGACGCTCTTGTAACCGAGTTGGCGGGGCACTCGCATGCG
>PLPU01000451.1:0-2545 GCA_003159975.1 Acidobacteriaceae bacterium
TTCTTGGATTGGAAAAGACTGTGCCCCGGGTTTTTCGGTGCCGACCCATTTCCAATAACCCATCATCTGCGTGGATCGCGCTGAGTTTCCTGGAGCCATAAAGGAAGGGAGACTTCCCTCGATTATGCGAGGCTCGATCAATCAAGAAGTCGATATTCGAAGGACTGTCCCACGAAGAAGCTTGCGAAGCCAAGCCGGTACGAGAAGAGAGGTAAGTCCCATTTGAAACGAGCGAAGATCGGGTTGGCCTTCGCGCCAATAGGCCGCAAATAATTCACGAAGGCTTCCAATCCCCGCATTTGCTTGAAGCGCCTTCGTCAGACACTCGGAGACGATGAAGTACGAAAACGCTCTTGGAGTAAGGCAAGCCTTTCTCTCCCGGCACCACGCCAGACTGTAGCGCCAATCCGCTGACGAACTAAGCCGCGCCGCTCTGGAAGGCATGTTATAAATCGCGCCCGGTTCATCAAGATACACAAGTGCCGTTCCCGGATAAGCGAGAGCTCGAAGCGCCCAGTCCCAGTCCTGATGTCTTTTTACCATGCGATCAAAGGGCACCGCGTTCATTAGCACCTTAGGCACAAAAAGAACGGAAGTAGCAATTGCATTTTCACCATAGATCAGGCCCGATCTGCAAAACATGTACTCGGAGATCGGCTCGTTGGGCCTCGGTCCCCTCCTTCCAAATAACATATCTCCGGAATCGAGTCGAGCCCAGTAGGCGCAGCACACTACAGGAAACGGCACAGACGCCTTCAAGGCTTCTTCAAGTTGACGCTCCAGTTTCGTCGGCAGCCATTCATCGTCATCATCGAGAAAAGCTATCCACTTGCCCTTCGCGGAGCGCACTCCTCGATTACGCGCCTCGGCTCCTCCTACAGAACTTGGGAGGGCTACAATTCGCAGGCGGGCATCGTCAATGGCGGAGAGCGAAGCGAGGGTGGCCTGGTCTTCGCCATCGATAACGACAGTGACCTCCAGATCGTGGAAAGTCTGTCCAAGTGCGCTCGCCACCGCGCGCTGCACAATTTGCGGCCTTCCCCGGGTAGGGATGACCACACTGATCGATGGAAACCCAGCCATATATTGACTATAGCTCAGTGCCGATCACGCAGATAATGTTGGCGGCTTCCAAAAGGTTCGCGGCATCATAGTGGGGCTGTACACCCTGGTCGACCTGACCTGGATGGACTGGAGCGATACGGATCGTTTTCACACCCGCCCTTAACCCGCATTCGATGTCAGTTGGTCTGTCGCCGACCATCCACGATTGCGCCAAATCCAGGTCATACTCTGCCGCAGCATCAAGCAGAAACTTCGGCGAAGGCTTCCTGCAGTCACACGCCGAATAGCCGGGTAGCAACGAGTTNNTGGAGTGGCTCCATTGGCGACTTTCCCTTGGCAAAGTTCGGCTGATTTGAAACAATGAACAAGGCGTAACCGGCGTCGCAGAGCCGCCTTAGAGCCTCAAGAGTCCAGGGAAACAACTCGAACGCCTCGACGCTCCTCGGACTTTCAAACTCGCCCGAATCCGGATAGAAGACGTTTCGGTTAACAACTCCATCCCTATCAAGAAAAACGGCCTTGCGTGCTGGCACCACTCAGAGCGACTCCCATTTTGTAACAATTTGCTTCAAGCGCGGGTGGGATACAATTCCGTGCCATACAACGGCTTGGAAAGCTTCGCTGTGAGGTGTTACAAGATCCGGTGACATTGTCGGCACGATCGCGACGGCATCCCCAACTTGCGCCGTATATCCGCCGTCTCGCCCCACAACCCCGATCACTTTGGCGCCGGCCTTCTTTGCCAGGACCACGGCTTTCACAATGTTGGTACTGACNNGCGGCTTCCACGCAGCCACTCGGAGAACGAAGTATCCCAGCCCTCATCGTTTGTCCGCGCCGTCAATTCGGAAACATTGTCGGTAGGCGCGTAAGTTTCAATGCCGCAGATCTTGCGGAAGTCATTCACCGCATGGCCGGCGTTGCCGGCACTTCCTCCCACACCAAGGATGAAGAGCCTACCGCCTTTTTCGCGCGCGGTGAAGAGGATTTCCACCATTTGCTCAACCCTAGACTGGTCCAAAGTGCGGGCTATCTCCGCAGACTCTGAAAAATAACGTGAAAGGAACTGCTCCATCTAACTCACTCACCTTCCTGCGATACAGGTTTGTGCGGTCGTAGCTCCATGGGGCTGGAGGCTCGCTTATGACCCGCGGTGTCGACAAATCTCTTTTGATTATGTTTGCCCCAGCATTGTTATACCGTCTCTTGCGTTTAAATTGCAACAACCTCAATTGGACCACGGTCCAAACGCATGAGGCGTTGACTAAAGAGTATCCAAGGCTGACGAGATGATCTCCGCGGCCCTTCGCCATCCCCCTAGGTCGCAATACTCTTCCTGTGCTAGGCACCGCTGCTCTCGCTCATCGCCCGCCAACACCTCCTCGAGAGCGGAGGCCAGCGCTTCCGGGTCATCTGGTTGAACAACTCGGCCGCCGGCAGGCGGACGAACAACTTCCGGCATGCCGCACAGATTAGTAGC
>PLPU01000451.1:2642-2791 GCA_003159975.1 Acidobacteriaceae bacterium
GCATCGGCGACCACGTCCATGCCCTTGCGTTGCCATCCGTTTCCAATGCTGGCGAATTGCGATTTATTCTGCCCAATCTCCGCTTTGCGCTTTGCATAGAACATCGGCCCCCATCCAATCCTGATCACTTTACCGGGGTCAAGTCCATG
>PLPU01000018.1:0-4695 GCA_003159975.1 Acidobacteriaceae bacterium
TAGTCCCTTAGTCCCTAGCCCCACCGTCCCCAAAAAGGGCATTCTTTCGCAATTTGGAACTCGTTTTCATGTCGTCAATCGATTTATTCCTTATATAAATACAAACTTGAGCAGTCTTGCTCCTTTCGTGAACTTCGTGATGCGCGATATTGCCAGTCGTCTTTTCAGAGGGCTAGTATTCGGAGTGGTTCAATCAACAATACAACGCACTATGGTCAGGCCTCGCGCAAACAATGCAGTTGTTCCCAAGTTCAATGAGCTCCACCAACCAGCGGCGCCTACCGGCGCACGCAGACGGAGTATATCGTCATGGCATGGTACGCCTACTGCATCGGTGAAAAACAAGCATTCCCTGAATTGGCTCGTCATCGCAAGCCGGTTCCGATGGAATCCGTCCTCGGAGTAAGCGGCAATCAGGTCTTCCTTTATCCCGCCAGCGACCTCGCCGTCATCGTCAGCGAACACAACCCGGCCGAGACCCTCAACCAGAAATCCGGCGTCGATCACGCCCGGGTCATCGGCGACTGTTTCCAGCATTCCACCGTGCTGCCCTTCCGCTTCGGAACCGTCTTCAACGACGACGAGAGCCTGCGCAAGTCCATCCGCTCCAACCAGCGCCAGTTCCTCGGCAACATCGATAAGCTCCGCGGCAAGACCGAGATGCACCTCAAAATCTTTGTTGACGACTGCTGCGGCAAGGAGTTCGAGAAGCAAATCCCCGCCGAAGGTGTTGGCCGCCAATATCTGACCAACCTGCGCGAGAACGCGACCCGGACACGGGAGCGCCAGACGCGTGCACGCGCCGTCAGTTTCCAGATGCATCGCCTGTTCATGCCTCTCGACGAAGAGGTAAGCTGCCGCCTCACAGATAGCGGCAGGATGGTGCTGGATATCGCCCACCTGATCGACCGCAAATTTGTCGAGCGCTACCAGAACAAATTCGCGACCACCAGCGCCATGATGCGCGAGTGCCAGATGCAGATCTCCGGCCCCTGGCCCCCTTACCACTTCGTCCACCGCCTCACCCGCAGCGCCCATGCGCAAGCGGCGCCCGCGGTTCCGGTCCCGGCAGCCGCATCCATCGCCACGCCGGTCCTGATTCCGGAACCCGTTCCAGCCATGGCATAAAGCCTTCGCACCGCGTCAGCGGAACGAAACGCCCCGGTCATCGCCGGGGCGTTTTGCTGCGATCAAAGAGAGCTTCGCGAACAACGTGAGGCGCAAGGTGCCCCGCAACCCCGCAGCTGCCTGTTAATCGGCCATTCTCCTATGCCCGGAAATTGCGCAGGTTGTGTGCCCGGAATATACTTGCGGGCACCGGAGTTGCAGGATTGTTTTGTCTGCGGGGGCTGATCCTGAACCCATCACAACAGAAAATTACGGAAAACGGAAAGAGGAGAAACGCCATGCGCAGCTTCGCTACGTTTGTCTCGTCTACAGCGCGCGGGCTGTACCTGCGGTACGCGTCCACCTTCAAAATCGCTACCATTGCGGTCGTTATCGCCACTTTCGCCATATTCCTATCGGGATGCAACGGCAGTAGCACGGGCGGAGGTGGGCAAACGCAAAGCACGCAGACCATCACGTTCACCCAGCCGACTTCACCGGTCGTCTACGCTCCAGGGCTTACCATTGCCCTCAGCGCCACCGGTGGTGGATCGGGTAATCCGGTGGTCTTCACCGTTGATTCAACGAGTACCGGCAAAGGGACCGTCTCGGGCAACACCCTAACGGTCGCCAATGCAGGCAAGATCATTGTGGACGCGAACCAGGCTGGCAATAGCAACTATTACGCTGCCGACCAGGTGCAGGCGACCATTGTGGTCAACCCGGCAACGCCGACAATTTCGGCACTGCCGGTGGCCACCGCGATTGTGAGCGGGCAGGCACTTTCTGCGTCCACACTCTCCGGCGGCACGGCTTCGGTCTCGGGCACATTTGCTTGGACCACGTCGACCACGGTTCCTCCAATAGGAACGGATTCGGAGAGCGTGACCTTCACACCCACCGACACTATTGATTACGCAACGGTAACCGCCGAAGTGTCAGTCGTGGTGAACCCGGCAACGCCGCAGATCACGGGCGGCACTCGCTACTCCGTGTCGGATACCTATTCTTTGACGGTGCCCGAAACGCTGACGTGCGAAGGATGCCAAGCGGGGGACATCCTCCACGATGCAAATGGAATTTTCGGGGATCTTACTTTGCCATCGGCAGAGACGACCTTGAATTTTACGAATGCATGGGAAGAGGGTAACTTCCAGCCAGCTTGCGACGGAAGTGAGATTCAGCATCCCGGCGGATCTTACGGCAATATTTGGAACGACTGCTTTCTCGGCAGTGCCAGCCAGAGTACGTTGGCGATCTCCGCAACCACGGGGACGCTGTTCCAGATTGAACAAGGGAGCGGTCAGGTCTATACCCTCACAACCAACGGGACGGCCGGAACGATTTTCTCCGGTATCATTAGAGGAAATTCCCTCGGCAACATCGCGATTGACGATGTTAGCGGAAATGTCGCCTATCTGTCGGAGGATAACTCTCCTGAGGTCGGCGTATTTAAGGAGAGTGGGAATAACGGAAATTTCGCATCATGCTATGTCAAGTTGACCGGCATGTCCTCCGCCTCCAGCATCGCCGCCAAGGGTGGCTACATGGTCTTTACCGATCCCGTAGGTAACCTTTTCGGTATCGCCAAAACGGACTGCACGGGATTCGTAACGTTTCCCATTGCAGGCCAACCCTGGGCGGCCGCGATGTCCGGAAGTGACGCGTACATTTTGTCGCGCGACGATGGCGGCAATGGCGTTCCACGGATTACGAAGATCAGCGTTCCTTCAGGAACGACTGAAGGCTTCGTGGATCTGGTGGATATGCCGACCGTGACTTCCTGCCGTGCGGTAACTCCGTACGGATGTATCCACCAGGTAACCGCGTTCAACACAGCGTCGGTTGCCAACGTACTCTTCATGTCGGACACAACCGACGGAACGGTGCTGACCATCAGCACCAATACGTCGAATGGTGCGAAGATGGCGGTTACGTATACCACGCCGATCACCGACATCCCCGTGATCATTGCGCCGCAGGAAAGCGGGAATGTGACCAGTCCGGTTTTATGGATTGGTTATCTTTCTGCCGACAGCGGCGACAACGTGATGAACGTGGGCGCGTTGGATCCGTCGACGGGGAGTTACACCTCCGCTGTTGGGGCGTGCCAAGCCGGACTCGTTGGCGGTTTCGCCGCCAGCTCGAATGGTCTCCAGTGCGCGCAGGGCGGGACGATCGGTTCGCCGCTTGTTCTTCCGTATAGCACCTACTAATCAGCAACCCGGCCCTGAGCCCTCCACAAGGAAGGCTCAGGACCATTTTTGTCCCAGTAGTAGTATTCTGGTACCGCCAAGGGAACAATCATTCCTTCCTGCACGCTCCCGGCTCGACCAATCGAATGCTTCGTGATACATCTCCTTCCATTCCTCGCGGGGTTCGACGCGGACTTCCATCGAAGTGAGGCTGAGCGTTTTTGCTTTTGGAAAGCCATCTGCGGCTGATGGTGGAGTTGAATCGCCAGGCCGGCAAGCAGGGCGCGGTGGTCGATGAGCGCTTCAACGGCGGCGGCACCAACACCGACTACATCCTCGATTACCTGCGCCGCACGCTGATGAACTTCCGCACCACGCGCGATGGCGAAGACATGACCACTCCCGTCAGCCTGATCGCCGGGCCGAAAGCCATGATCATCAATGAATATGCGGGCTCGGGCGGCGACGCCATGCCCTGGCACTTCCGCCAGGCACAGATCGGCCAACTGGTCGGCAAGCGCACCTGGGGCGGGCTGGTCGGCTTCTACGGCCCAGGAGAATCGCTCATGGACGGCGGCACTGTTACCGCACCAAGCCGCGGATTCTGGACCCCCACAACAAATGGGAGGTGGAGAACGAAAGTATCGCGCCAGAAGTTGAAGTGGAGCTGGATCCCAAAACCGTGCGCGAAGGCCACGATCCGCAACTCGAAAAAACCGTCCAGCTGCTGCTAACCGATCTCGAGAAAAATCCCCCGCCCACCTGCAAGAAGCCGCCCTACCCGGTCTACCAGCGCGGCAACGCAGTTCCCGCAGCTCATCCTGACCACTGAAAAGAAATGGTCGAGGTTTGCCGATAATTATCAACCGAAGGCGCACAATCAGGATTGTGAAGCGAAATCAAAAACTCGAAGTCCTATTTTCTGAGCTGTGCACAGGTTTCACCGATCCTCGGAGGCAGGAGATCTGCGCTGACGAATGCCGAGCGAACTCGCCAACTTGCCATTCCCGCGAAGCGGGGGCTAACTTGCCAAAGCTACTGCAAAAACTCACGCATCATCTTCGTTCGGTCTCCACAACGGCAAACCAACTGGGGCCTTTCTTAGGAGTCAGAATCCCTCTACCCCCCCCTACCCCCCCTCCCGGTTTCTATGAAAACAAAGCACTTAGCCGAAAAGATTTTTCGCACCCCAACAAAACAAAGGAGTTACAAGCACCCAAATTGCGGAAAAGGCCCACTTTGCACCAAGTTTAGGGCAGAAATTGGCCCATTCGCCCAGTAGACATTTTCCGCTCCGAGCAGAAGGCCGCCGAGCCAAAGGGCGTCGCGTTCGAGGTCCGCAAAAATCCGTAAGATGGATTTACTTCCTAAGGCGCGCTTGCACTCTTGCGCC
>PLPU01000018.1:4741-7217 GCA_003159975.1 Acidobacteriaceae bacterium
GCCTCGATTGTGAATCCCTCCGACGAAGCAATGGAGCGCAGGCCGCTGACCAGGAACTCCCTGCCGATGATGACCACGGCGATCCACACCTTGACCACATCGGGGTTGTAGGCCACCAGCGCGATCAGCGCGGCCGTCACCATGACCTTATCGGCAATGGGGTCCAGCAGCATGCCCATGGTCGTGATCTGGCTGCGCTTGCGGGCCAGGTACCCGTCCAGGCCGTCGGTAATCGAAGCCAGCACAAACAACACCGACGCCGCCAGTTCCTGCTCGCCGCTCGCGCCCTGCCACGGGTAGTGCGGCGACAGGATCCAAAGCAGCAGCGGGATCATGACGATCCGGCTCATCGTGATGGAGTTGGGCAGGTTCATGCGTCAGCGCTTGCCGGAATCGACTCGTCCGGTTTAGCTCCATTATTGCACCGCTGAGCTGGATCACGCGGCGCTCCGTATCGCCACCTCCTGGGGACTCGCTGCCTGGGTGCCCCATCCATCAAGCGTCTTTTTGCTTGATGGGTGGGAAACCACAAACGCCAACCATCCGCCCTCGGGTCGTTCCGTTCTTTTTGGAGGAGGCTCCAACGTGCCGCATGGTAGACTCTCCCCAAACTTATGCCAATCGATTCCCTGTCCCGACGCTCCTTCCTTTCCCGCGGCTCCCTGGCCACCCTCGCCGTCACCAGCCCGCTTCTTTTTCGAAGCGCCGCCGCGCGCGCCGACATGCCCATGCCCAAAGCCTCTGGCGCGCTCGAAGAGCATCTCGACGCCTACATCGCCGCGTACATGCCGGCCATGAACGCGCCAGGCATGACGCTCGGCTTGACCGATGCCGGCAAAACACTGCGCACCGCTGGCTACGGCTTCGCCAACATCGACCAGCATGTCCCGGTCTCGACCGGCCATCTCTTCCAAATTGGATCGATTTCCAAATCCTTTGTGGCCTTGGTGCTGCTGCAAATGCGAGATGAGGGCAAGCTCGACCTGCGGAAACCCATCCTCGATTATCTGCCCGGCCTGCCCATCTACACCGAATTCGGCCCCATCACCGTCCATCATCTGCTCACCCACACGTCGGGGCTGCCGGACAACCTAAGCTTGTTCTCGAGCGATCCATCGGCGCGCCTGGTGCAGGGATTCAAGCCCGGCGAGCACTTCCACTATTGCAACGCCGGCTTCGCCATCCTGGGCCTGCTCGCCGCCAAGCTCGATGGCAAGCCGTGGCGCAATTGCGTCCAGGCGCGCATCCTCGATCCGCTCGGGATGACCGCGACCAAGGGCGTCATCACCACGTCCTCGCGCGCCCTTCAGGCCACCGGCTATGAGCCCTTCTGGGACGACCAGGCTTACGCGCGTCAGGGCAAACTGGCCCCCGCGCCCAACATCGTCATGGACGACACGGCCGGCTGCATCGCCTCCACGCCTGCCGACATGGCCCGTTACATCCGCATGATGCTCAATCATGGCCAGGGACCAAACAGCCGCATCGTCTCCACCGAGAGCTTCACCCTGTTTTCCACTCCGTACATCAAAGCCGACGACTTCAGCCCGACCGCCAGTTATGGCTACGGCATCGCTGTCGACACGCTGGATGGCCACAAGATCCTGCGCCATACCGGCGGCATGGTTGCGTTTGCTTCCTCGATTCACGTCGATCTGGACGGAGGCGCGGCGGCCTTCGCCTCCATCAACGCCATGCAGGGCTACCGGCCCATCGCAATCACCGAATACGCGGTGCGCCTGCTCCGCGCCGATCGTGAGTCCAAGCCGCTGCCTGCTCCGCCCGCGCTTGCCGACCCGCTCAACGTGGACAATGCCGCCGATTATGCCGGTACATTCACGTCAGCCGATGGCTACGAGCTTGTATTCAGCGCTACAGGCAAGCGCATCTCATTAATCCAAGCTACGCAATCCATCCCGCTGCAGCACGCAGGCGGCGACCGCTTCATATCCACGGTGCCTGAAAGCTGGGCCACGCACACGTTCATGTTTGGCAGAAAGGAAGCCGCCGCTGAGCAGGCCGCCCCCGGCGCCCCAAACACAGCCAAGCCGCAACCTCCCGTAGTCGAAGTCACCTATGGCTCGGATTGGTTTGTGAATGCGGCGTTTGCCGGGCAGCGCAGCTTTCCCGTTCCGGCGGACTACGATGCCTTCGCCGGCCGCTATCGCAGCGACAGCCCCTGGGCCGGCGATGCTTTCGTCTACGTGCTCAAGGGCCAACTTGTACTTGAAGGTGAGCCGCTCACCCGCATCGGCGCCGCGCTTTTCCGTCCCGGCGGCGAAAGCTGGATGCCGGAAACGGCCGAGTTCCTCCACATATTCGAAGGCAAAGCCCAGTTGCTGAAGTTCGGCGGCATGGATTTCTGGCGCGTCGAAGTGGACTGAGCGACCAGCCGCTACTTCTTAGGCTGCGAAATGCTCAACGGAGAAAGGGTAGTCAGATACTTCCCTGGTCGCTGTCAATTAACTCAAGTTCC
>PLPU01000250.1:0-11995 GCA_003159975.1 Acidobacteriaceae bacterium
TGGCCAATGTTTACGGCTCGAAGCTGCCGCTCGCCGGTGGCGGAACAGCGCTGGCCGACGATGCATACCTGCGCGAATCCATTTTGAATCCATCGCAGCATGTCACTCAGGGCTATGCGCCGATCATGCCCACCTATCAAGGCCAGATCAGCGAAGATGGCGTGATCGCACTGGTTGAATTCATCAAAAATCTCAACTCCGACTACCGGATCCAGCAGACCACCAATACCGTCGATCTGCTGCCCGAGGGCGAAGGCAACGCGGCTACCCCAGGAGAAAGACCGGCTGGGCAAGCTCAGCCCAAGCCCGCCAGCCAAGGGATGGTGAAGCAATGAGTACCAACACAATTGTCAGTCTTCCCGATCAGTCGACGGCCAGAATTCCGAAGGTGAACTTTCTCACGAAAGAGAACGGCCTTCTGAGCTGGCTGCTGACCGGCGACCACAAGCGGATTGCAATCCTCTATCTGATTTCGATCACGTTTTTCTTCTTCATCGGCGGTGCGCTTGCAGGGCTCATCCGGCTCGAACTTCTGACGCCGCAGAGCGATCTAATGGCCACGGACACCTATAACAAGGTGTTCACCATGCACGGCGTGATCATGATCTTCCTGTTCCTGGTGCCGAGCGTACCGGCCACTCTGGGCAACTTCCTCATCCCCATCATGCTTGGAGCGAAGGACCTTGCGCTGCCCAAGATCAACCTGCTGAGCTGGTATCTGTATGTGGTCGGCGGCATCCTGGTGCTCTACACCATGATCAGCGGCGGCGTCGACACAGGCTGGACATTCACCACGCCGCTGTCTACTCATTACGTCAACACAAACGTGATGAGTACGGGGCTGGCTGTTTTCATCGCGGGCTTCAGTTCCATCTTTACCGGCTTGAATTTCATCGTGACCATCCACAAGATGCGCGCGCCGGGCATGACGTGGTTCCGCATGCCGCTCTTTGTGTGGTCGCACTACGCGGCCAGCATCCTCATGGTGCTAGGCACGCCAGTACTTGCGATCGCGATTGTGCTGGTGGCTCTCGAGCGCACCATGGGCATCGGGGTCTTCGATCCCACCAAGGGCGGCGATCCGCTGCTCTTCCAGCACTTGTTCTGGTTCTACTCGCACCCGGCCGTCTACATCATGATCTTGCCNNATCTCCGAAGTGATTTCGACCTTCAGCCGCAAACGAGTCTTCGGCTACACAGCCGTTGCGTTTTCGTCTGTGGCCATCGCGGTGTTCGGATTCTTTGTCTGGGCGCACCACATGTTCATCATGGGCATCTCGAACTACGCGATGCTCGTGTTTAGCCTGCTGACCATGCTGGTTGCGGTGCCTTCGGCCATCAAGATTTTCAATTGGACCTTTACGCTCTACAAGGGCTCCATCACATTTGAAACGCCCATGCTCTATGCGTTCGGATTCATGGGCCTGTTTACCATTGGCGGTTTGACCGGCGTCTTCCTCGGCACATCGGGAACAGACATCCATCTGACTGAAACCTACTTCATCGTGGCCCACTTCCACTTCGTCATGGTGGGCGGCATGCTGATGGCGTTCCTCTCCGGCATACACTTCTGGTGGCCGAAGATGACCGGCCGCATGTATCCGGAAAAGATCTCGCAGCTTGCCGCCGTAGTCACGTTCATTGGGTTCAACTTCACGTTCTTCCCGCAGTTCATCCTCGGAACGCTCGGCATGCCGCGGCGCTATGCAGCGTATCCACCGGAGTTCCAGGTACTGAACGTGTTTTCAACCGCGGGCGCAACCATCCTTGGCGTAGGCTACCTGCTGCCCGTGCTTTATCTCACCTGGTCATTGAAATATGGCGAGATTGCCGGCAACAATCCCTGGCAGGCCACGGGGTTTGAGTGGCAGATACAGTCGCCGCCCTTGACGGAGAACTTTACGGTGACGCCCATCATGGATCACGAAGCCTACGACTACGAGTGGCTGGAAAATCAGAAAGCTAAAGAGGTAGCCAGTGTCGGATAGCACAGCGATCGCAAATGGCGCCCCTGAGGCGCAACATCACGAGCATCCGTCGTACCAGCGCCACCACTTCGAGTCGGTGGAGCAGCAGGCGGACGCGACCAATTTCGCCATGTGGCTCTTCCTGCTGACGGAAATCATGTTCTTCGGCGGTCTCTTCACCGCCTATCTTATTTACCGCAACTGGTATTACCCGGCGTTTGTCGCCGCGTCGCATCAGTTGAATATTTTCTGGGGCACAGCGAATACGGGCGTGCTGATCAGCTCCAGCTTCACCATGGCCATGGGCGTGTGGTGCGCGGAGACACGGCGCAAGAGCGGACTGGTGCTGTGCCTGGTGCTGACGTTTGTTCTCGGCCTGATCTTCCTCGGCATCAAGACTATCGAGTACTCGGAGAAGATCGAGAAGCATCACGTGCCGGGCTTCCACTACAGCGTGAAGAACTTTACCGACCCAGCATCCGATCCGGAGACCTACAAGGAATACAAAGACAAGCCCATGCCCCTGGACATGGCGCGTCACACCGAGCTTTATTTCTTCCTCTACTTCGCCATGACCGGCATGCACGCACTGCACATGATCATCGGCATCGCGATTCTCGGATTCATGATCTTCAGAGCGCGAGCCGGAGCGTATACCGGCGGCCATGTGACGTTCGTTGAGAACTTCGGCCTGTACTGGCACTTTGTCGACATCATCTGGATCTTCCTGTTCCCGCTTCTCTACCTCATCAGCAGGCATCAATAGCAGACACCAATAAAGGACCGGTCATGAACGAAATCACTCACCAACCCGCGGCAGAGCACGGCGAGCACGAGCACCACGTGACGCCGCCCATCGTCTATATGGTCATCTTCGGGTGCCTGCTGGTGTTTACTGCGCTCACCGTGGGCGCGTCGTACATTGAAATGGGCGTATTCAACCCCATCGTCGCGCTGGCCATTGGCGTGATCAAGGCAACGCTGGTGGTGCTGTTCTTCATGGGCGTAAAGTACAGCACCAAACTGACCAAGCTGACGCTTGGCGCCGGGTTGTTTACGTTTTTGGCGCTGATCGGCATGACGCTGGCCGACTACATCAGCCGGGCCTGGGGACGGTGGTAAGACAGTTTTCAGTTGTCGGTTGTCAGTGATCAGTTGCACCGGCAATGCGTATTTGAATTGGGCTGCCCGCATGGGTGGCCCTTTTCGATTCCTGCGCTGGAATCGATGACCTTCGAGGTTCTCCATGGGGCGCGAAGCAATTTGCAATTGCGACTGGGCTGGGAACACTGTCGAAGTCAAGGCGCTGCTTGAGACCGGCGAGATCATTTTGCGCGGCGCAATTCGCAAGCGGATCCCATTCAGCGGAATCAAAAGCGTGCAGGCAAAAGCCGGCCGGCTCTGCTTCACAGTCGGAGGCGAACCGGTCCAGCTCTTTTTGGGAGCGGCAGCAGCAGCGAAGTGGGCCTCGGCAATCACTACTCCGCCACCCACGCTCTCCCGCAAACTGGGCATTCAAGACAAGACCATTGTGCGAATCATCGGCGCAATCACAGATGAAACTCTGCGCGAGGCTCTGGCGGAGGCTGCGCACATCTCAGCCAAAGACGCCGGCCTCATCGTGGCCTGCGTCGATTCGCCCGAGTCGCTCCATGCTGCCCTTCGCGATGCAAAGGCGCAGCTCTTGAAAGGCGTCCCCATCTGGATGGTGTATGCCAAGGGTCCCGGACACGCGATCAATGAAACGGCCATTCGCTCGCTGCTGCGCGAAAACGGAATGATCGATACGAAAGTCGCTTCTGTATCACCAAAATATACGGCGCTTCGTTTCATCTATCGCAAAACGGAATAAGACTCACAGATTACGTCGGGTTGTTTTGTCGCTAAATATCCTTAGTCTCTTGACTCTCAAGGTTCAAACTCCAACATCTCTTCCTCTGAGTAATTGACCAGGAATCTCCCATGAACTCGAAGACCTTTTGCAATTGCTATTACGCTGAGAATCGTCCGGACGACCTCCGCGTCCGCGGCCTGAAGAACCTCTCTAGCGCCGATCTCGGCCAGTTCCTGGATCGCACGAAGGTAGTCCTTCTCGATCCAGTTCGGCACATCGGGGTTCTTGCCTTCCTTTCGAGCTAGTTCGATGATTGCGACTATGGCGTAGGTGTTCCAGTCAACCGGCCCACGTCTTCGATAGAGTTCCACCAGGTAAGGAACGGCTGCATACGAGGCCTCGCCGACGTCCC
The DNA here is from genome assembly GCA_003159975.1 of Acidobacteriaceae bacterium. Taxonomy (GTDB): domain Bacteria; phylum Acidobacteriota; class Terriglobia; order Terriglobales; family Acidobacteriaceae; genus Telmatobacter. Next base: position 4,214 of record PLPU01000250.1, read on the forward strand.
CTTGGTGATGCAGTTCGTCCCAGAGCTCACTCCAGACGGCCGGGGTGCCGTGGTCGGTTTCGAGTCTTGAGAGAAGTGGGCGTGGATCAAATGGAAGCCGGTAGCCTCCGGTCATCATCGTCCAGCGGGGATCGTCCAAAGCAAGCATTCGGGCGAAGTCTACCATAGATCACAGGTGAGTCCCATCGTTGAAACTACGCAGATGTCCGACGAACTCACGAAACTGGCTAATCAGCCTCGCGTCGTCGTCCGTCGCAGCGGGCCGCCGCGTGCCGGCGCGAAGTGCGTCGTCTACTGGATGCAGCGTGCGGTGCGCATCGTAGACAATCAGGCGCTCGATATTGCAATCGAAGCGGGAAACCTTCTCGGCCTGCCGGTGGTTGCGTACTTCCAGGTGATTCCGAATTATCCCAACGCCAATTTGCGGCATTACCACTTTCTGCATCAGGGACTGAGAGACGTGGCGCAGGATGCGGCGGAGCGCGGCGTGGGCTTCGTAGTGCGGAAGCACCCCGATAATTCTCTCGAGGCTTTTCTCGAAGAGGCCGGTGCGGCGCTGCTGGTTGGCGACGAGAATCCATGCCGCGAGCCGGAACGCTGGCGCAGTGTGCTTGCCAAGCGGCTCAAGCTTCCTTATTGGACCGTCGATGCCGACGTGGTTGTGCCGTCGCGCGTTTTCAATCGCAGCTTTGTGCTGCTGCACCATTTCCGTCCCCACCTGAAGAGAGAACTGCCGAAGTATCTTGTTGCGGCAAAGAAGATCGAGCCGGCTCACGCGTGGAAACCACCGAAAGCTCTGCCGAGTTTCGATCTCTCCGGCGACATCGGCGCGGGCTTCACGAAGCTCGACCGCACTGTCGGACCGGTCGACAGCTTTACCGGTGGCACGCATGCGGCGCTCAAAAGGCTCGAAGACTTTGTGAACCTCGAACTCAAGGACTACGAAGACAAGCGGAACCATCCTGAAGTAAACGGGACGAGCCGGCTGTCGCCCTGGCTGCATTTTGGAAACATCGGGCCGCTGACCATTGCCCTGGCGGTGGAAGAGGCCGTGCGCAAGGGCAAGGCGCCGGCCAGCGCGGCTGAAAAATATCTCAATGAGTTGATTGGATGGCGCGAACTGGCCGTCCTCTTTGTACGCCACGAACCGAACTACGACAACTGGGAATGTGCCGCGCCGTGGGCCCGCAAGACCCTGATTGAACACGCCGGCGACAAGCGGCCGTACCGCTACACGTTGCAGCAATTGGAGCGGGCAGAGACCGGCGACGAGCTATGGAATGCGGCCCAGCGACAGATGGTCGAAACCGGATGGATGCATGGCTACATGCGGATGTACTGGGCGAAGAAAATCCTCGAGTGGGCGCCCGATCCGGCCCGCGCCTTCGAATGGGCGGTGATGCTCAACGATAAATATGAGCTCGACGGGCGCGACCCCAACGGCTACGCGGGCATTGCGTGGGCGATCGTGGGTCGCCATGACCGTCCCTGGTTTGATAAGCCGGTCTTTGGACTGGTGCGGCCCATGTCGGGGGTCTCGACGGCGAAGAAGTTTAACGCACAATCCTATATCCGCCAGCACGCAGCGCCCACAGGATCGCCGGATATCGATTAGCCGAATGCGCGCACCGGCTGTACCCGCCGTCACAGTCTGATGTATTCCTGATCGTCCTATAATGGGCCACAATTCCATACCCGGAAACTGTTTGTTTCACACCAGGCAATCCAGTGGATTTCGACTCAATCCCCCTCGGAAGATAGGAGAGGGGAGGCCGGAATCGGATTCCGGACGTGTGCACCTATGCAGTCTTTTGGACGGGTATCGATTGAACCTGGCTCGCGAAGCAGGGGGGGCCTGCATCTTCCTCCGGATTGGATGCGTCGGCTGTGCCCCGGTTGGGCGCTGGCAGCGCTTTTCGTGGTTGCAGCCATTTTGGCGCCAGCGGAAACTCCCGGCGTGATGCCAGAATCTCCGCCGCAACGGCCGAATCCAGCCTCGCGAACACTTCCTCCAAGGGTGATTCAGGCACAAAGATTTCTTGCGCAGCGTGGATGGACGCCTGGCCGAGCGACAGTGGGTCGCGCGCGCCGCCCGGGGAATCCGTCGAGGTCACAGGCGCAGACGGTATCGAGCCAAGCCGCGACCTGGCAGTCGCTGGGCCCCGCCGCAGTCCTCACGCCGAGCTATGGGCTGGTAACAGGCCGCATCTCCTCGCTCGCGCTCGACCTCTCCGACGCGACCGGCAACCGGCTCTACCTCGGGACGACCGGCGGCGGCGTCTGGCTGGCGCAGAACGCGGTGACATCCAGCCCGTCGAACGTGGTATTCACGCCGCTGACAGACAATCTGGCGGCTTTGAGCGACATTACCGACGCATCCATCAGCATTGGGGCATTGACTGTGCAGCCTGGCGGAACCGGTGTGATTCTGGCCGGTACCGGCGACCCGAACGACGCGCTGGACTCTTATTACGGGGCCGGGATTCTGCGTTCAGCCGACGGCGGGACCAGTTGGACCCTGATTCAAATGACCGCGGACCAGAGTTGGGGTTTTGCCGGTGAAGGATTTGCGGGGTTTGCCTGGAGCACCGTGAATCCGCAACTGGTGGTGGCCGCGGTTTCTCAGGCCTATGAAGGCACGCTGGTCAATGCGAACCGGCCCCAGTTGAGCTACGAGGGGCTTTATGTCTCTCAGGACAGCGGCGTCACCTGGAATCTGGCGACCATCACGGACGGAAACGGCGCCGATGTGCAGGGGCCTGCCGATCCCTTCGCGGGGGCGGACGGCAATGCCGCGACCTCGGTGGTCTGGAATCCGCTGCGGCAGTTGTTTGTGGCTGCGGTGCGGTTCCACGGTTACTACCAATCGGCGGACGGCGTGACCTGGACGCGCATGACCGCGCAGCCCGGACTGGGGCTCACCCCGCTGTTCTGCCCGACCAATTCAGCGACCACCGGCTCCATCGATTGCCCCATCTTTCGCGGAACACTTGCGGTCAATCCGCAAACCGGCGACACGTTTGCCTGGACGGTCGATATCAATAACCAGGATCAGGGTCTGTGGCAGGACGACTGCCAGTTGCTTTCGGGGGCCTGCGCCAACCAGACCGTCACATTTGCGCAGAAATGGAATACCGTGAACCTCGAGACGAGCACTCTCGAGGGGCCGGCGACGATCGCAGACGGGGACTACACCCTTGCGCTGGCCGCGATGCCAGCCGGACCGGGCCTCGCCCAGGACACTCTGCTTTTTGCGGGGGCAAACGACCTGTGGAAGTGCAGCCTGGCCATGGGCTGTCTGTGGCGCGATGCGACCAACGCAAACACCTGCATGAGCGCGAAGGTGGCCGGTTACCAACATGCGCTGGGCTGGAACCTGTTGAACCCGCTGGAGATGTTTGTGGGCAACGACAGCGGGTTGTGGCGTTCGCTGGATGCGATCGGCGAGACCGGCCCGGTGTGTTCACCAACCGACGCGAGCCACTTTCAAAACATGAATGGGAGCCTTGGGTCGCTCGCCGAGGTGGTGAGCCTGTCCGAGGGCAGTTCCGCGCCCAACGCGATCATTGCAGGTCTCGGCGTCAACGGGACAGCCGGCGTGAGCAGCGACGCCGGGACAACTTTGGACTGGCCGCAGATTCTGGGCGGCGATGGCGGCCCGGTAGCGATCGACCCCGTCAACAACGCCAACTGGTATGTGAACGCCGAGGAGGGAGTTGGGATCTACCTCTGTTCGGACGGCCCGTCGTGCAGTCCAGCAGCGTTTGGAACCAGTCCCGTCGTCACGGATGCGGATGTCGGCGGAGACGGGCTGACCATGACCACGCCGGCGCCGTTCCTGGTCGATCCACTGGACTCGACCAAGTTGCTGATCGGAACCTGCCGCGTGTGGCGCGGTCCGGCGCATGGCGACGGCTGGATCGCAGGCAACGCAATCAGCCCCATTCTCGATACCGGGGCAACCAACGGCTCCTGCAATGGCGATGCGTTGATTCGTTCGATGGCCGCATTGACTCTCGCAGGCGGCAGCGAAGTGGTGTACGTGGGCATGTTCGGCTCGACGGATGGAGCGGCGATCCTGCCCGGGCACGTTCTGTCCGCGACGTTCAATCCGGCCAGCGGCGCTCTGCCGGCATGGCAGGACCTGGCGCTGAACCCGGTGAGCAATGACAGCAACGCGATGAATGCGTTCGGCTTCGACATTTCGAGCATATTCATCGATCCCCACGACCCCAGCGGGAATACTGTGTACGTGACCGTGGAGGGTATGCCAAGCCAGCCGGAAAAGGTGAGAGTTGTGTACGGTTCAACCGACGGGGGCGCCCATTGGACGAGCCTGATCTCCAACCTGCCCTGGGCTCCGGCCAGTAGTGTGGTGGTTGATCCGCAAAATGCCGGCACCGTCTACATTGCGACCGACGTGGGAGTTTATTTCACCACCCAGGTGGAAAATTGCGCGCAGGGTTCCTGCTGGACACAATTCGGTTCGGGGCTGCCCGAGGCGCCGGTAGTGGGACTGAGCGCGGGTGCATCCACAAAGAGCTTGGTGGCTGCTACCTATGGCAGAGGAGTTTGGCAAACCCCATTGTGGACAGCAAGCACGGGCCTGACCATCGCGGAAGCCAGTCCGGCATCCCTCCAGTTTGGCCGCCAGGCCTTCTCATCGGCGAGCCCCGCGCAGACGGTGACCGTGACCAACACTGGAAGTCTCGTATTGACGCCAACCGCAATGACCATGAACGGGGATTTCAGCGAGACGGATAACTGTCAGAACGCAGCCGTTCCCGTGGGAGGAAGCTGCAGCATCCAGGTTACGTTCACGCCCACGGACACGGGAACCCGTAGCGGCCAGATGATCCTCAACGCCAACATCTACGGTGGTCAGCTTGCGGTGGATCTGGGCGGAACTGGAACCCCAGCGGGCGTGGTTACACTGACTCCCGCCCTGTTGAGCTTTGGCGATGTGCAGGTGAACACCACCTCGGCCGTGTTGCAACTCGAGGCCGCCAACAGCAGCGGAATCGCAATCCCCATCAACGGCGTCAGCATTACGGGTCCATTTGCAATCGCGAGCAACAGTTGCGGATCGAGCACCCTGGCTGCGGATGCGGACTGCCAGGTGACGGTCGAATTTGCGCCGGCCCAGACGGGAGCGGCAGCCGGAACGTTGACTTTTACCGATGAGGCCGGGACGCAGGCCGTGGCATTGACCGGGACTGGAGTCTCCCCGCCGACTGACATCCTGGGGGCCACCTCGATGAGCTTTCCCGCGACGGTTGCGGGAATGCTTTCGACCGCGCGGACAGTGAGCCTGACCAATTCCGGAGGCCTGCCGCTCACTTCGATTGCTCTTTCGGTCAGCGGCCCTTTTGCCGTCACGAACGGTTGCGGAACCCAACTCGCTGCCGGATCGACTTGCGAAATCAGCGTGATTTTCGCGCCCGTCACAGCGGGAGCAGCCTCCGGAACGCTGACCGTGGCCGATGCGCTCCGCACGCAGACCGTGAGTCTCTCGGGGGCGGGTGTTGCGCCGGCGGCATTGAGCGTGAGCCCAACCAGCCTGGTCTTTGCGGCGCAGACGGTTGGCCAGGCAAGTGCTCCTTTGACGCTGACGGTGACCAACAGCGGCGGGTCTTCGATGGCCAATATCGGATTGCAGTTCACAGGTCCAGGCTCCGCCAGCTTCACCGTTGGGACAAACACCTGCGGGGCCGTGCTCAATAACGGAAGCAACTGCACCGCGCAGATCATCTTCACGCCGGCCACAGCGGGCGGGATCGCAGCCACGCTGGTGGTGTCCTCCGCGACGACGGGGGTGGCGCCGATCAATGTGTCGCTGAGCGGAACGGGGCAGGTGTTGGCAGGGTTAAGCGTCAGTCCGGCGCAACTGGCATTCCCCGCGGTAGCTCCAGGGCAGTCCAGCCCGGCGCAGACCGTAACGGTCGGCAATTCGGCAAGCGTAGCCGCCAGTGCGCTGACGCTGACCATCGGCGCGCAGTTCAGCCTGACGCAAAACACCTGCTCCAGCAGCCTTTCCGCCGGCGCAAGCTGCACCGTGGGCGTGATCTTTCAACCCACGGCAAGCGGCCCAGCAACTGGGACCTTAACGGTCACCTCCTCAACCGTGATCACGCCCGCCGTCGCCGCGCTGAGTGGGACGGGAGGCGGATTGGGCGCGATTCTGGCCACGCCGGCGGTGATCCCCTTCGGAACCATTGCAGTCGGAGCTACCAGCGCGTCCACAACAATGACCGTGACCAACCCCGGCACAACGGCCTTCAGTAACCTGGCATGGGCGGTTCCGGCAGGATTTCAACTGGCGAACAATACATGCGCGGCAACACTGGGCGCGGGAGCCACCTGTACGGTGGGCGTCGAGTTTGCTCCCACCACTGCGGGGGCACAGAGCGGGAGCCTCTCCATCACCAGCAGCACAGCGTCGGCGCAAGCGCTGGTTTCTCTGTCGGGTACGGGCTTCGATTTCACGGTCGCTTCAAGCGGCGTCACAACTCAGACGGTGACCAGCGGCCAGGCGGCCAGCTATGCGCTGACGATTACGCCTCTCGACGGTGAGCAGGGATCGTTTACATTCCAGTGCGGCACACTGCCGGCGAACGCGCTGTGCCTGTTCACTCCCAATGGCGAAACGATTGCTGCCGGATCCAGCGGAAATGTAACAGTGCAGATATCGACAGGGCAGTCGACCACTGCCAAGCGTTCGGTTGTACCAATTGGATGGCGAGTGGTTCCGCTGCTCTGCGGGTTGGCGCTGCTTCCGCTGGGAGGTAAGCGGCGGCGCGCCTTGCTTGTGGCCGCATTGTTAGCGGTCCTTGCGGGCGGCGTTTCCAGTTGCACTAGCTCGGGAGGTGGCGGTGGCGGTGGCGGCGGTGGCGGCGGATCGGGCAGCAGCTCAACTCCGACGGGGACCTACACGATTCCGATCACGGTGGTCTCGACCGGAATGCAGCACAGCGTCAACCTGACGCTTACCGTCGAGTGAAACGGAGGAAGGAGAGTGCGGGGGCGCAAGCTGGGACGGGCTATACTTTATCTTCCGGCTACGCCGATCGCAGATCGAATGGGGAATGCGGGAGAGCCGGCAGTGCGCCGTCCGGAGAGGGAGAACAGCACCGAATGACCGCCAAAGTGACCGTGGAAGAGGTGGAGCGCGTGGCCGAGCTGGCGCATCTGGAACTGACGCCGGAAGAGACCGTGCATATGCTCGGCGACCTGAATGCGATTCTCGATTATGTAGCGGAATTGAACCAGCTTGATACGACCGGTGTTGAGCCGTTGGCCCAGGTCAATGAACTGTTCAGCGCGGAGACTGCCGGCTTACGTGATGACCTGCAAATGCCTTCACTGGACCGGGCGATGGTGCTGGCGCAGGCGCCGGAGACCGACCAGGTCTTTTTCAAGGTGCCCAAAGTGATTGAGCGCTAAGCTGCGCTTTTCAGGTACCCGTGTGCAGCAAAAGGCCGCAAAACAGGCCACAAAGAGGAGGGTTCCATTGTCCAGCGAAGCCAAACCAGCCGAATCTTATGTTGAAAAGCCCAAAACTCTGGCGGAGTTGCGCAGCGCGATAGCCGCCGGCGCCACCAAGGCAACCGATCTGGCCGCCAGCTACTATGACCGCATTGCAGCCGTAAATCCGCGCCTGAATGTCTACCTGAGCCTGACCAAAGAGCGCGCCCTCGCGCAGGCCGCGCGCGTGGACGAGCTGGCTGCCAAGGGCGATCCGCTGCCCGCGCTGGCCGGCATTCCGGTGGGCATCAAGGACGT
>PLPU01000314.1:0-1438 GCA_003159975.1 Acidobacteriaceae bacterium
AAAGCAGCTCGTCGGGGGGCAGCGACTCGCGTTCCATGACCTTGCGGTCGAGCTGGCCATTGAGGATGAGGACGGCAGACCGGCCCTCCAGCACGCGCGTCAGCCGCTTTGAGCTGAAGAGCACGCGCACCACGAGCCCATTGACGGCCAAAAGGCCAAAGGCTCCGATCATGCCGCCGGTGACGGAGTTATCGTCGCCGACGATGGCGTTCTGGACGGTGTTAGAGAACGAGAGCAGCACCACCAGGTCAAACGGGTTGGGCTGCGCCAGTTCCCTCTTGCCGAACAGGCGAAGCAGCACCACCAGGACGAGGGAGACGATGACCGGACGCGCCAGCTTCTCCAGGATAGGAAGCGGCAGGTGAAACATGCTGTCAAACATGGCCGGAGAGAACATGGAATCCAGCATAGAACGGTTTTCCAGGCCGCGAAAAAAGCCTGATTTTGGGCGAAATCCCACGAAAACATGCCTCAGGGACTGAAGCCCATGTTCATTCAATTGGCTTTAGGCCGGGGATAAATCCCCGGCCTACCGCCCGAATGAGTTTTTCCGCAGCCTGTAAAGCCAGGCGCTTTTCTCCGCACCCTCTGGCATGACTAAAGTCGCGCCCCTTCAAAACCGCTCTACGCCAACATGAGAGCTGCTCTAGTTCGCGGGTTTGTAGTCCTTGTACACCGCGGTAAACAGCGTATGGCGCACACTCGGATCCCTGGTCTCGGTATCGCCGAAGGGCTGCTCCACTGTGTCGATAATGGACCGGACCGGAAGAACCAGGTTTTTGTCTCCAACCTTCTCCTCCTGGTAGTCGATGCGCTGATTCTCCTGGCGCACCCATCCGGATTTGAACTCAGCGATGGTCGTCAGCCGGACCACGATTCCCGATTTTGGATCGACTGCGAACTCGCCGTGGTAGGGCACGGTAGCTTTCACCGCCTTCCAACTGGAAAATCCTCCGTAGACGTCTCCGGCCTGAACGGCCTGAGCGGTAGGCGAGAATCCGCCGGCGGCCGCACCCGTGCCTCCGCGCATGTTCAAATCCTTATCCGCGCCTCCCCCGACCGCATCTTGCTCAGGAAAGCAGCAATAATTCACCGCAAAGTGCGACTTTTTCTTGTCGACCGCAAACGAAAAGACCGCGGCCTGGAGACCGTCGATCGACTCCCAGCGCACAAAACCGATCCTTCCTGAGCTCTGCGCTTCTTCAAGCACCTTGCTCAGAACCGGCTGCTGGCCCAATGGAACAACTGCGCCGTTGGCGCCCCAGGATTTCTTCACACTGAGCAGCGGATTGGCCTCTGCGCCGTCGCGGAAAGTGACGGTGTAATCGTCCACGTCGGTATAGCGGATCGGCGTGAAGGGAGGGGGCAGGGCGCCGTACCTGGTGCCGACAGTGAGCGGTGGATTGTCCTGGAAGCGGCGAAGGGTCTTGGTCCCGCT
>PLPU01000314.1:1450-7301 GCA_003159975.1 Acidobacteriaceae bacterium
GTCCATTGCCGACGGGGTCAGTTCCTCAGTGAGTTCCACATTCTGGAGAGTGGCGGCAAAGTCGACATCGGTTTTCTTTGCTTCCAGCATTGAGGCCAGCAGGTCTTTCAGTTGTTGTACGGTAATCTTCTTGGCAGCCCATCCGGGGGAAGCTACCAGCATGAGCACGAGAAGCCATCCAAATCGTTTCATCAACCTGATTCCTCCTGAGACATCGATTTTGGCAATTGTACCGAGTAAAACCCGTGCGGAGCAGAATTAGGGCATGTGTCTTCGCCGTTTTTCCATTGGACGGACAATTTCGGTGCGCGGTTATGTTTGGCCGCGCGAGAGGGCAGGGCTGTAAAGTGGAAATGCGGTCGCGGGTTGGCCGGCGGCGTGTTTTTTCTGAAGGATAGGGGCAGATTCCATGGATTCGTCCGGGTCGTCTTCGCTTGGATCAACAGTTTCCGAATTGGCTCCTTTTCGGGTCGAGCCTCAGTTTGTGGGCCGGGTATGGGGTTTCAAGGATCTTCGTCCGTGGTATGACAAAGTTGCTGGAGCGGAGCCACTGGGCGAGGTCTGGCTCACCGGGGACGAATGCCTGGCGGCCACCGGACCGTGCGCTGGGCAGACGCTGGGCGGCCTGTTCGCGGAGATGCCGGAAGTAATGCTGGGAAGGGCCGCGGGGGCCAGCGGATCGCCGCTGTTGATCAAGGTCATTTTTGCAAAAGAAAAGCTGAGCGTGCAGGTTCATCCTGACGACAAGCTTGCGCAGAGGTACGGCCAGCCGCGCGGAAAAACCGAATGCTGGTATGTGCTGGCGGCCGATGACGGAGCCCAGGTGGCAGCGGGGCTCAAGCCGGGCGTGACGCTGGAGCAGATCAGGGAAGAGATTCAGGCAGGCACGCTCGAACAGAGCCTGAACGCGATCGATGTAGCCGTGGGGGACATGATCTTTGTGGATGCGGGGACGGTTCACGCCATCTGGCCGGGATCGATTCTGCTGGAGACACAGCAAAACTGCGACCTGACCTACCGGATGTACGACTACGGACGTGGCCGCGAACTGCACATTGAAAAATCTCTTGAGGCGACGCGGCTGGTGACGCGCGCCGGTAAGGTTCCGGCCAAGGCGCTCAGGGATCGAACGATTCTGCTGGATGTGGAGTATTTTCGCGTTGAACGGATTCCAGTGGATGGAAGCAGGTCGAGCGTCAGTCTCGCTGACATGGATCGGCCAGAACCAGGGCTGGCCTACCTGTTTGCCGCGGCCGGCACGGGCAGGATCGTTGGGCCGGGGTTTGAACCCGTCGAACTGCCAGCGCGCGGAATTGTGGGAGTGCCGGCAGCCACGCCGGCATTCACGGTGGAAGACGCGGGCGGGCTGGACTTGATTCGCATCACGCCGAATTGGCCGGCATCCGCGCAATGACGGCTGCGGGATGTGAGGTATACAGGCTTCCGGCAAGGTTCCTGGCCGCAGAATCGCCTCCGAAACTCCTATTTCCTGGGAGAAACTCGCTATCAGGCCGCGGAACTTTTTCCCAGTGGCGGGGTTTTCACCCATAACGGCTTCCGCCGGACCTCGTCTAACGGTTTGGGTGGAGGCAAAAGCTTCGAGCGTCCTTCCAGGCTCTAATACATCCAATAGCCGTTGGAAGGATGTTTTTCAGGCAGAGGAGACAAACAACATGAATCGGCCATTGCTCAAGAGAGTTTTCCCACAGATCCTGACATGGGTCGCGGTGGTTTTGTTTTGCGGCGTAGCGGCGTTGGCCCAGGACTCGGCTCCGCCGGCCGGGCAGCGCACCGACGGGCAGATCGAAATGGACGTCGTACACGCTCTCGATGGCTCCAAGGCGCTGAAGAACGACCTGATCACGGCAGCCACCATCCAGGGTGAGGTTACGCTGTCGGGAACGGTGTCGAGCGCGGCCTCCAGCGAACTGGCGGAATCGATCGCCGGCCATGTGGCGGGCGTTTCCAAGGTGCACAACAACCTGACGGTCGGCAATCCGCAGGATGCGGCAGCGGGCGACCAGAATGCGCAGCAGATGCAGCCGGACGACGCAGGAGCGCCCCCGCCGGACAATGCCCCATCCGCGGCAGGCCCGGATCAGCCGGTGGGACCGTATCCCCCGGCGCGGCCTCAGTATTCACCTGCTCTACCGCCCCAGTCTCAATATGGCCAGGCTCCGCCACCACCGCCGGCACCGGCCTATGAAACGCCCAAAGGCCCTGTGACCATAGGCCAGGGAACCCTGTTGCAGTTGCGGACCAACGAAGCCGTGGGCACTAAAAAGGCTCAGGACGGACAGCCCGTTCAGTTCACGGTCATTCAGGACGTGGCTGTAGGCGGTGTGCTGGCCATTCCGCGTGGCGCTGTTGTGCATGGAGTGGTGGTTGATACCAAGAAGGCCGGCGCACTGGGCGGCAGCCCTGAGCTGGTGCTGAAACTTACTTCACTCGACCTTGGCGGGCAGAGCTACCCGCTGGATTCCGACCAGTTCAAAGTGCGAGGACCGAATAAGGCCGGGCAGACAGTCGGCAGTGCTATTAGCGGCGGAATCATCGGCACCATTATCGGTTGCGCGGTGGGCCGGGGCGCGGGTTGCGCCATCGGCGCGGGAGCGGGCGTAGCCGCAGGCACGGCGGCTTCCGCGGCTTCTTCGGGACCGGGTATCTGGATCCCTGCGGAAGCCCTGGTCACCTTCCATCTGAAGACGCCGGTCACAGTCAATCCGGTGAGTGCGCAGGAAGCGGCACGGTTGGCTCAGGGGTTGTATCGTGGTGGGCCTTCACTCTACCGGCGCGGCTACTACCCTTATGGACCCTATGGCGGTGGCGCTTACGCCGCGGCCGGACCGTATTATGCTTATCCTCCGGTCTACTACCGTCCGTACTACATGGCCGGTGGGTATTACTACTGGCGGTGAGAAGAGCAGTGAACTAGTGAAGAAGTGAACGCGGGCATCCTGGTTTCCTGGGGTGCCCGCGTTGTTTTTGGGGGCCGAATTCCCGGCGCAGAAGACGGTCGGACCGGATGGAGTACACACGAAATAGCCCCAGGAATGGTGCAAACTGGCGGTTTCTCCGACGGGAGGGTATACGTAACTCCTTTGTTATCTTCGTGTGTAAAAAAGAAAAACAACTAAGTGCTTTGTTTTCATAGAGATCATGAAAGGGGGTAGGGGGGGTACCTGTTTTCGGGGAGAATTTCCCGGTTTGAGTGGGTTCGTGTTCATGCGGATTCAGCGCTCTGTTCTTCACAGTTTTAATTGTGCGCCTTTTCCATTTAATTATCGGCAAACCACCACCTGCGGTGGGGTAGACGCTCGCGGGAGGCTCGCACGGGGTTGGTTGAGGGCCTCGCGCCAGAAAGAAGGCGCAAGGTGCTTTCACAGCGTCCCTCCAGGACGCGAACCTTCCGCTTGGCTGCTTTCCACGGGTTTTACCTGTGGCTATTCTCACCCTGTCCCTCCGGGACGGCCACCTGCGGTGGGGCCAAACGCTCGCTATCGGCTCGTAAAAATTCTCTGCTTCTCGCCAAGGTCGCTTGCGGTTCGGCAACCGGTGGAGTCCGTATAAGAAACAGCATGGAAGGCCCGATGACCGACAATTGGCCCTTGAGGTCGCCCACCCGCTGTCGGACGCAGGCAGGTTTGGGCGCACGTCGTTCTCGCTCGTCTATAATGCTAATGAATCGCGTCAGTCAAGAATTGCGCGAGAATTGCGCATCCGTGGGAGATTCCCGCAACCGATCCCGTGCCGGTCTGGTGACCGGCCGTGAAGGGTAGGCAGCGCGTAGAGAGTTGAAGGTTCAAGTCCATTCATGATTCGCTTCCTGCAGCAAAAAGATAACCGCATCACCAAGGCAATCTTCGTCGTCATCATTGGCGTCGTCTCGGTGGGCATGGTGGTGTACCTGATTCCAGGCCTGACGGGCATGGGAGCTGCGTCCACCGATACGTATGCCGTGGTCTACCCCCACTGGTACAGCCGCTACACAGCTTCAGGCGAGCCGGTAACGCAGCAGCGCGTGGAACAGTTGGCGCGCCAGCAGTTGCAGCAGCAGCGCTACCCCGATAGCCCGATGATCCTCAATCTCTTCGAGCAGCGGGTCGGCCAGCAACTGGTGCAACAGCAGGTTCTGCTGGTTGAGGCCAGGCGGCTGGGCATCAACGCCACTGAAGACGATGTTCGCAAGTATCTGCAGACCGGGCAGGCCGGCCAGGTTTTGTATCCCAACGGCGTATTCATCGGTCCCGAACAGTACGCATCCCTGATCGCCTCCCGCTTCAATCTCTCGGTCAATGATTTTGAAGACGATGTCCGACACGACATCATTCTCCGGCGCTTGCAGGCGCTGATCACGGCCGGGGTCACGGTGAGCGACAAGGAAGTCACGGACTCCTATCGCAAAGACAACATCAAGATCAAGTTCGATTATGCGGTGATTTCCTCGGACGATCTGCGCAAGGGGATCAACCCGCCGGATAACCAATTGGAGGATTTCTTCAAGAAGAACGCCGCGCGCTACGCCTCGGCGGTGCCGGAGGAGCGCAAGATCACTTACTTTGCGTTTACGCCCGACCAGATACCTGGGGGCGTGCAGCAACCGAGCCAGCAGGAGATTCAGCAGTACTTTAACGCGCACCAGTCGGAATACTCGGTGCCGGAGCAGGCGCGGTCGCGGCACATTCTCATCAAGGTGGATGCGAACGCCGACGCCAAGACCGATGCGGCGGCCAAGGCCAAGGCGGAGGGAATTCTCAAGCAGCTTCAGGCCGGCGGCAACTGGGCCGACCTGGCCAAGAAGTACTCCGACGACCCGGGCAGCAAGGACTCGGGCGGCGAACTGGGCTTTTCGCAGAAGGGCCGCATGGTGCCGGAGTTCGACAGCGCCATCTTCACGCAGAAGATCGGCGACATCAAGATTGTGAAGAGCCAGTTTGGCTATCACATTGTGCAGGTGGAGGAGCGCCAGACAGCGCACGCGCAGGCGTTGAACGAAGTGCTGCCCACCATCCAGGCAACGCTGATTCGCCAGAAAACGGCGGATGCCGAAGACAACTATGCGAAGGCGCTGACCGCGGAGGCCACGAAGAACGGCCTGGAGAAAACCGCCACGGCTCATCATTTAAGCGTGGTGACTACGCCTTCAGTCAGCCACCAGGGAACGATTGCTACCCTGCCCGACGGGTCGCAACTGATTGGCAAGGCGTTCCAATCGAAGATGGGAGATCCGCCGCAGTCCGCGCCCACCGGCGAGGGTTACGCAATCTTCCAGGTGACCGGGGTGACGGCGGCGCATGCACCCAACTTTGCCGACTGGAAGAGCCATGTTCTGGAAGACTATCGCGACCAGGTGCTGCCTGCGCTGCTGAGCCTGCGGACCAAGCAACTGGCGGACAAGGCCAAGCAGTATAACGATCTGGCCAAAGCAGCCAAGGAACTGGGCGCGACTGTGAAGACCAGCGACCTGGTGGGTCCGACCGGCCAGGTGCCCGATCTGGGGCAGGTGGGGCAGGTGGCTCCGCAACTTCTCGACCTGAAGGTGGGGGACATCAGCGGTCCGATCGACACCCAGCGAACCGGCGTGGTGGCCAAGTTGGTGGACAAGCAGGAGCCCAGCGCGGACGAAATTGCGAAGAACCTCGACCAGACGCGCGACCAGATGCTGGAACAGCGCCGGAATGACGCCTTTGGAGTGTTCCTCAGCACCGTCATGAACGACTACAAGAAGAGCAAGCGCATCCAGATCAACGCCAAATCGACGGGACCCGCGCTTCCGGGTATGTAAGCAGGCAGGTCGCCGAACAGGACGACAGCACAAAAAGCCCGCGCCCTTCAAAGGACGCGGGCTTTT
>PLPU01000314.1:7311-19459 GCA_003159975.1 Acidobacteriaceae bacterium
GCCCTTTCGCACATCTACGTCCCAATTGAGTTTTTCAGCAAGCTGAAAACCGCCTCCTGACAAGGAAGCGGGCTCCTTCGAAAATGCGGGTGATGACGGTGGATCCGAGGGCGGACGTGGACGTCCGCGGTACAGCGGGTCTGGAGACCCGCGCTACTTTCACGCGTGGTTCTGAGCCGAAGGATCATGAACGACTATTCTGCGTCTGGGATGACCCAGCCCTAACGCAATCCGGTGGTTTGGAAGGGCAGCGCCGTGACGGGCCAATGATCGGGTTGGGCGTCGACATTGGTTGCGACGGCTGCTCCTGGAAAGGACGCCGGGACGACCGAAACGTTCCAGCCGTCGAATACCACCAGGGCATCGTCGCCATTGAAGTCCTTCCGCGCTGCTTCGATGGTGATGGTTCTGGTTTCGTTGGGAACCAGCGAGATGTAGTTTTCGCTGTAGTAGACCGGCAGCACACGCTCTCCGGAGTGTTGGCGCCTGAGTTGGAGATGGGCCATGAGGGCGATGTTCGCGGTGGGATTGTGGACTGTGACCGTCAGCAGGCGGGTGGCGTCCGCATCCTTGCTTTCGATCTCCCTGCTTTCTACATGGGCCTGAAGCGCGACCATGGGCATGCTGTTGAGATCGGCAAGCAGGTCTGGATAGCCTGGCTCGCCGCGCCAGTAGAAGTTAGAGGAAATGAGATTTCCCTGTGCGCCGCGTAGTTCCAGCTTGAGGAAGTGGGTGGCAGTGAGCACCGGGGGAAACCGGACAGGGCCAAGGCTGGTGGCCGCAGAGGGCGGAGCCGTCCCCTTGGTGTCGTACTGAGAAATCAACGAACCGTCGAGCCCGTAAATGGAGACTCGCGCGACCGCATCGGTGACTGGATTGGGCAGGTTGTTGATGACCTCCAAATCCCCATTGGCTTCATTGAACTGAATGTGTACCGGCTCGCCCGCGCTCCTGAGGGCAAAGAGCGATGAGTTGGGTTCAAGATCGTAGTGGTAGATCTGCCAAACGAAGCTGGGCTGAGCGGGGTTGCTCATCCAGGTAATGACCGCCGTGGCGGGATGGAAGAGCTGCGCATTGCGACCCTCGTACATGGCGCGAAAAGATTCGTAGTTCATCAACTGCGCTTTGCGGACGAAGTCGGCGAGGTTGGCGATTTTGCCGTAGCGGCCGGCCAGAATACCGGGATACTCGTCGCCGCGTTGCGCGCCTTTGGCCAGGTCGTGCTCGGCCCAGTCGTCGTTGATGGTCTCCCAGTCCTTCCGGGGCATCATGCCGTGGATGGATTCGAGCGTGGGNNGCACGCGGAGTGCGCCAGAAGTAGGGGCCATGAGAGCGAACGCCGTGGCCATCGGTGGAGCTGGACTGATAGAGGCGTGTGGGCTCCAATTCGGCCATCAGCTTGCGGAGCGTGTCGTCGAGATCCTTGGGTGGGAAGCCTTCGTTGCGGGCACACCAGACTGCTATCGACGGATGGTTGCGGAAGCGCAAGATCTTATCTCGGACATTGGCGACATAGGTGTCGAGATCGGCGGGGTTGGGGCCGTCGCTGGGATTGGGCTGGAAAAACTCGTCCCACAGAAGGATGCCGTACTTGTCGCAGAGTTCGTAGAAATCTTCGCTGGTGCTCTGCCCGACCCAGTTGCGGATCAGGTTGAGATTGGCCAGCTTGTGCATGCGAATCTCGGCTTCGAGGCGCTCGCGCGGGATGCGCTTGAGGGCCTCGTCGAGCCCCCAGTTGCCGCCGCGGATGAAGATTGGGACGCCGTTGACGGAGATGGTCAGATTGTCGGTGCCGGGGACGGTGTAACTGATTTTGCGAACGCCGAAAGTGATGTCCCTGGCATCAGAAACGTCTTTCCCGGTCTTGAAGCTGAGGTGCAGATTGTAGAGATTCTGCGGACCGTAGCCATTGGGCCACCACAGACGGGGATGTTCGATGTGGAGCGCGGCTGTGTTCTTTGCATCGAAGCTGATGATTTGCGCGCTGTGGGGCGCCAATTCAACCTCGCGCTCGAAGGCGATGTCTTCGATGCTGCCCACGAGTACGCCCGTCTGCGGCAGGTCGCTGACATTCTCAACCGTTGCTTGAACGCCCACGTCGGTTGAGTCGATTCTGGGCAAGGGAAGATCGGTGGTGACCAGCGGGTCCCGAACCAGCACCGGCCCGGTGGCGGAAAGGAAGACCTTTTGCCAGATGCCGGTGTCGCGGTCGCGAATGGCGGGAATCCAATCCCAGCCGATGGTGGAAAGGAAGGTTGGACCGTCGATGGCGGTGATGCCGCCGTTCTTTCCCATGCCGTCGCGGAGTGTGTGTTCGTGCGGAATGCCGGGGTGTGGCTCCGGCGAGACAAGCACCGCGAGAACGGCTTGTTTCCCCGGCTTTACCTGCGATGTGATGTCGAATATCCCCCGGATGAAGGCTCCGCGCAGGGCGCCTACCTGCGCGCCGTTGACCCATACGGTCGCCGAGTAGTTGACGCCATCGAAGTTGAGCCAGATGTGGCGGCCCCTATAGGACTTTGGCACGTCGATCAGGGTCCGGTACCAATAAGATGTCCGCGCCAGGCTCTCGGGAATGGTTTCCGGGCGGTTATTTTCCCCATAGAGCGGCTCGGGATAGACATGACTGTTGACCAGGGTAGTCAGCACGGTGCCGGGAACCGTGGCCGTATACCAGCCGGCGGTATTGAATCCCGCAGCCGACACTTCCGCGCCGGGCTGGAGCACCTTGGCTGCGTCCTGCAACTGCCAGCCCGCGGCCAGGACGAAGGGTTCGGGAGGGGCTGTTGTCACTGCGGCGGAAACAGGCTCGAGGACTGCAAGCATGCACGCAAAACTCAAGAAAAGCGATCGACTGAAACGCATCTGCAAGGGATTCATCCTTTGGACTCTTGGCAAACCATAGCTTGCCGGACAAACGGATTATAGTTGCCTGGCGCGCATCGAATTCTTGTTTGTCCCCCTGCCAGCGATAATGAAGTCATGGAGTTTCAACGATCTTCCGGAGTTCTGCTGCATGTCAGTTCCCTGCCCTCGTATGGCGGCATCGGCGACCTGGGGCCTGCCGCGCTCGAATTTGTGGCCTTTCTGGCCAAGGCAAAACAGCATGTCTGGCAGGTGTTGCCGCTATGCCCCACGGGTTACGGGAACTCGCCGTACGCAGGCTCCTCGGCCTTTGCGGGCAATCCATCGCTCATCAGCCTGGAGTTTCTTTCCGACTGGGGCTGGATCGCAGGTGAGCGCATTGCCAGCCTGTCCGGACGCAGCGGCAATGTGGACTTCGAAGAAGTAGAGGGACGGAAGCTTCCGTTGCTTTATGAGGCTGCGGGGAATTTTCTTGACCGCGGGCCGCACGACGCGAAACTGGCGGAGCAATGGAAAGACTTCGAGGAGTTTTGCAGCGCCGAGGCGGGCTGGCTTGTCGATTATGCTTTTTTTGCCGAGTTGCGCCGTCAGTTCTCGACCGGCGCGTGGGCTACGTGGCCGGAGCCGGTGCGCCGCCGGAATCCGCAGGCCCTGGCGCAGATTGCCGCAAAACATGGGCGCGCGCTGGCACAGGAGCAAGCGCTGCAGTATGCCTTCTCAAAGCAGTGGAGCGACCTCCGCAATGCCGCCGCAGAACACGGAATACGCATCCTGGGCGACGTGGCAATTTTCGTCAACATGGACTCGGCCGACGTGTGGGTTCACCCCGATCTGTTCGAGTTGGATGAAGATCTGCAGCCNNCGCTGGGATGTGCTTGAGGCGCGGGGATTCGACTGGTGGATCGAGCGCATCCGCCGCGCCTGTCAGTTGTACGACGTGGTGCGCCTAGACCACTTCCGCGGGTTTGAGGCCTACTGGTCGATCCCCGCGGACGAGGAGACGGCTGTGAACGGCGAGTGGGTGAAGGCGCCGGGGCGGGAGCTATTCCATGCCCTGGAGGCGGCGCTGGGACCGCTGCCGCTGGTGGCTGAGGATTTGGGCGTGATTACTCCCGAGGTGGACGCGCTGCGGCTCGAGATGCACATGCCGGGGATGAAGGTGCTGCAGTTCGGTTTTGGCGACAAGGAGGCGCACAACCATCTGCCCCATCGCTTTACTCCGGCGACCGTGGCCTATACCGGCACGCACGACAACGACACCACGCAGGGCTGGTGGAACGCAGCGGGTAGTTTTGAGCGCAACGCCGTGGAGGCTTATGTGGGGCCAGTCAATCAGCACCCTGTGTGGCCGCTGATCCGCGCCGCGGAGACGAGCGTGGCACGGCTCGCCGTGGTTCCCGCGCAGGACCTGCTGGAACTGGGCTCGGAGGCGCGGATGAACACCCCCGCCGTGCCCTCAGGCAACTGGAGCTGGCGCGCGCCGGAGGCCTGCTGGACGCCGGGACTGGCAGAGCACCTGGCCGCGCTGGTGGATGCGACGGACAGGGACAACGACCCGCTGGGAAAATCGGAGGAAGGCGCGGAAACAGAAGCGCTGTAGGCTTTCTGTTTGNNGCGCCCACCCGGGACGCTCGATGGATAGGGCACCCGCTGCAATTACTTCTCCGCTCACATACGAATGGGAGAAACTGGCGGGGAGAGGAATTCTGGAAACTTGAAGACCTCAAGTAACTGTTCGATCAAAACCTGCGCTTCTCTCTGCGTCACGCCTTCGCCGAAGAAGTGTGACTTGTTTCCCACCTGGAATTCAATCTTGCTGGTTCTTATGTCTGCGTCGCCACTCTTGCCGAACCAGAATTTGGAAGGTGCGATGTATCTGAAGTTATGCACTTCCGTGGTGGAGAAACTGCGCGTCGCCAATTCAATGCCCAGAACGCGGTGTTGAATCTTCATCTGTGTTTCACCCAGCGTGACCAGGGTGTCGCTTGTGAAGGCCCACGCCGCCCAGAACAGGAGAATGCAGAGACAGACGCCAAAGCCATCGATTACAAGCCAGAGTATCTGGTTTCTGGTGGCGTCCGCGGTGAGCGGCATCGACATGGATGCGTATTGGTACGATGCGACGAGCAACCATACCCCAATGATGGGGCCGAACAGCGCGAAGGCAGAGCCCCTTCTCGCCGGTATTTTCACAGCAATACCCCGCGCAGTTTTTTCCCATTCAAGACGGCCTTCCAGCATTCCACGCATTGGGTCTCCTTTTTCTCAACATGTTATTCCCTTTTTCCGCCGCTGGACTACCCACTTTTGGGATTTTGCGTCTTTGGCTGCGAATATCTGCGGAGAGACACCGCAATTTTGTTCCAAGGGCGATTCTTGCTATGCTGACCCCACATGGAAACCGCGGCGATTGAAACCCACGGCCTGACGCGGCGCTTCGGCGCTTTGACCGCCGTGGACAACGTAACCCTCAGCGTGGCCACCGGACAGTTCTTCGGGTTTCTGGGGCCAAACGGAGCGGGCAAGTCCACCACCATCAAAATGCTGACCGGTCTGCTGGAGCCGAGCGAAGGGACGATCGAGATCCTCGGCGAGCCATTCGGCGCCGCCGCACTGGACTTGAAGCGGCAGATCGGCGTGGTNNCCGGAAGGCATGGCGCTGCTGGGACGGCTGACGGCGCCGGAGTACCTGCGCTTTGTTGGCCGCATGTACGGCCTTGACAGCGCAACCGCCAACCAGCGCACCGCGGAGCTTCTCGAATTCATGCAACTGGCCAACGAGAACCGCAAGTTGGTGACCGACTTTTCGCATGGGATGCAGAAGAAGCTGGCGCTGGCCGCGGCCGTCATTCACGGGCCGAAGGTGCTGTTTCTCGATGAGCCATTCGAAGGCGTGGATGCGATTGCCGCGGGAATGCTGAAGACCATGCTCACTGGCATGATCAATCGCGGGGCGACCATCTTTCTCACGACGCATGTGCTGGAGATCGTGGAGCGGCTTTGCACTCACGTGGCCATCATCAGCAAGGGGCGTCTGGTGGCCAACGGGTCGCTCGATGAATTACGGGCGGGTGTGGCCTCGACTCTGCCGGGCGCCGAAGAGGAGCAGCGGCTGACCCTTGAACAGATCTTCCTGTCGATTGTGGGCGCGGGCGGCCAGGAGCCGGTACAGGAGCTGACATGGCTGGCCTAGGCGGAGCCGTCATGACTGAGCCAGGCCGGGGCGGCGCGGGACCGTTTGGCGCCGCAGCGCGGGCGCAGTATGCGGCGCTCGCTCGACTCCGCTGGCATATGTTCACCAACGGCTTGCGCTCCACCAAGGGCGCTTTTGAAGTTGGCGCACGCGTCTTGGTTTTTATCATTTACGCCGGCATGGGATTGGGAATGGGAACCGGTGCGGGCGTGTCCACCTATATGCTGGCGTCCAATGGCGAGTGGCAGTATGTGCCGATTGTATTCTGGGTTGTCTGCTTCATCTGGCAGGTGCTTCCCATCATGCTGGCTTCGTTTCAGGAACAGTTCGACCTGAGCTGCCTGTTGCGGTTTCCGGTGAGCTTTCAGTCTTTCTTCCTGCTCTACATAGTCTTCGGGCTGGTGGATGTCTCCACGATTGTGGGCGCTTTTTGCTGCACCGGCATCTTGATTGGGGTCACCGTGGCGCGGCCCGACCTGTTTCTCTGGACGCTGTTGTGCCTGATTGTATTTGCGGCCTTTAACGTTTTGCTGGTGCGCGCCATCTTTGCCTGGATCGACCGCTGGCTGGCGCAGCGCAGGACGCGTGAGATTCTTACCGCCGTGTTCCTGCTTCTGATGCTCAGCATGAATCTGCTCAATCCGGCGTTGCATCAGAGAAGGCATACAGGACACATGACCGCTGAGCAGCGCGCTGAGGAATCCGCCCGTTCGAAGACCCAGTTTGACGCTCAATACGGTCCGTGGGTCAGGACTGCGAATTCGATTCAGAAGTGGCTGCCGCCGGGACTGATTGCCGTCTCGGTTCGCCGGGCCGCTCAGCTGCAACGAGTGCCCGCGCTGGAATCGCTGGGCGTGCTGGGGGCATTCGTGCTGCTCGCCGGAGGCGGGCTGCTGGTGCGCCTTGGCGGCGAGTATCGAGGAGAAAATCTGGGGGAAGCGCCCAAGGCCGCGCCCAGCAAGAAAAAAATGCCGGAGCGCACAACTCCTGTGTTAGATGCAACAACACGGAGCGCGGGCGCTCCAGGATTCCTGGACAGCTATGGACCCCTTTCAGCTCTGGTGCAAAAGGAAATGCGCACACTGATGCGTACGCTGCCGCAGCTCTATGCGGTGGGTGCGCCGCTGCTGCTGATGGTGGTTTTGTCGGGTGCTTTTCTCAGACGCGGACCAGGGACGCACACATTCGCGTTTGCGGTCCCGGTGTGCATTGTCTATGCGCTGCTTGGCTTCACACAACTGTTCTACAACAACCTGGGTGCGGAGGGAGCGGGAATTCACCTGCTTTTTCTTTCACCCACGCCCTTCCGCACAGTCATGCTCGCCAAGAACATTTTCCACGCGCTGATGTTTCTGACGATCGCGGTGCTGGGCACCGTTCTGGCCTGCGTGAGGCTGGGCATGCCGAGCATTGCGGTGCTGGTGGCAACGGCAGCGTGGTTGCTGTTTGCGCTGCCGTGCAACCTTGCAGCGGGCAACATCTTTTCGATCATCATGCCGTATCGGGTAAATCCCGGCCGCATCACGCGGCAGCGCGGATCGCAATCCAATGCGCTGCTCGGCCTTTTGGTGCAGTTAGTGGTTTTAGGCGTGGGAGCGGCCGGCTTCTGGATTAGCTGGCTCTTTGAAGATCAATGGCTGGCGACGCCTGTCTTTTTGCTGCTGGCCGTTGGCGCGGTTTATTTCTGGATGCGCACGCTGCGCAACTCAGATGCGATGGCGAACAATCGCAGGGATGCGCTGATTGCCACACTGGCAAAGACGGATTAGGCGGTGACTTCCCTGCCCGCTATGAACACGCGCGGCCGGTTCGGCGCAGCGATGAAATACGCAAGCTCGCGATGATCCGAGAATTCATGAATCAGAAGATCGGCTTGCTTGCCGACCTCGAGCGATCCGATTTGGGCGCCGAGCCCGAGGCTGTACGCAGCGTTGATGGTTGCGGCGGCGAGCGCTTCGGCGGGCGAGAGGCGCATCTGCAGACACGCCAGCGAAAGCATGAAGGGCATGGACGGAATGGGCGATGAGCCGGGATTGAAGTCCGTGGCCAGCACGACGGCGAGACCGATTTCAACCATCGTGCGGGCGGGCGGGTAGTTTGTGCGGGCTAGCGCGAAGACCGATCCTGGCAGCAGCACGGGCAGCACGCCGGCGGCTTGGAGTTGGCGCAGTGTCTCTTCAGTGACAGTCTCCAGGTGGTCGGCGGTGACGGCGCTCAACTCCGCGGCCAGCGCCGCACCGGTGCCGGGTCGGAACTGCTCGGCATGGATGCGCAGGCCCAGGCCGTGACTGCGCGCGGCGGTGAACACGGTTCGGATTTCGTCGACGGTGAAGGCGTGATCGTCACAGAAGGCGTCGCAGTAGCGGGCGAGCTTTGCGGATGCAACTTCGGGAATCAGATCTTCCGCGACCCAGCGGACATACTCTTCGCGACGCGTTGGATATTCTGGCGGAACAGTGTGCGCGGCGAGCAGCGTGGGGATGATGCGCACGGGGCCTTCTTCGTTGAGACGGTGCAGGACGCGGAGAATCTTAAGTTCAGTTGGATGGTCGAGGCCATAGCCCGATTTGGCTTCGATGGTTGTGGTGCCGGAGCGCAGCATCCAGTCGCGGTTACGGCGCGCGGAGGCGAGAAGCTCGTCCTCCGTGGCGGCACGGGTGAGTGCGACGGTGCGCAGAATGCCGCCGCCGGCAGCGGCGATCTGCTGATAGGTAGCACCGGCGATGCGCTGCTCGAATTCGGCGGCGCGGTTGCCGGCGAAGACGAGGTGCGTGTGGGCATCGACAAAGCCGGGAGTGACGCAGCGGCCTTGCGCATCGATGATCTCGGCGCTGGGCGGAATTTTGTTCTTGAGTTCAGAGTAGGCGCCGGCGGATGTGATGAGGCCGTCNNCGATGTTGACGATGGCGATCGAACCGGGCACGGCTACTTTCCCGCCATTGGAATGTGGATGCCGCGATCCCTTGCGGTTTTGCGCGCGAGTTCATAGCCGGCGTCGGCGTGGCGGGCCACACCGATGCCGGGATCGTTGTTTAACACGCGGGCGATGCGGCGGGCGGCGTTGTCGGAGCCGTCGGCAACGGTGACCTGGCCAGCGTGGAGGGAGTAGCCCATGCCTACGCCTCCGCCGTGATGGAAGCTGACCCAGCTTGCTCCCGAGGCGGTGTTGAGCATGGCGTTGAGGATGGGCCAGTCGGCGACCGCGTCAGAACCATCGAGCATCTTTTCGGTTTCGCGATAGGGGCTGGCGACGGAGCCGGTGTCGAGGTGGTCGCGGCCAATGGCGATGGGCGCGGAGATTTCGCCTTTCCGCACCAGATCGTTGATGGCCAGACCCATCTTGGCGCGCTCGCCGTAACCGAGCCAGCAGATGCGCGCCGGCAGGCCCTGGAAGGCGAAACGGCCGCGTACAAGTTTTAGCCATCGAGTGAGAATCTGGTTGTCGGGAAAGAGCTCAAGGGCGAGCTCATCGGTGCGGTCGATGTCGCGCGGATCGCCGGAAAGCGCAACCCAGCGGAAAGGGCCGTCGCCGGTGCAGAAGAGCGGGCGGATGTACTCGGGCACAAAGCCGGGAATCAGGAAAGCGTCGGCGCAACCGGCATCGCAGGCGAAGCGGCGAATGTTGTTGCCGTAGTCGAAAGCGATGGAACCGGCGCGCTGCATGGCGAGCATCGCGTCGACGTGAACCACCATGGATGCAGTGGAACGGCGGACGTATTCCTGCGGATCGCGCTGGCGCAGTTCGGCTGCCTGGGCGAGCGTTAGTCCTTGCGGGACGTAGCCGTTGAGAGGATCGTGCGCGCTGGTCTGATCGGTTACGACATCAACTTGCACGCCGCGGCGAACGAGTTCAGGAAGCACGTCGGCACAGTTGCCGACTAATCCCACTGAAAGTGCACGGCCTTCGCGTTTGGCTGCTTCGCAGAGCGCGAGAGCTTCGTCGAGGTCTTCGGTGACTGTGTCGCAGTAGCGGTCATCGACGCGGCGCTGAATTCGCGTGCGGTCGACGTCGATGGCCAGGACCACGCCGCCGTTCAACGTGACAGAAAGCGGCTGCGCGCCGCCCATGCCGCCGACACCGCCGGTTACGACGAGCTTTCCCTTCAAGGTGCCTGTCTCGCCCGGCTTGGCGAAATGGCGTTCGGAGAGTGCGGCGAAGGTCTGGAATGTACCTTGCAAAATGCCCTGTGTGCCGATGTAGATCCAACTGCCGGCGGTCATCTGGCCGTACATCATGAGGCCTTTGCGGTCGAGCTCGTGAAAGTGGTCCCAGTTAGCCCATTTGCCGACGAGGTTGGAGTTGGCGATGATGACGCGGGGCGCCATGTCGTGGGTAGGGAAGACGCCGACGGGCTTGCCGGACTGGACCAGCAGCGTTTCCTCGTTGCCGAGGTGCTCGAGCTCGTGAACGATGGCGTGGAAACACTCCCAGTTCCGGGCCGCCTTGCCGATGCCGCCGTAGACCACGAGATCCTGAGGGCGCTCGGCGACTTCGGGATCGAGGTTGTTCATCAGGCAGCGGAGGGCCGCTTCCTGTTGCCAGCCTTTGCAGTGGAGCTGGGTGCCGCGCGGGGCGCGAATCGTCGGAGTCATCGTAGTTGTCATGGTCTCACCTGCCTGCGGGATTACTCCCCCCATTCACGATACAGCGCAGGATTCCCGGGAGCCAACCCGGCCGAACCGGGGCTTGCCCTCCCGCTGACTTGCTGACTTGCTTATCTGCTCGCTATCCTCTTCTCGTGCCTAACACTCTGGTTGAATGCGTACCTAATTTTTCTGAAGGCCGCGACGCTGCGAAGGTCGATGCCATTGTCGAAGCCATGAAGATTCCGGGGGTCTATCTGCTTGACCGCGAGATGGACGCCGACCATAACCGCTGCGTGATTACGCTGGTGGGCGAACTAGACGCCATTCAGGAAGCGGCGATTCGCGGGGTTGGCAAGGCGGCAGAGCTGATTGACCTGACTACGCACACGGGCGCGCACCCAAGGATGGGAGCGGCGGACGTGGTGCCGTTTATCCCCATCGACGGCGTGACGCTGGAAGATTGCGTGGCGATGGCGAAGCATGTGGGAGCGGAAATCTGGAAGCGATTTGAGATNNCGCGGGCAGTTCGAGGGGATTCGCGACGAGATTGCCACCAACCCTGCGCGCAAGCCCGACTTCGGCGAGTTGCGTGTTCATCCGACGGCCGGAGCAGCCGTGGTGGGCGCGCGCAAGGCGCTGATTGCCTACAACGTGTTTTTGAATACGGCCGATGTTGAAGTGGCGAAAAAGATTGCGAAAGCGGTCAGGGCTTCGTCGGGCGGTTTCCGTTTTGTGAAGGGCGCGGGGTTTTTGGTGCGGGGGATGGCGCAGGTTTCAATGAACCTGACGGACTTTGAGCAGACGCCAATTCATCGCGTGTTTGAGTTTGTGAAGCGCGAGGCGGCGCGATATGGGGTTGCGCCGGTTTCGAGCGAGATTGTGGGGCTGATTCCGAAGCGGGCACTGGAGCAGGCGGCGGAGTGGTTCTTGCAGGTGGANNAAAACCGCTGTTGGTGGATTGCGAGCGGGGATCGAGCCGTTTATTGAGCAACTGGCGGCTCCAACGGCGACGCCTGGCGGTGGGAGCGCGGCGGCTGCGAGTGGCGCGATGGCGGCGGGGTTGGCAGGGATGGTTGCTTCGATGTCGCGCGGCAAGAAGGCTTATCTGCAATATGAGAGCGAACTCAGTGAGGCGATTGCGCGGCTGGCGCAGTTGCGCGAAGAGCTCAAGGCGGCTATCGACGCGGACGCCGAGGCCTACAACGTGGTGATGAAGGCGTATAAAGCGGCGAAGGATTCGACGGATGGCGGGCGGGCGATTTCGGCCGCGCTGGAACAGGCTACCAGCGTGCCGCTTGGCGTGGCCGAGGCAGCCGTTGAAGTGGAGCGGATTGCGAACGGGCTGCGGGCGATCACTAATCCCAAGATGAGCTCGGATTTGACGACGGCGATTGCGCTGGCGAAGGCTGCGGTTGCGGGGGCGCTGGCGAATGTTGAGGTCAATCTTGAGTCGATGAATCCGGAGTCGGCGGAGGACCAGGATTTTACGAAGCGGATTCGGGA
>PLPU01000314.1:19594-22940 GCA_003159975.1 Acidobacteriaceae bacterium
GGCACGGCTAGCGCTCGATGGGCAGCAGGCCTTTTTCCACGAGGACGGGCGGATGGCGGAATTTGGTTGCTTGCTCGTAGGCGTAGGCCCAGCCGAGCAGGTCGCCATCCTTCCAATAGCGCGCGGAGATTTCCAGGCCGAAGGGAAGGCCGTCGGGATAGAAGCCGCCGGGAACCACCACGGCAGGCGCGCCGATGTCGTTGAGCCAGCCTGTATCGCTGTGCGGACCGCCGCTGATCTGGCCGTCCTGGGGCATGGTTTCATCGGGCGGGGGCATTTGGGCGGCGGGGTAGACGAAGCCGTCGAGATGAAAACGATCGAGGGCTTCAACGTAGGCTTCGATGGCTTTGCGGCGGGGCGTGAAGACGTTGGCGTCGGCCTGCGGATCGGTTTCAAGCACGGCCTGCGCGAGAGCCTTGTTGAGATGCTCGGCGTCGCCGGGACCGCCGATGATGGTGGCGGGAATCGACGAGCCGGTGACCCTCTTGTATTCATCCACGGAGTGATATTGCGCGGGGCCGTAGGTCTTGAGGAAGTTCTCCGTGCCTTCACGGATGTAGGGCAGGGTTTTGACGTCGCCGACCATTTTGGGGAAGCTGTCGGGGAGAATCGCGTCGTCGATGACGACGGTTGCGCCAGCGGCGCGAAGGCCTTCAATGGCCCGCATGAAGGCGGCGCGGGTTTCGGGCCGGAGTGGAATACGGCCTGCGGCCGCGTCGGGGTCGGCGTTGGGCACACCCTGAAACGGTGTATCCGTGCCGCGGAGGATGAAGGCCGGGACACCGAAGCGCTTGCCCTTCAAAGCATCCGGTTTGAGGTATTGGGTGTAGGGGCCGGGCTGGGCCTTGGCTGTTGATCCAGTGGTGCGCGGATCGGTTGGATCCTCGCCGGCCATGACGGTGAGCGCGATGGCCGCGTCGGTGACGTTGCGGGCGATGGGGCCGGTGTCATCGAGGAGCCAGTCGAGCGGGGCGATGCCGGCGATGCTCACAAGGCCGCGGGTGGGGAAAACTCCAACCAGCGCACTGGTGGAAGCGGGCATGCGGATGGAATTGCCGGTGTCGGTTCCAGTGCCGAACATGGCCCAGTTGGACGTGATGGATGTGACGGTACCGCCGGATGAGCCGCCGGGGCTGAAGCGTACATCGTAGGCATTGCCGGTGCGGCCGAAAGCGGTGCTGCGGGTGGTGTCGGAGGCNNTGCCAGCCGTCGGTGGTGACCCAGCCTTTGACGCTGGTGTTGGCCTTGATGAGGATTGGCACGCCCCAGAGCAGGCCTCGCTGGGGGTTGCCGCTTTTGAGCGCGGCGTCGTCGGCTGCGGCCAGGGAGAGCGCGCCTTCCACGTCGACGTTTTGGACCGCGCGGTAGACGCCGTTGTAGCGGGCGATGCGGGCGAGATACCACTCAACAACCTGAGTGACGCTGTACCTATGAGAGGTATAGAGGCGTTGAAGCTGAGGGATGGTGATTTCGGGAAGATCGCGATCCATGGCGGCCTGGGCGGGGCCGAGGAGGTTTTGCGGGATGTGGTTTAGGGAGGGTTCGGCGCAGCCGGGCTGGGAGATTGCGACGGATGGTGCGGCGAGCAAGACAATCCCGGTGAGCAAAAAACCGATAGGCCTCATGTGTATTCTCCGTGGCGCCAATCAGAAACAAGACGGCAGGCCCGATGGCGGATGGTTGGGCTTGGAGGTCTCCCACCCATCGGACAAGAACAAAAACGTCCGATGGATGGGGCACCCAGAAGTTGTGCGCGCCCAGGTGGAGCATCCGGCAACGAGTTAGTTTTGCGCGACTGCTGGTTGCTCGGGCTTGACGTATTTGTCGAGCCAGTTTTCCATCTCCCACAGCATGTGCAGCACGCTTTCGCGGCCTTGATAGCCGTGGGCTTCGAGCGGGAGCAGAACGAAGCGGACGGTTGCGCCTTCGCCTTTGAGCGCGTCGTAGAAGCGTTCGCTCTGGATGGGGAAGGTGCCGGTGTTGTTGTCCGCTTCGCCGTGAATGAGCAGGATGGGGGTCTTGATTTTGTCGGCGTAGGAGAACGGGCTCATTTTGTAGTAGACCTCGGGGGCCTGCCAGTAGGTGCGCTCTTCGTTCTGGAAGCCGAAGGGCGTGAGCGAGCGGTTGTAGGCGCCGGAGCGGGCGATGCCAGCGCGGAAGAGGTCGCTGTGCGCGAGCAGATTGGCGGTCATGAAGGCGCCGTAGGAATGGCCCATGACGCCGACGCGGTTGCGATCGACTGTGCCGGTAGCTGCGCCGGCATCGATGGCTGCCTTGGCGCCGGCGACGAGTTGCTCGGTGTAGGTGTCGTTGGGTTCAGCGGATCCCTCGCCGATGATGGGGATGGCGGCGTTGGCGAGAACCGCGTAGCCGGTGAGCGTGAAGAAGCCGGGGGCGAGCGCGCCGATGCGGACGAATTCATACGGCGAGCCGGTGACCTGACTGGCGGCGGCGCGGCTTTTGAATTCGGCGGGATAGGCTTCCATGAGCGTGGGCAGCGGGCCTTTGGATTTGTTGTAACCGGCGGGGAGATAGAGGTCGGCGGTGAGGTCGACACCGTCGTCGCGCTTGTAGTGAAGCACCTGGTGCGAGGGCATGGGAATGCCGGCGTAGGGATTGGGGAAGCTGGTGACCTGGGTCCACTGGCTGGGGGCGGAGGTGTCGGAGATCGGGGCGGTGAGGAAGTAATTCGGGCTTTGGTCTACTGACTCGCGGCGAGCGAGGATTTCGACGCCACTGGAAGTTTCGATGACGGCGGAGGCGAGTTCATAAAACGGCGCCTGGGATTGCCAGATGCGTTTTTCGGCGGGATCTTTGCCGGCATTAACGGGCATGATGGCGACGAAAGGCGCGTCTCCTTTGGGCGATGCGCCCTGGCCGCTGAAGTAGATGCCGTCTTTGGCTAGGGTCGTCTGAAGGACCGGAAAACCTTGCGGGTTGCGCTCGAGCAGGGGGCGGCCCGGGTCATGATAGCGATCCTGCATGGAGCCTTGATAAAGCTGGGTAAGCTTGCCCGTGGCCGGGTCGAGCGCGGCGATGATGGTTTTGCGATCCTTCCAGCGGCCCTGAAACAGCACGGCGAGATGCTCATTGCCCCAGGCGATGCCGCGGTAACGAATCTCGAGGTCGGCGATGGACTTGGCCTCTGCGGTGAAGGGCGCTTCGAGCGTATAGACGCGGTCGCGGACTGCGGCCTTGGCCTTGGGATCGCCACCGTCGGCGGCCTTGACCCAATAGATGGTGGCGGGCTGATCGGCGCGCCAACCGAATGCGCGGGGGCCGGGCTCGACAGCATCGCGGTCGATGGGCAGGTTGTCGATCAGCGGAGCGTCGTCAAGGACTTTGG
>PLPU01000314.1:22970-27424 GCA_003159975.1 Acidobacteriaceae bacterium
GCGTAGTACTCGAAGACGTTCTCGTCGTAGGGGGTCTTGAGCAGGTCTTCGTAGGTGGGCGCGGGGGTGGCTTTGCCGTCGTTCTCCTGCACCACGGGACCGGTTGGGATTTCTGAATGGGTGGGAACGGGGCCGCGATGGTCAGGGATGGTCAGCACGGCGAGAGACGTGTTGTTGAGCCACGAAACCGGATCGGTGAGCAGGGCATTGAGGCGGACACCGGGGATGCGCGCGGCAGAGGCTTTCGCAACGTCGACGATCCAGAGGCTGAGGCCGGCGGGTTCGGGGCTGGAGTCGGCATTCACGAGAGCGATGTGCTGGCCGTCGGCGGACCACTGGGCGGAGATCACGTGGAGCTTGACGGGCAGACCGGCGATGGGCTTCTCAACGGGCTTGGTTGTTGCGCCGGTTTTGGGCAGCGCCTGGAGCTTGAGCGAGACGAAGTAGCGCGTACGGCTTTGCGCGCCGAGCTTGGGGTTGAAGCGCAGGCCGGCGAGGCGGTACTCGGGCTCGGCCAAGTCGGCGATGGTGGGCAGCGAGGAACTTTGCTCAATGAGGATGCGGCGCGGCCCCGCGGCGTGCGCGGGCGAAAGGCTGATGGTAGGCGTGGGCGGCGCGTCGACCAGCTTGACCATGACCTCGGGAGGGAGCTGGTATTTGAGGTCGGTCGATGAAGGGTTCTGCTGTGCCATGAGAGCAGGGACGGCAGCGGCGGTGACAGCGATCAAAAGAGCGAGGCGCGGGAAAGTGGCAGGCATGGGAACCCCTTGTGCGGCGGGAGATGGGAAACGGCCAGTGCTCAGAATATAGCGACCGGGGTTGGGGGATGGCAAAACCAGCCGCGGTGGGGCCAAACGCTCGCTATCCGCTCGCACTGGCTTTTCTGCTTCCCTCCCTACGAATCGTGGAGAAAACTTCTGGCTGGGGCGGCTGGTCCTGTTGTAGGTTGGTTGGATGACCGCGAACACTTCCCTTCTCCGCCCCCGCATTCTTTGCGTTCAGGCGGCCGCATGCGCCATCCTGCTCGCCACCGCATCCACACTCGCCGGGCAGTCTGCCGCCGCGAAACAACCGAACGACGAGGATTATACGAGCAAGATCAAGTCGTACTTGTCGGACCCGCGATTTACCACCGAGCTTGTCGATCACCTGCCGGCGAGCTCGAAGGTGCCGACGCCGCTCAAGTTTCTGGGCACCATGCCGGGGCAGCCGGGCGAGCTTTACTACACGGCGGACATCAATCGCTATTACGAGGAACTGGCGAAGGACTCTCCGCGGGCGAAGTTCTGGAAGCTGCCGCTGAAGTCAGAAGAGGGCCGCGACATGGTGGTGCTGGCCATCGGGAGCGAGGATTCGATCAGGAATCTGGATAAGGTGAAGGCCGACCTGGCGGCGCTGACCGATCCACGCAAGACGACCGAGGCAGAGGCGCAGAAGATCATTCATACGTCGAAGCCGATTTACTGGATTACTTCGGGGATTCACTCGCCGGAGACGGGCGGGCCGGAGATGCTGGTGGAGCTGGCTTACCGGCTGATTGTCGAGGAGTCGCCGTTCATTCAGGAGATTCGCAACAACGCCATCGTGTTTATCACGCCGGTGGTGGAGACAGATGGGCGCGACAAGGAAGTGGACACGTATTACTACGGCAAGGAGACCAAGAAGCCCAAACCGCCGCTGATGTACTGGGGCAAGTACGTTGCGCACGACAACAATCGCGATGGGATGGGGCAACTGCTCAATCTGACCAAGAACATCACGGGTGGCATGCTGGAGTGGCATCCAACAGTGCTGCACGATCTGCACGAGGCGCAGTCGTATCTTTACGTCTCGACGGGGACCGGGCCGTACAATCCGCAGCTCGATCCGATTGCGATTGACGAATGGTGGATGCTGGCCGAAACCGAAGTGATGGAGATGACCAAGCGCAATGTGCCTGGCGTTTGGACTTACGGCTTCTACGACGGATGGGTGCCTAACTACCTGTTCTGGATTGCGGAGACGCATAACTCGTTTGGGCGNNTGGTACAGGCCGAATCCGCCGCTGCCCACGGTGAAGTGGGGTCCGCGCAATAACGTGAATATCCAGGAGTCGGCGATTCTGTTTGCGATCAACAAGGTTGCGAAGGAGAAAGAGTTATATCTCGAAAACTACTGGATGAAGAACAAGCGCGCCGTGGACATTGGAAAGAATGGACCTGTGTATGGGTGGGTGATTCCCGCGGAACAGGCGCACCGGGTGAACGCGGCTGAGATGGTGAACGATCTGCGGCACCAGGGCGTGGAGATTGAGCTGGCCAAGGAGGACGCGACTGTCGGTACAACGAAGGTGGCCGCGGGCGACTACATCATTCGCGCGGATCAGCCGTACCGCACGCTGGTGGATCTTTATTTCAGCCTGCAGAATTATCCGGTTGCGAATCCGCTGCCTTACGACGATACCGGATGGACGATGCCGCTGATGCGCAATGTGACGGTGCACAAGCTGACCGACAAGAGCGCGCTGAGCGCGCCGGGGACGGCAGTAACGGCGGATATCGCGGTGCCTGGAGTCATTAGCGGTACGGGGCCCGTGCTGGTGGTGGATAACAATACGGACAACGTGCTGGCGACTTTCCGGTTCAAGAATGCAGCCGTGAAAATGGAGGCTGCGGAAGAGGACTTCACGGTGGATGGGCATGCGCTGAGGGCCGGGGCATTTATCCTGCGCGATGCGGCGGCAGCGGACACGAGCGTGCTGGCTTCGATCAAGTCGCTTGGATTGATCGCGTATGCGACCCCATCGGTCGCGGTGAAGACACATCCGCTGACCATCCCGCGGATTGGCTATGTGCATACGTGGCATCGCACGCAGGATGAGGGCTGGGTGCGGGCGGCGCTTGACCACTACGGCATTCCGTACACCTACTTTGCCGACCAGAAACTGCGCGACGGAGATCTGCGCTCGAAGTACGACGTGATTATTTTTCCATCGGTTGGCGGCAGCTCGGTTTCGCAAGTGAACGGGATTCCCAAGATCGGGCCTGACCCGATTCCATACAAGAAGACGAAGCTGACACCGAACCTGGGGGTTGAGGATTCGTCAGATGATATTCGTGGCGGGATGGGGATTGAGGGGCTGGCCGAACTGGTCAAATTCGTTCAGGCAGGCGGGACGCTGATTACGGAGGGCTCGACGACGACGATTCTGCCGGACTACGGGATTCTCACGCAGGTTACAGTGGAACATCCGTCGACGCTTTTTGCGAGGGGCGCGCTGATGCGCGGGATGATTTCAGATAAAAAGTCGCCGATCGTCTACGGCTACACGGGCGACCAGATGCCGGTTTATTTCTCGCAGGACCCTGTGCTCACGACGCGCGGCGGCGGCGGGCGGTTTGGCTTTGGCCCTGCGTCCGTTCCGGGGGTGGGCGCGGATATTACGCCCAATGCGGTCCCGATTACGCTGTCGCCATACGAGGCGGACGACGCGCCGGCTGAGCCGAAGGGACTGCCTTCGCAAGCGGCGGACGCGATGGCCGCGCAAAGAGCGATGGGCGGGGGCGGGCCGAATGCGGAGGAGACGGCTCCG
Organism: Acidobacteriaceae bacterium; assembly: GCA_003159975.1. Lineage (GTDB taxonomy): Bacteria > Acidobacteriota > Terriglobia > Terriglobales > Acidobacteriaceae > Telmatobacter. The sequence continues at coordinate 26,542 of PLPU01000314.1, forward strand.
GCGCCGCGGGTGGTGATGCAATTTCCCGCGAAGCCGGACCAGATGCTGCTTTCTGGTGAACTGGCGGGCGGGCAGGCGCTTTCAGGGCGCGCCCTGGCCATCGACCAGCCGCTCGGACAGGGACACGTGGTGATGTTCGCGCTGCGGCCTTTCTGGCGCTGGCAGACGCAGGGGACTTATGCGCTGGGATTCAACGCGATCATCAACTGGGACCATCTGGATGCGGGGAAGGCGGAGCCGGCGAAGCACAAGGCTGAGGCGGAGGGCGGTGAGGGTGCGGATTGACGGTTGTCAGTTTTAAGTTGTCAGTTTTAAGTTTTAAGTTGTCAGTTTTGAGCTGGCTTCCCAGGTCTCAAAGTCGAGACCTGGGGCACCCGGCTGTTAGCTTTCGTCGGTTTGGGTTTGGGCGCCTTGAGAAGCCCGGGCCTAAAGGCCGTGCCCCTTGACACGCGGAATTCAGGGGCCTCGACCCACGTTGTGGGTACCCCGGCCCCTGCTCCCTCCGTTAGATCGATTCGCACCGTCGGTGCTAGAACGGGATGTCGTCGTCGGAGATTTCGGTCGAATGGGTGTAGTCGTCGGGTGCGCCGGATGCAGGGCGCTGGTCAAAGCCGGCTGACGAACTGGCCGCACTGGAAGAACCTGCTCCGCGGCTGTATCCGCCGCCGCCCGAGGCGTCGTCGCGACCGGAGATCAGGACCAGTTCGTTGACCAGGATCTCGGTCTTGTAGCGCTTCTGGCCGGACTCCTTATCGTCCCAACTGCGGGTTGTGATCTTGCCTTCGATGTAGAGCTTGGAGCCCTTCTTCACGTAATCGCGGACGATTTCCGCAGTGCGTTTGAAGGCGACCAGGTTGTGCCATTCGGTGCGTTCCTGCCAGGC
>PLPU01000314.1:27430-37883 GCA_003159975.1 Acidobacteriaceae bacterium
TTCACGCTTCTTGCCATGTTGGTGCACTCCAGTAAGGGGAAAGAATAGCAGACGGCGGTGATGGGCTGCGGTTGATATTTGCCCGCAATTCACACAAATCAGCGGCAATTCCGGTTGCTTTCAAAGGGGAACGGCGTCAAAATGGCATCGTCGGCTCTTTGGGGAAGGGGGAATATGCGAATTGGTCAGGTTGTGTTGAGTTTTGCGGGTGTTGCGCTGACGCTCGTGTCGAGCCAGGCATTGGTGGCGCAGATATCCACTTCTGTTCCCGTTAGAAGCGTGGGAGTTGGAATTGGCGTCGGGTCTGGCGCCGTAGGCAGAAACCTGGAGCCATATACGGCGACCCGCAAGACGACGCGCGTACAAAAACTGGCGAACGGCACCACGATCACGCGCGTGACCACTATGAAAGAGGCGCGCGATTCGAGCGGAAGGACGTATCGCGAGAATCGGTCCGAAGTTGCGCCAGGCGCGGAGGGAGAGGCAGCGGGTTTTGTTTTTGTCAATGTCAACGATCCTGTGAACCGGGTCAACATCAGCTGGAATTCGCGTTCAAAAGAAGCAATGGTGAATCATTTCCCTGAGCCGCGCGAGATCCAACGGGTTGAAGCGCCGCCGGTTTCGGCAAATTTGCCCTCGATGCCGACGGTCAGGACAGGAATGCCCAAGCCGGAAGTGGAAGATTTGGGAATGAAGACGATCAATGGCGTGGAAGCGAAGGGGACGCGCACCACGCGGGTAATTCCGGCAGGCAGGGAGGGCAACGACCAGCCGCTCACTGTGATCCACGAGACGTGGTTCTCTACCGCGCTGGGGATCCCGGTGATGAGCATCAACGACGATCCGCGGGTCGGCACATCGACGATGGAGTTGACCGACATTGAACGCGGGGAGCCTGATCCGGCGCTCTTTCAGGTGCCCGAGGGGTACAAAGTGAAGGAGCGGACGCCGGGGCAGCCGGAGTGAGGTTCGCGCAATTCTTAGCGCGAACGGGCGATGCGGCGGTTGCGCAGCCATTTGGCTACGCCTAGAGCGAGGAGCAGGCCGCCGAAGGGAATACACATCAAAGCGACAATGAGGGCGAACCAGCCGGTATTGGTGCTGGCGCCGGTGGGTGAAAAACCGCCCAGCAGGGTCTGAAGCAGCAGACCGGCCAGCAGACCCGTGCCGAGCATGGACGCGCCCCAGCGGAGGAGCTGGCGGGTTCCGTCGTCCGGGTTGGGGGTGGTGGGCATGGTCGTTCCTATGTAAAACCTGTGTTGAGTCCCGAAATGCAGAAGCAGGTCCTTCGACTCCGTTTGTCGCAAAGAACGCGCCAAACTCCGCTCAGGATGACAGCTCTTTACTGATACAGGACTTTCAAGAAACCATACTACCTAACCCGCATCCTAGCCTTGCGCGAGGCGCAGCATCACGTAAGTGATCACTCCGGTGACTGAGACGTAGAGCCAGAGTGGGAAGGTCCAGCGGGCGACCTTGCGATGCTGACGGATGCGGCCGGTGAGCGAAAAGAAGAAGGTCACGAGGACAAGAGGTAGCGCCACAATGGCCAGGACGATGTGGCTGGCGAGCAGGGGCAGATAAACCATGCGCAGAGGCGCGTCGTGGGGGTAGCGGACGTCGCCGTGCAGGGCATGGTGGACGATGTAGCTGACGAGAAATAGTGTGGAGAAGATAAACGCCGTGATCATGGCCGCGCGATGGGCCTGGACGCGATGGGAGCGAATGAAGGTGTATCCGATGAGCAGGGCGGTGGCGCTGAGGCCGTTCAAAATGGCGTTGAGGGCGGGCAGGAAGGCGTACTGGGTGCTCAGAGCGGCGGCGGGATGAACATAGATGAGCCAGAAGAGGAATAGCGTGGCCGCGGCGCTGATAACGAGAATGGCGGCGATGGCGGGACGGGTGCTCGACGAGGGGGCGACAGTGGTCGTCATGGTGTTCGGGTTCCTTAGTGCTGCTTTGTGGCGCAGAGCATGAGCGTGGTGAAGAGCAAGGGCAGGTAGAGGACGCTGACTTTGAGCAGATCGCGGGCCAGCATGCGGCTTTCGGTCTCGTCTTTGGCGTGCAGAATTCCTGCGAAACGGATGGTATAGGCCAGGTAGAGCAGGCCGAGCAGGACAGCCAGTACCGCGTAGACCGGGTTGGCGACGCCGAGATACCAGGGAACGAGGCTGACGGGAATCATGACCACGGCGAAGAACAGGGCTTCAGCGACGGTGGACCATCCATCGGGCTGCACGACGGGCAACATGCGAATGCCGGCGCGGGCGTAGTCGTCACGATAGAGCCAGGAGATGGCCATGAAGTGGGGAAACTGCCAGACAAAGAGGATGGCGAACAGGGCGACGGCGGGCCACTCGATGTGAGGGCGGGCGGCGGTCCAGCCAAGCAGCGGGCCCATGGCGCCGGGAAACGCGCCGATGAAGGTGGCAAGTGTGGTGAAGCGCTTGAGCGGGGTGTAGATGGCCACGTAACAGAAGGCTGTGAGCAGCGCCAGTGAAACAGTGAGCAGATTGGTGCGGAGGAGCAGCCAGACTGCGCCGAGGATAATCGCGCTGAGGCCNNGTTTTGCGCTCAAGGGCCTCATTGAGCGCTCCGGCTCCGGCGGAGACCAGGCCGATGCCGAAGAGCGCGTCGAGCAGGCCGGGCTGCACGCTGGAGATTCCCGACTGCATGGAGGCGAGGTAAAAGCCGCCCCAGCCGGTGACCAGGACCATGCCGACGACTTTGACCTTGAAGAGCTCGCGCAGGTCGTGAATGAGCGTGGCCGTGGCGCCGGGGCTGGGGGCATGAAGATGACCCGGCGCGTGGGCGAGGCCTGGAGCGGCGGGCGTGACGAGGTCTGGGGTGGCGAGCTCTGGTAGCGCTGGGGCCTGTGAGACGGGAGTCATGGGAGCAGTTGCGATCCTCAAGAGAAGAACCCGGAGGTCGTTGCAGCCGGGAACCTGTCTTGATGATAGCAAGCTCAAAAAGATGGGAGTGGGACGGCGGAATTGCGAGGCGCGATCACCAGATATTGCGCCGCCATGCCGGGACATGCTTCCTGGCTAAGGGCTGTGGGATGCCGATTGGAGCGGGGCACGAATGGGCGCGGGTCTCGATGCCTGCCGTATGAGTGCATCTTCGTTGTCAGGCAAGCGCGTTCAACTCTGCCTCCAATCCTGCTAAGTCCTCGCCTCCCAATCGTTGGCAGCGGTTTTGCCACCTGTGGCCCCGGTGCTGGCGGATGTTTTGCCGGTTGATTTCAAGCTGATGGGCAGGGCGCCCACAACGGCGCCGCACTTTGAGCAAGAGATGAGCCAGGCGTTCAAACTTGGGCGTTGGTGTCGCAGAAAGCTGGTGTGCTCGCATTTGGGGCAGCAAGGGGTAGCCATTGCAGGGGTCTCCTTTTGGCTTGAGCAGGATTTCAGCGGGCCGCTGGCAGTATTTCACGATTTGATTTTGCCGGGCTACGAATAAAATCCTTGGACGACTAGATGGTTTAAGGGAATTTGGGGTGGTTTTCCTTCCGCGGGCTCCAGTTAATCGAGATGGGCGGCCTGGAGGATGGCGGCGACGGCCTGCTCGGGGGTGAGCGCGTCGACTTGAATCGAGAGATGGGCGGTGCGGTAGAGCGGGAGGCGGTGGTGGTAGCGGGCGGCGAGGTTAACCTGGTCGGCGAGGACGGGACGGATGTGCTCCGTGCCGCGGCAACGGGCGAGGGTGGTCGAGAATTCGATTTCGAGATGAATGAGGAGCGTGGCGGGGGAGTTGAGCAGGAGGGTGCGGGTAGAGGCGAGCTCGATGGCGCCGCCGCCGAGGGCCAGGACCAGAGAGTCGCCGGCGGCCAGGCGGGCGATGGTCTCTTGCTCCTGCTTGCGGAAGGCGGCCTCGCCGTGGCGGGCGAAGATCTCAGCGATGGTTACGCCGGCCTCGGCCTCGATCACGTCGTCCACGTCGAGGAAGCTCCAGCCCAGACGAGCGGCGATGAGCGGGCCGACGGTGGATTTGCCCGAGCCCATGAAGCCGGTGAGGACAATGCGGCGGGGCAAGACGGAATTGGTTGAGGCTTCCACAGACTTAGTGTAACGTTTCGCCGGCTCGCAGATGGTCTCCAAACTCCCCTCCTCCAGAACAATTGCGAAACCGCTTGATTTTTGCTGAAAACGGCCCGATATAGCGGCTTCTTTGGCTAAAAAATGGGCAAAATCAGGGGTTTGCAGTTACTGATTCTTCAACAGTACGATTTTTTATGTTATTCATTCCTTGTGTTTTACAAGATATTTTTGAAAAATTATCATGTTCTAAAGGGTAGGGGGTGGGGGGTACGGACCGGGCGCATCCCTGACAGATTGGACCGGGGAGATGCCTGACAGCTCGCAGAAGGGTTTGGCCCACTTTTGTTCATTCTGCCAGTGTGCGCCAACGGATGGTAATAATCTGCAACCACCTGTGGTGGGACCATCCGCCTTCGTATGAGCGGGTTGGGGTTCGTAATCTCCCAGGTCTCAAGAGCGAGACCTGGTCCACCCGCCAAGAATCCATCAGGCGACATGGGCGTTTACCGGGATCTATCCATCTTAAAGCACGCACACTTCTCGTATGTCAGCTGCGGCTACTTCTTCAGCGCGCGGAGTGAAACATAAAGCTGCTCATTTGTTGGGCGCGAGCCGGCAATAAGGATGTCAACGATCCGGCGGGCACTCGGCTCCCAGCCCGGCAGAGCAGTCGTGTGGAAGACACCGATGAGGGCACGGACGAAGTCATCAGGATCGGTATCTGCACGGAGATCGCCGCTGTTGATCGCGCGTTGCATCAAGGCAACGAATGCGCTGTGGATGAGACCGCGCGCGCCTTCGATGAGGCGCATGGAGCCGCCCGCAACAGTGTCCATGGCGGGAAGGATGAGCTTTTTGCCGGCCACGTGGTCGATGAAGAGAAGCATCCATGCTCGGAGAGCATCGAGCGGCGGCATCGTGGCGGCGAAGCGCTGCCCGGATGCAGTCAGCTTTTCGACTTCGCTGCGGTAGACGGCTTCGATCAGAGCGTCGCGGGTGGGAAAGTGACGGTAGAGTGTGCCTGGGCCGATAGACGCCTGGCGGGCGATGTCGTCGAGTGTAGCTTCGGCTCCGTGCCGGGTGAAGGCCAGCCTGGCAACCTCGATGATGCGCTCGCGGTTGCGCTGCGCATCCGCGCGGGGCTTGCGTGCGACCGGAGGTGGCAAAGACGGCTTTTTCGGCATACGTAAATTTCCAAAATATTTCTGCAACCGGAGACAGTCTCCGGTTATCCTATATTCGGAGACTGTCTCCGTTTTATCTGACGGGGGCGCGGATGTCAATCCTGGCACGGTGCTTTTGCAGTCGCGCCAGCAAACAGCAGGAGGAGGGTCTATGCGAGTTTTTGTGACGGGAGCGACGGGATTCATCGGGACGGAACTGGTGAAGGAGCTCATCGAGGCAGGGCATCAGGTGCGCGGACTGGCACGCAGCGACGCTGGCGCGGAGCAGTTGAAGGCCGCGGGAGCCGAGGTGCACCGCGGCGATCTTGAGGACCTGGATAGCCTGCGCAGCGGAGCGACGGGCATGGATGTCGTGGTGAACCTGGCGTTCAACCACGACTTTTCGAAGTTCGCGCAGAACGGAGAGGACGAGCGCAAGGCGATTGAGGCGCTAGGTTCCGTCCTTGAACCAGGCAAGCTGCTGGTCGTGACCTCTGGGATCGGAATGACGAGCGGGGAACCGGGTCATGTGTGCATGGAAAGCGATCCGCCAGCGAGCTCGGCTTCGATACCGCGGCAGCCCGAACAAACAGCAAAGGCCGCAGCGGAGCGGGGTGTGCGTGTGGCGATTGTGCGGCTGCCGCAGGTGCATGACACGCGTAAGCAAGGGCTGGTGCCGCTGCTGACGCAGATAGCACGCGAGAAGGGCGTTTCGGCTTACATCGGCGATGGCGCGAACCGCTATCCCGCGGCTCCGCTGAAAGACGTAGCGCACCTGTATCGTCTCGCGGTAGAGCAGACGGGACCGGGCGTGACGGTGTATCACGCGGTGCAGGAAGAAGGCGTGGCGCTGCGCGAGATCGCCGAGACGCTCGGCAAAGGGCTGAAGATGCCGGTGGTTTCGATCGCTCCGGAGAAGGCTGCCGAACACTTTGGATGGTTTGCGCACTTCGCAGGTGTGGATATGCCGGCTTCGAGCGATTGGACGCGTAAAACGCTGGGCTGGAAACCGACTGGGCCGGGGTTGATCGAGGATCTGACGAATATGAAGTTTTTCTGACGAAGCTGCACTGAGCAGCTTTGGACGACCATGATGGTCCAAATGGGAAGGCCCCGGAATTCTCGGGGCCCTTCCTGTGCAACGGATTGGTCCGGCTATGTCGGCCAGGGTTCACGGGAATGCGGGTACCCGATAAGCCAAGCCTCAGCCGAGCGCGATGACCACGGCGCCGGCGGTGATGAGCAGGCCGCCGATCAGGGTGGGGGCGGTCAGCTTTTCGCCCAACAGCAGCCAGGCGAAGACGATGACCAGAGGGACGCTGAGCTTGTCCAGCGGGGCTACACGCGAGGCTGGGCCGAGTTGCAGGGCGCGGAAATAACAGATCCAGGAGAGGCCGGTGGCCAGGCCGCTGAGCGCGAGAAAAAGCAGGGTGCGGCGGTCGAGGGCACGCAGTTCCGCCAAGCCGCCTACGCCCGGCTTGGCGAGCACGAAGACGATGCCCCAGGCAAAGAGCAGCACCACGGTGGTGCGCAAGGCCATGGCCAGGTTTGAGTCCACATGCGCCACGCCCACCTTGGCCAGCAGGGCGGTGGCGGCGGCAAAACAAGCGGAGAGCAATGCCCATCCAATCCAGCTCATGAGAAATATGGTACGCGCACCACCTGCGGTGGGGCAGACGCCTTCGGCAAGCGAGTTGAGGTTCGTGGATTCCCACCTTATGCACAAAAACAAAGACGTGCCGAAGGTGGGGCACCCATATTCCATGAAAAGGAGAGGACACCCGGGCATCCTGGTTTCCCACCCATGCGCCAGAAAAACGGCGCATGGATGGGGCACGGAGCTTTTTGTTAGTTCATCTCCGCCCGTAACACGCCGTCGCGGGTCGGGCTGCTCCCGATGAACAAAGCAGGTAGAAACTTGGGTATTCTCCATCCTTTCGGCAAAACCCGCGAGGTCTGGTTTATCATTTCGCAGGTTAGCCATCGCTTCGCGATGATCGCAAGTTAGCGAGGTAGCGGGTTCATTGCGGGCGTAATTTGCCGCGGGCCGGAGACGCCGGCAGGCTCTACACTGAGATTCATGGAGACAGGCAAGGCCAGCAAGACGGCGCTGGGCGTGGCGATACGGCGCGCCGCGCACCAACTGGTGGACCGGCCGCCGGTTCTGGACGATCCGATTGCGGTGCGGCTGGTTGGATCGGGCTATCGAGGAAAGATGGGGCGCGCCTCGCACCGTGTGGGGCGGGACTTGCGCGCCTTTGCGGCAGTGCGCAGCCGGTATGTGGAAGACCGCCTGGCCGAGTTCGTGGCGCGGGGCGGCTCGCAGTACGTGGTACTGGGCGCCGGGCTGGACACGTTTGCCTACCGCAATCCGTACCCTGGGCTGCGCGTCTTCGAGGTGGACTTTCCCGCCACGCAGCAGGACAAGCGGGCGATGCTGGCAGAGGCGGCAATCACTGTGCCCGGCAGCCTGACTTTTGTTCCGCTGGACCTGGAGCACCACACGCTGGCCGAGGACCTGGCCGCGGCGGGCTTTGATGCCGACCGGCCCGCGTTCTTCGGCTGGCTGGGGGTGATTCCCTACCTGCCGCTGGAGACCTTTCGCGCCACGCTGTGTACGATTGCCCGGCTGCCTGCCGACAGCGGCGTGGGCTTCGATTACGCGCTTGCGCCGGAGACGCTGAGCACAGCGGGGCGTACGGCCTTCGACGCGCTGGCGGGGCGCGTGGCCGCCGCCGGAGAGCCTTTCCAGCTCTTTTTCACGCCGGAGGAGTTGGAGCGGGAGCTGCGCCGGGCGGGATTTAAGCGCTTCGAGCAGTTGGATTACCAGCAGCTCAACGAACGCTACTTCCGGGATCGCGCCGACGGGCTGAAGCTGTCGGCCGTGGGACTGGGGATGCTGGCGACCGCGTGGGTGTAGTCGCGCGATAAGATAAGTCATGCGCCTGTTCGCCCTTGCCCCGGTTTCTCTCGCCCTGCTCGCGCTCTCCGGCTGCGGCTACCACGCGCTGGGCGCGGCCACCCACCTGCCGCCGGATGTGAAGACGCTGGCCGTGCCGGTCTTTGCCACCAAGACGGAGGCCTACCACACCGAGACGGTGATGACGCAGGCGGTGATCCGCGAGTTCGCCACGCGCACACGGCTGCGGGTGACTCCAGATGAGGACGCCGACGCGGTGTTGCATGGAACGATTCTCAAAGAGACGGTGGAGCCTCTTACCTTCAACTCCGCGACGCAGCAGTCGTCCAGCTTTCTGATCACGGTCGTGGTCTCCGTCACGCTCAACGGCCGGGACGGCAAGGTCCTTTACGAAAACAAGAACTACGTCTACCGCCAGCAGTACCAGTCCACCACCAACCTGTCCAGCTTCTTCGAGGAGAGCCCGGCGGCTCAAGAGCGGCTGTCGCGGGATTTCGCGCGGCAGTTGGTGGCCGATGTGCTGGTAGGGTTTTAGAGGCAGGGAACAGGGAATAGGGAACAGGGAACAGGGACTAGCGTGGAAAAAAGGGTATTCTGGAGGCGCATGATCGGGGCTAATCAATGCCGGAGGCCGCAGCAATGAGCGGGGCGCGCTGGGGGGCTGGATTCACCGCGACGGGCCGCTTTGTGGCGGAGATCGAGGCCGCGGCTGCCGGCAAGGGCGAGCTGAAGCCCGGCTATGTGCTGGTGGGCGATGAGACCTTCCTGCTTGATCGCTGCCGCGCCGCGGTGCTGAAGGCTTTTGTGCCGGAGGAGCTGCGGGATTTCTGCCTCTCCGATATGGATCTGAGCAGCGCATCGATCTTCGAGGTGCTGGACCGCGCGCAATCTCCCTCGCTGATGGCGCCCTTCCAGGCGGTTTTCGTGCGCAATGTGAAGCAGCTCTATACGCGCGGGGCAAAAAAAGATGAGTTTGCCGCGCTGGAGCGCTACTTTCGCTCGCCCAATCCGCAGGCGCTGATTATTTTTGTCGCCGACTTCGTGCGCATTCCCTCCGATCTGCGGCGCATGGAGATGGACGACAAGAACCGCTTCGAGCGGCTCACAGAAACGCTGGGTCAGCACTGCGGCATGGTGGAGCTGGCGCGGGTGAACGAGGACGACGCGATGCGCTGGGTTGCGGCCACCGCGCAGGAGCAAGGCGCGCGCGTGGACCCCGACGCGGCGCGCGAGCTGGTGGACGCGCTGGGCGCGGATATGATGATGATCTCCTCGGAGCTGGAGAAGCTGCTGCTCTACACACTGGGGAAGGGAAGAATCACGCTGGGCGACGTGGAAACGATGGTGCTGTCTGCCAAGCAGCGCTCGCTGTATGAGCTGACCGACGCCATCAGCGCGCGCGACCGGGCGAAGGCGCTGGCGCTGCTGCAAGGACTGCTGAACAGTTCAGACGCGGGCGAGGACGCGGCCATCGGCCACCTTTATATGCTGGCGCGCACCTTCCGGCAGATGCTGGTGATTCTGGAAAAGAATGTGCGCGACTCGCGCGCCATCTGGCAGGCGCTGTGGCAGGGCTTCAGAATGCCGCCCTTTGCCGCCGACGATCTGATTCGCCAGGCGCGGCGCTTCAAGAGCCGCCGCGGGTTGACGCGAGCGCTGCGGCTGATTGCCCGCGCCGATCTGGAGCTGCGCTCCTCGCCGCCCGACAAGCGGCTGGTGCTGGAGCGGCTGGTCTACGAACTGGCCTCGGAGCCCAAGCCGGCTTCAGGGATCTTCGCATCCGATCAGCTTTCCTTCGAGGGGTAATCCGGCGGACAGTTCGGGGCGCGCCCGGCGCATCGCATGGAATGACGATCTATTGATCCGGGATAATCCCCGGCTTTGCCGTGGAGGCAGTAGAAGTTTGACATTTGCAGGAATCTCTCCCGGATTGTGTTTTTACCTTCTTCTCGTAAAAATGTTAGAAAGGCGCGAAGCATGAGCGCCGTCCCTATGGGACTCCGGATGAATTATTGGTTTCGCCAACCCCACGCTGAAGCGCGGGGCTAACAACCATTGCGCCTACGGCGCGGAATTCTGGCGGGCGTGAGCAATACGCTTGGTATTGCGCGCGGCCATGCTTCTTTGAGGAGCCACAAACCATCAACCCCCCGGCTCTTCCGAAGGATATTTACTTATTCGAGGAGGATGGCCGGTTCAGGCTCGTGGCCGCGGGTGGTCAGGGTCACGGCCGCCGCCAGGATGAGGCCGCCGCCGACCCAGGCGAAGGCGCCCAGGTGTTCGCCGAGCAGTTGGACGCCCAGCCAGGAGCCGAGGGCCGGCTCGATGTTCAG